>NZ_CP072801.1:927187-1236250 GCF_017901135.1 Thiothrix litoralis | reverse complement strand
ATACGCTGACTCAGGGCGGTACGTTTGCGGCGTTGGCTTCGCATATTCAGCAGTCTGGTGGGGTGGTTGCGGGGTCGGTGGCGTTGACCGGAAAACAGTTCAGTGCTACTTTGAAGCCTTCCGATGACATACTTTCTAAGCTCAGAACCAATTATGGGGATATTGAGAATGCGTTCAGAGAAGCCACTGGCTACGGCTTTGCAGCCCTTACCCAAAGCGAAGCCCGCTACCTTGCCAACTTCACGCCTGTTGAGTCCGTTAGAAGCCGAATCCTTGCGGAAAGAGATGCGGCAATCAGCCGACGAAATTCGGGCGCTGCTACGGGCGGCGTAGACCGACAAAACAATCAGCCTGTTGATGACCAAGCCCCTCCTCGTGAGGGGCTTGGTCGTTCTGGGGCTAGCGAAAGCGGGGTGAAGTTTAGTGTGGCTGACCCTAACCCTAAGTGGTCGCCAGATGCTGCGGTGTGGGATGGGGTGGATTTGCCGGATGATAAGGTGGGGTTGAAGCGTGCGAGGGAGTTGATTGATAAGTCGTTGGCGTGGTCGGCGGGTCAGGCGAATGAGGTGGTGAAGAATGGGTTTGCGGGTACGCTGACGTTGCGCCAGTTGGTGGAGGTTGGGGTTGAAAATGGCGTGACGGCTATGCAGGGGTATTTGCGGCGGTTGGATGAGATGCAGGCGGCACGGGCGGGTATGTTGGCGGAGTCGGCGGAGTTGGCGCAGGGCTGGAATGCGTTGCCACGCAAGGTGAAGGTGGCGTTGTCGCATGTGATGCATGAGGCAACACGCTTTGGGGTTGACCCGTCGTTGCCGAAGTATGAGCCGTTGAAGGCGAGTGTGTTGGGTGGGGTTGATCGGATTCGGGAGGATTTGGGGGTTGCGGGGGTGTCGGTGACACAGGCACAGCGACGCACGGCGGTGGAGGTGGCGGCGACAGCGGATGTGGTGGAGCTGGCGCGGAAGCTGAAGGTGGCGCGGCAGATGCGGGTGAGGAAGTTGGCGACGAGTAACGCGAGTGCGGAGACGTTTCGTTTGGCAACTGAGGCGGCTGAGCGGGCGGCTACTGATTGGCGTAATTTGAAGAATGCGTTGATTGAGTCGGAGAAGCGGGCGAAGCATTACCCGGAGTTGGCGCGGAAGTTTGGGAATTTGCCAGATGAGGCGAGGGCGATTTTTACCGGGGCGCGTGATCAGTATGAGGCGCGGTTTAAGCGGGCACAGTTGGCGCTTGAGGCGAATGTGGCGAAGGCGGAAATGGGTGAGTCACAGAAGGCGGCGTTGCTCAGGAAGTTGCGGGCGGAGTTTGAGGCGGCCCGCTTGAATGGGATTTACTTCCCGCTGCACCGGGCGGGGCGCTATTTTGTGAGTGGTAAGCGCCAGCGCACGGATTTGGTGGGTGGTATTACGACGTATATGAAGAAGGCGCAGCCGATTGATACGGTAACAGACCCAACCACAGGGGAGGTGCGCTGGCAGATTCGGGGGGATGGGCGTTATTTTGCGTCTGAGGCTGAGGCTAATCAGGATGCGGGGACGTGGGCGACGGAGGAGCAGGCAAGGGCGTCGGCGAATTCGCGGGCAGATTTGATTGGTAAGCCGTTGGTGGCGGTGCAGGTGGATACTGCTGGTGGTAGTGCGTGGGTGTTGCAGGATGATACCCATGAGCGGGTGTTTTCGATGGTGGATACGGATAAGGAGGCGACCACTCTGAAGAAGGAGTGGACAGAGAAGGGGTTTGAGAATGTGGATTTTGGGGTGCGTAGCGAGAAGAAGACGCAGGATGATTTGGCGGAAATGAGTGCGTTCATGGGTTTGATGAAGACGATGGAGGATTCTGGGCAGAAGGTCGATGACGATATTTATCAGGCGATGTTGCAGTTGTTGCCGGATATGTCGATGCGCAAGAGCCATATTCACCGTAAGGGGACGGCGGGGTATAGCGAGGATGCGCTGAATTCTTTCGCGCATAGCATGATGCATCAGGCGCACCAGATTGCGAAGCTGGAAGCGCGGGATGATTTGGTGGCGATTTTGGATGAGATTGAAACGGAGTCGCGGGGTGTGCCGGAGGCGAATCGTTCGGTGGCGGGGAATCTGCGGGAGGAGATGAAGCTGCGGCATGATTGGGTGCTGAACCCGACTAGCTCGGCATTTGCGACGGGGATGGGTGCGTTTGGCTTTTTTATGTACCTTGGGGTTTCCCCTGCGGCGGCGTTGATTAATACGACACAGACGGCGGTGGTGGCGTACCCGGTGTTGGGGGCTGAGTTTGGGTTTGATAAGGCGGGCAAGGAGTTGTTGCGGGCTGCTGGCCAGTTGAGCGCGAAGGGGTCGTGGACGGATGGGCAGTCGGCTATTCGGGATGGGGCATTGAGCGCGGATGAGGTTGCTGCAATGGCGGAATGGCAGGGGATAGGGTTGGTTGATCGGTCGCAGGCGCTGGCGCTGGCCGGGCTTGGGGATACGGATAATTTGCAGAATTCGGTGACGTATCAGAAGTGGATGGGGAAGGTGGGGCATTTGTTCCAGCGGGCTGAGGTGGTGAACCGGGAGGTGACGGCATTGGCGGCGTATCGGTTGGCGCGGTCGGCGGGTAAGCCACATGAGGTGGCGGTGCTGATGGGGTTTGATATGACGACGATGGCGCATTTTGATTATTCTAATGCGAATCGGGCGCGGGTGATGCAGGCACCGCACATGAAGGTGTTGTTGATGTTTAAGTCGTATAGCCAGCATATGTTGTTTTATTTGCTGAAGAATGCGCGGGATTGGGGTAAGGGGGATGTGAAGGCGCGTGGGCGTTTGTTGGGGTTGTTGGGGGTGACGTTTGTATTGGGTGGGGTGTCGGCGTTGCCGCTGGGCTTTACGGGGTTGGCGTTGGGCGGCATGGTGGCGGGGGGTAAGTTTTCGTCGGGTAAGCGGGTGCAGGGGTATGTGGTGCTGGCAGCGCTGGCGTTGATGGCGGCGGCGATGTGGGGCGATGATGAGGATTGGGTTGAGGAGATGCGCCAGGCGGTGTTGGAGACGGGTGGTGAGGGTATGGAGGCGCTGCTGTTCCGTGGGGTGGTGAATGCTGGCCTTGGGATTGATCTTTCTAGTCGGATTGGGATTGGTGAATTGTTGGTGCGCTCGCCAAATCGGGAGTTGGAGGGTAAGGATTTGGCGTTGCATTATTTGGAGCAGGCGGCTGGCCCCGGTATTGGGTATTTTCTGGGCTTGCCGGTGGCGGGTTCGCTGTTGGCAGATGGGCATGTAGATAGGGCTATGGAGAAGGTTGTGCCTAAGTTTGTGCGTGACCCTCTGGCGGCGCTACGATTTGCAGGTGAGGGCGTGCTGGGGTTGAATGGCGACCCTGTGGTGGAGAGTTTGAATGCGTGGGAATTGTTTTGGAAGGCGAATGGGTTTACGCCGGATAGTGTGACCCAGCAGTATGAGCTGATTGGGTACGATAAGCGCCAGGAGAGCCGGACAGCGCGTAGCCGTCAGCAGGTGATGAATAAGTATTGGCTGGGGAGTTTGCATGGGGATGCTGAGTTGATGGGTGAGGCGATGAGTGAGGCGATGGCGTGGAATGTGGCTAACCCGATGGAGAAGCCAATTGATGGGGGGACATTGCGGCAGAGTTTGAATTCACACCGCCGACATTTGGCGAAGGCGACGGCGCGTATCCAGTAGTTGTTTTTAGATTATGTCACAAATTAGCATCCGGCTAGTTTTTGGATGGCGCGGCGGCGTGTTTGGCGTTGCGCTGGGGTGCTGCCGGTTGCGTGTTCGGCGTAGTGGCGGGTGATTTCGCGCCTTTCAGCCGGGCTGAGCTGGGTGATGATTTGCAGGTGGAGACTGAGGGCGTCGTCAGTGTTGATGGGTGTGCCGTGGCTTTGCCAGTAGCCGGTGTTGGTGCGCACGGGGGCATGGTCGAGGAGCTTTCCGGCGGGTGATTGGGTGATCATGCCGGTGTCGCGGTTGATGGTGAGTTGGTTGTCACGGAACCACCAGCGTCCCCAGTTGTGTAGCCGGGTGCGGATGCTGGCGAGGATGCTGGCGATGAGGTGGCGTTCAAGGGCGTTGACGATTTCAGCAGTCGTATCAGGCAGTAACATGGCTTTGTGGTTATCCTGTTGTTTTATGGCGGCTATTGTTTTGTATTATACTTAGGTTGCTGTAATTTTGTGTTTTTAGGTGGTTTTAATGGCTAAGTTGGTTGTGCCTGAGGGTTATCGTGAAAATGCGCTGGGGCATATGGTGCCGGTTGCGCAGATTCGGGAGCAGGATTTGTTGCGGGATGAGGTGGTGCGGACGTTGGCGCATGATGCGAAGTTGTTGAGCGAGGCACTGCGGGAGTTTAAGGAGCGTGCTATGCAGGATGTGGAGGATTTGGTGCGGGTGGCGGCTGAGAAGTATGGGGCTAAGGTGGGTGGGGATAAGGGGAATCTTTCCCTGGTTAGCTTCGATGGGCAGTTTAAGGTGGTGCGCTCGATGGCGGCGGTGATTACGTTCACGGAGGAGTTGCAGGCGGCGAAGGCGTTGATTGAGGCGTGTATTACGCGGTGGTCGGATGGGGCGGATGCGCGGTTGCAGTCGTTGGTGATGCGGGCGTTTAAGCCGAATACGAAGGGTGAACTCAATACCAAGGCGGTGTTGGGGTTGTTGCGGTTGGAGATGGTGAATTTTGATGGGGAGACGGATGCGGAGTGGGCGGCGGCGATGGATGCGTTGCGGGATTCTATCCAGACAAGCGGGACGACGACGTATTTTAATGTGTATGAGCGGGTGGGTGTGAGCGATAAGTACCGTCATGTGGCGTTGGATTTGGCGGCTGTGGGTTGAGTTGGGCTATCCTGCCCTGCCCTGCTTTGAGCGCCCACAATGGTGGATTCCTCATGAAAATGGCTTTGTAAGTGTATGATTATGATGGTTGAAACGGGGGTATTCCCTGAAAACGATATTGGGTGAAATGCTTGATAATTTGGTGTTTTGCTTTAGACTCATAATCCCTTGGTCCTAGGTTCGAGTCCTAGTGGGCCCACCAAATCCCCCTAAAACATCAAAGGCTTACAGTAATGAATGTGAGCCTTTTTTGTTTCTGGCTTCCGGTAACGGATTTTGCTGCTATGTTGATTATTTTATAAGACGCCCCATGAAAACCAAGTTGATCACCATTTTTGCCCTATCCCTGCTGCTGGGAACCAGTGCCGCGTATGCCAAGGGTACATCATGCAAGTCGTTCAGCAATCAGTCCGCCGCGCAGGATTATTACAACGCCAAGAAAAAAGGCTGGAAAGGTCTGGATCGTGACAAGGACGGCGAAGCGTGCGAATGCTTGCCGGGTGGCTCAAAGTATGAAGAGAGCGTGTGCCGTAGCTGGCGTAAAAAAAACGGAAAATAATTCCCCGCTAAGTTTCGAAGAGAACGATTTTACCCCACTGCGGCAATCGTGATAAGCAGTTCATCCTCTAGTCATACTCGATAATCGGTCTTTATGTAGGTTTGTCATGGCCTGATGCGTATCTTCTGTGGTATGAAAAAGCAGAAGATACATTGCGTAGTCGTTGATCAGAATGTCGAAGTAACAGCTTCACTGGATGCTGCGCTACGCCATGCTGACGTGCTGTTGGAGCTGAAACAGGTGGCATCAGTGCAGCAACTGATCCCGGTGTTGCAAGAGCTTCAGCCGCACCTGCTGTTTTGCCCGCATGAGAAGTCAGCACCGTCTGTCGAGTTGCTGGAAATGCTGCAACGCTATTCGCCTGATACCTTGCTGGTGTGGGTTTCCCGCGATGAATGGCAGGGCTTGACCACTTGGCTGATGGGGGTTGAATCCTGCACGTTGCCCCTGAATGACTTGGAGTATTTCGGGCAGTATATTGATTTCCTGTTGCGTTATTCGGCGATCAAGCAGGATTTCCGCGACTGCAAGCACCTGCTGGGCGTGTCGGAGTTGCGCTGCCATTGGTTGGTAGATTATTCATGGGAGGCGATTGCCTATATTTCCCAAGGGATGCACCTGTACGCCAACAATGCTTACGTGACCCTGTTTGGCTTTGAGGGGATGGCTGAAGTGCGTTCCATGCCGGTTGCCCAACTGGCAGAAGCGGTTGAGCGCAAAACATTTGAGGCCATGAGTAGGGCTGCTGATGTGGGCAGCAAGCCTTCCAACCGTTTGCTGATTACCTTGCGTACTTTGGATGGGGAACGGATGCGGGCTGAAATTCGCTTCATTCCGGCAGTGCTCAAGGGCAAGCGTTGCACCCAATTACATGTGCGTCCACTGGAACGCAATATGCTTAAAGGCGTGTCAATGCGTAAACAGGATAACCCGTGGGAAGCGGCTGAACAGCGCCTTCATGATGCACCTGCCCCGCCTGTCGCACCGGTAGTGGTGTCGGCGGTTGCCAAAGCGGTTGTGCCGCCGCCGATTAGCGGGATGAACATGGTTTTCCACAAATTTCAGCGTTTGCGTGAGAATCTGCCCAACCTGTATATGGCTACCCCCGAGTTTCAGCAGAAAGCCCAACGGCTGGACTATGCCGCCTTGCTTAGACAGTTGGTGACACCTGCTAGCCGTTTTCGTCTAGACTACTGGAATCTGGGGCAAGCAGTGTTGAAACTGTCAGCTCAGGGGAATGAAAAGCCCGGTTATCTGGTTTTTGTGTCAGTGGGCGGGTCGATTCTGAATAATGAAACTGATTTGAAGCGCGTCATCGAATTGCTGAATGCTGCACCTGCCGCCGCAGAGCGGATTGTGTTAGCACTTCAATACCGTGATTGCATGGAGCAAATGGCTGGCCTAAGCAAGGTGATTAAACTGTTCCGGGCAGTAGGCGTCAAACTGGCTATTGACGATTTGCCGGATGAGCCACGGGCATTGAAATTTGTCCAGGTGGTGAAACCTGCGCTGGTATGTCTGGATGTGACGAAAACGCAGCGTTTGCCAGCCTTTGTTGCGCAACTGGCTGAAAGCCGCTGCCCAGTCATCATTCCGGGCATTCAGGACAAAGCTGCCTTGAAAGTCGCGTATTCAACGGCGGCTGCTTATGTGCAGGGTGGTGTTAGAACATAACTATAACTAACAATTATTAAGTGAGCATATTATGTCGGTTAGCACTTTCAGGGCTGCCCTGATTGTTGATGGCGAATATATTTCCGCCTGGCAATACTGGATGCTGGAACGTTTGCTGGCGTCCCGCAGTGTGGTGCTGGTTGGGGTTATTTTTCGTCAGCCTGATGCTTTTTCTTGTCAGCGCAAAATGAATACAGCCTTGTTGAAGGTATTGCAATATTTTGATGGCAAGCTGTTTAAATGCCCAATAACAGCACGAGTTCCCACCAATATTCTTCCCCTGCTGGGTGATGTCACCTTATGCGATGCTGGCAGTAAACGTTATCAGGCATTGTTGGCCGATCAAGGGCTGGACGTGGCGATTGACCTGAGTGGACAGGCACCGTTACCCGAATTATTGAGTGCTGCCAAGTACGGTATATGGCGGTATTTTTACGGTAGCCCCGCATGTTTATCAGACCGTTACGCCAATATTCACGAATACGCCGATCGTCGCGATGAAATCATCTCGGGCGTTGAGCGCTGCATGGCGGGGCAAGATTCACCGGAATGCATTTTTTCCGCCACCACCAGTACCGACATGGCTTCCATTAACCGTGGCGTTGAGCGCACTTTGTGGAAGATGGCAGATTTTATTCCACAGCGTTTGCATGAGCTTGCCCTTGTGGGTGAGGCTGATTTTTTCCGTAATGTCAGGGAGCGTATCCAGCCAGCGGCAAACCCTATCCGGCATTACGCTTCTGCTTCACCCGGCTTGTCCATGACGCTACGGATCTTATTGCGCTATCCCCGGAATTTTCTCAGGAAGTTGTATAACGCCTTATTCCGTAATGAACAGTGGGTGTTAATGACCAAAACGACGGCTAATGCAACCGATGCCGGGGTGCAGGAACATTTCCACAAGTGGATTCCGCCGCGTGACCGTTTTTGGGCTGACCCCTTCGTGCTCGAACACGCTGGTGAGCAGTACATATTTTTTGAGGAACTGGTTTATGCCCGTGGCATTGGGCATCTGGCATGTGTGCGCCTGAATGCGGATGGCTCGCACACTGAGCCGGTAACGATTCTGGAAAAACCGTATCACTTGTCGTATCCCTTTGTGTTTCAACATCAGGGGCAGTATTACCTGATTCCTGAAACGGCAGGCAATCACACGGTGGAAGTGTACCGCTGCGAGGAATTTCCGCACCGCTGGGTTTTCGAGAAAAACCTGATGGAAGGGGTGGAGGCGTATGACGCGACCTTGCTGGAACACGAAGGCCGCTGGTGGATGTTTGCCAGTATGCGCCAGCACCAAAGCTGTTCGCCGAGCGAAGCGCTTTATCTGTTTCATGCTGATGATCCCCTGAGCACCGAATGGCAGGCACACCCGCAGAACCCGGTGGTGGCGAGTGCAGCGCGGGCGCGTCCTGCCGGGCGTATTTTCAGGGAGGCTGGCAACTTGTACCGGCCTTCGCAAAATTGTGCGGGTGTTTACGGTCGCGGCCTGAATGTAAACCTGATCACGCAACTGGATTTACAGACGTATCACGAGGAAATGGTAAGCAGTTATCTACCGGATGGTGAGCATGACATGAATGGTATGCACACGCTGGGTATCGGCATGGGAGTTTCGGTGACGGATGCGGTACACGTACACCGTCGTTTAGGTATATTGGATCGTTGGATGGCGAAATTGACATGACAGTACGCAGAAAAATCGCCTTGGTGGTTTACTCGCTGGGCATGGGGGGCGCTGAAAAAGTGGTGTCTGACCTGTCGTTCCAGTTTGCCAAGCAGCATGATGTGACCCTCATCCTGTTTGATGGTAGCCGCCGGTATTACCCTTATGCCGGGCAATTGATCGACATTCAACGGCCTTCCAAAAATGGTTTTGTACCTAGGCTGTTTAATTTTCTGGATCGTGCTTTCCAGCTTCGGCGTATTTTCAAGCTGAAGCACTTTGATACGATTATCAGCGTGATGGAACACGCCAGTTTTCCTTCTATCTTGGCGAGTCGTTTGACCATTGCAGCCAATCACTGTAACCCGGAGCGGAATTTCAGCCGCTTTGACTGGTTGTTTGCCCGCTGGTTGTTCCCGCGTGCTAAAAAGGTGGTGGCGGTGTCTCAGGACGGGATGCGGATTTTTCAAGAGCATTTGCGCTTGAAAAACCTTGGTTGCTTGTATAACCCGGTCAATTTGCACCGTATCCGTGAGTTGGCGAAAGAACGCCCATCAGTGACGATCGAGGGTCAATATATCGTGGCGGCGGGGCGGCTTAGCCCGGAAAAGAACTTCGTGAGTTTGATTGATGCTTATGCACAATCACAAGCCCACCAAACCTTTAAACTCCTGATTCTGGGCGAAGGGCCGGAACGTGCTGCGCTGGAACAGCATATCGAGGATCATGATCTGAAACAGCAGGTGATCCTGCCCGGTTTTATGCGCAACCCTTACCCTTATATCGCTCATGCGCATTGTTTGGTGCTCTCCAGTTTACACGAAGGTTTTCCGGTGATCCTGATTGAAGCGTTGGGCTTGGGGCGTCCGGTGATTTCAACAGACTGTGAAACCGGGCCGCGCGAAATCATTGTGCAGGGTGAAAATGGTTTGTTAGTGCCTACCCATGATGTGCCCGCCTTGGCAGAAGCGCTGGATCGAGTCTGTCTGGATGCTGATGTACACGCCCATTTTCAACAAAATGCGACACCTTCCGTTGAATATCTCGACATCGAAAAGGTGGCGGAACAATGGCTCGCGCTCTGACCCGCTGGTGTTGTTATGGCTGCCTGCTGCTCAGTTTGGGTGGCTGTTCCCCGGACAAGGCTGTCACGGGTTTGCAGGTAAAGGCCATTGGTGCGCTGGACAGGTTTGCCCCCTTTGAACCCGTGGTGGGTACGGATGCTGTCACGCTGTTTGCTGCCTGCAACGAGTACGAAGGCTTTCAGTTCGTGATTACCGGCGGCACGCAAGGTGCGACGAATGTGCAGGCGAGTGTTTCCCCCTTGCGTAGCGCGGCGGGTGAGGTAATCGACACGGTACAAGTGTTTCGTGAGCGTTACGTCAAGGTCAGTACGCCCTCGCCGCATTCGCCTTACCCGCCGCAGTACTGGCCGGATATTTTGTTGCCTGCTGCGAACCCTGCTAAGAAAATTGCCGCTGCTTACCGCGCATTCCCGCAAAACCTGACGGCGGGCGAAAACTTGCCGGTGTGGGTGGATGTGCAGGTGCCAACAGGTACTAAACCCGGTGTCTATACCGGCAAAGTGCAGGTGAGTGCTGATGGGCAGACATCACTGGAATTGCCAATTACGTTGACGGTGTGGAATTTTACGCTGCCGGAACGTTCCCCTTTGCGCACGGTATTCGGGACGAACGGCTATCGGGTGGCGGAAATTTACGGCTTTGAGCGTACCGGGAAATCGGCGGAAGACAATCGTCTGATTCGTGCTTACAATGATTTCATGCTGGATCATTATTTGACGCCAGAAAGCCTGTGGGATGCATCCCCGGAAGCGGATGCGGAAGGCAAGCCTGATTTCCAGCGCAACTTTGCAGGGCTGGGGACAGTCACGGAAAACATGCGCCATTACATGCAGGATAAACACGCGACCGCTTATACCTATGTGTTTGCGGACAGTTACCCGTTTACAGACCCTTTGGGCAAAGACCGCCAGCGGGCGCAGCAATTCATGCGCGAGTATGCGGCATGGTGTGCGGCA
This sequence comes from Thiothrix litoralis, assembly GCF_017901135.1. Taxonomy (NCBI): domain Bacteria; kingdom Pseudomonadati; phylum Pseudomonadota; class Gammaproteobacteria; order Thiotrichales; family Thiotrichaceae; genus Thiothrix; species Thiothrix litoralis. Next base: position 1,225,484 of record NZ_CP072801.1, on the reverse strand, counting down.
GAAGCCGGGGCTGAGCATTGTTACACGGATCCTTCGTTTGTGGATGAGCCGGATACCCGCGAGGCGTATCAGTATGCGCGGCGCTGGGGCGAGTTTTTCGATGAAGTGCGTTTGCCGAAGGGTGAAAAAATCCGTTTTCAGGTGAGCGAACCGCCGTTAAACGAAAACCCGACTTTGGGCCGTTTGCTGGGGGCTGTGGATGTGTGGATTCCCAAGTTCTACGACCTTTGGCAAGACGTGGATCATTTGGGTAAAAACGTGGTGGGGCAGCGTTTGGCTGCGGGTGAAGAAGTCTGGGCGTATACCGCGCTGGTGCTGGACTTTGATGAATACCGCCAACGCAATCCGCGTGCGGATGTGTTGAAAGGCCATTATCCGCCGGTATGGCAACTGGATTTTCCGGCGATCAATTACCGGATTCCTACCTGGCTATTCCACCGTTACGGGGTAACGGGTTTGGGGTATTGGGACACGCTGGCGTGGGCGAAGGGTACGGATGTGTGGAATGATGCCGCCAGTTTTATCAGCGACAATCCGCCCGGCATTCGTTTCAATGGTGATGGCTTGTTGGTGTATCCGGCGAAACAGGCGCAAGCTGGCTTCGATGGGCCGCTGGCTTCACTGCGTTTGAAGTGGATACGTGAGTCGGTGGAAGATTATGCGTATATCGACCTATTGTTGCAGGCGGGTGAAACGGAATTTGTGCAACAGCAATTAGGGCAAATTGCCCGTCATTTTGGTGACTGGGATAACAACCCGGCATTATTAATGCAAGTCAGGCAGGCGTTGGGTGAACGTCTGGCAAGCCGATGAACAGTATCCGTAGTGCCGCCATTTTTTTCATGATGCTGCTGGCATTTGCCTTGCCGACGGATGGTGCCGTGGAAATCGCTGGCATGTCATTGGTTAAAATCGCCGGTTTGATGGCCTTTGGTTTGGCGGCGGTGCTGATTATGATGGGTAATAGTCTCCATGCCATGCCTGCTTTCCATTCAGCCGTTTTGTTGTATGTGGCGTGGGTAGTGCTGTCTTATACCTGGTCAGAGATGCCGGTTCCGTATGAGACATCGCAGGCAGTGAGTAGTGAGCAGGCATTGAAAAGTAACCTGTATATTTTGATGATCAGTTTGCTGTTATTTCAATTGGTAAATACCCGGCAGGATATGCAGAAACTGTATATTGCGCTGGTACTGGGTTCATTTTGGCTGATTTATTTGATGGTAAAGGATTATCAGATAGGCGGAAATACAGTGCGTCAGGAGATCAAGCAATTCGATGCTAATGAGGTATCCGTCAAACTGGCGATGGTGCTGCCTTTGGCTATTTACTTGGTGACACAAACCAAGCCGTGGTGGTGGCGTTTATTGGGATTGGCTTATATACCGGCAGCGGCTTTTACCATCTTGATCACAGGTTCGCGCACCGGCGCTGTTGTCATGGTGTTAGGTTTGGCAGGATTTTTGCCTACCATTTTGCGTTCCGGGGTGATGGGCAAAGCTGCCAGTGCATTGGTGGTAGTGGTAGCTTTGGTCGGGATTGCCAATGTGATTCCAGCCAAAACCATTGAGCGTATTTTTTCGACCGGCAAAGAAATTTCCAGCGGTACCTTGAATGAGCGTAGCGTAATATGGGCAAATGCGTATGAGGAATGGGAAGAAAGCCCGATTTACGGCCATGGTTTAGGCTCTTTTCGACGGATTATTAATCCATACAATATTGATTATACGGCGCATAACAGTTTTGTGGCGATTACTGCCGAGCAGGGCATTATCGGGACAGTATTGTATTGGGCAGTGATCGTTATTGCGTTTGCATCAGTGTGGCGTTTGTCGGGTGATGAGCGCTGGTTATTATTACTGATGTTGTTGATTATGGTGATCGGACAGATGTCGCTGACGTTGCAGGATCGGATGTATATCTGGTTTGCTTACGCACTGGCTGTCCTGAACCTTTATATTAAAAATAACGTGCAAAAAACCGAAGACATAAACAGGGTATCCATCAAGGTATGAAAAAAATAGCGATCGTCATTGCGGAATTGGCTGCGCCGGGTGGGGCAGAAAAGGTAGCGGTGGATCTTGCCGAGGAGTTTCGCCTACGTGATTATGAGGTGACGGTGGTCAAGTTTGCACGTTTGCCACCGGAGATCACTCGCCATGACGTGCCGGTCAGGATCATTAATCTGGATATTCCCGAACGACCGGGCGGTTTGCTTACGCAGGTTTACATTCTGTTGCAGCGGGCATGGCAATTCCGCAAGCTGTTCCAGCGTGAGCAGTTTGATCATATCTTTTCCTTTCTGGAAGCCGCCAATGTGCCTTGTGCGCTGGCTTGCGCTGATTCGGTGTTATCCGTACACCTTGACCCCAGTACCATGACCCGCAGTGAATGGCTGGCTTTTCGCTGGTTGTATCCCCGCGCCAAACGGGTGATTGCGGTATCGCGTCAGATGCAGGATTTATTGGAAAAGCAGGCGCACCTGAAAAATGTTAACTGCATTTACAACCCGGTGAATACCCGCTTGATCGGCGAAAAAGCCCAGGAAACACTCAGTATTGACGGGCGTTTTATCCTGGCTGTCGGGCGTCTGGAAAAACAGAAGCGTTTTGATTTGCTGATCGAGGCATTTGCACAAAGCAAGGCGCGGCACGATTGTAAGTTGGTTATTGTAGGTCGTGGCAGCCAACAGGTATTATTGGCAGCGCAGATCAAAACGCTGGGGCTGGAAGAGCGGGTGATCATGATTGGTTTTGACCCTAACCCCTACAAGTACATGGCGAAAGCCGAATTTCAGGTAATGAGCAGCGACTACGAAGGCTATCCACTGGTGCTGATTGAAGCCTTGTCGCTGGGATGTCCGATTGTTTCAACGGATTGCCCGACGGGGCCGCGCGAGATTATCCGTCACGGTGAAAACGGTTTGCTGGTGGAAAAAGGCAACGTAGGCGCGATTGCCGCCGGGATTGATGAGCTGTTTTATGACGCTGAGAAACAGGCGCGGATGCGTCAACAGGGCAGGGAGTCAGTGCGTGGCAATGACATTGCTGCTGTCGCTGATGCATGGCTGGCGGCATGAGCGCGGTGATGTATGTACGTTAAACACAGCTTACTGTATTTGTTAGCAAAACTGGCTCCCGCCTTGGCGAGTTTCGTGGTGTTGGCGGCCTATACGCGCTGGATGTCGGCAGAGGAATACGGTGTTTTCACCACCATTCTGGTGGTGGCATCGAGCGTTAGCCTGTTTGCGTTTGGCTGGCTGTATGTCGGCATTATGCGCTTCTGGAACAAGCAGGAAGTGACAGCAGGTGCGGTGGAGCAGTTGATCAGCGTATCGGTGTTGACGATTGCCGCGTTTGTGGGTTTGTTGGCGTTGATATTTGCCTTGGTGACTGGGCAGGTGGCTGTCGCGGCGGGATTTTTTGTGGTGTTCCTCAGCTCGGCTTTCTACGAGGCTTATCAGCGGATTAACTCGATTACCCTGAAGGTTAACCACTATGTGTGGGCGGAAGTGACCCGCACTTTGCTGACCATGGGCAGTGGTTTATTGCTGGTCTGGGCAGGTTATTCGTGGCTCGGTGCGATTGGTGGTGTGGTGTTGGGCGTCTTGCTGGTGCTGATGCTTTCCGGGGCATTGTGGCGGCATTTTCGGTTTTCCTGGCGCGGACTGGATAGGGATGTATTGAAATCCCTGTTGGTGTATGGCTTGCCGCTGAGTTTGTCGCTGGTCTTGCTGGAAGTGATTCATACGTCTGACCGGGTGATGATTGGCTGGCTGCTGGGGTATGGGCAAGCGGGTGAATATGCAGTCGCTTATAACCTGCCGTTCCAGATTTTGATGATGATGACCAGTTCGCTGAATCTGGCGGCTTATCCGGTGGTGATTCGCACGCTGGAGCAAGAAGGCCAGCAACAAGCGGAAGCCCGTCTCCAGCAGTATTTTGTGCTGTTGATGGGGGTGTCGATCCCGGCGATTTTTGGGCTGGTGGGGATCGCTGATGCGTTTATCCCGTTACTGGTGGGGGCGGCATTTGTGCCTACCTCTATCAGTTTATTGCCGTGGATTGGTATCGCTATTTTCGCCAACTGTACCTATTTGTTCTATGTGTCCTTGTCGTTCCAGTTGGCAAAGTATACTGCTGGCTCAGTCAAGGTCGTGGGTGTGGCGGCAGTGGTGAATGTGGTGTTGAATCTGGTATTGATCCCTACTTACGGTTTGCTGGGGGCAACGTTGGCGTCGATTGCGGCGTACCTGATTTGTCTGGTGTACGGTTATTATCTGGGCAGGCAGCATTTTGCATTGACCATGCCAGTGCTGGATGTTGGCAAAATCCTGCTGGCGGCTTTGGTCATGTACGGGCTGATGGGGCAATTGCCGGAATCGTTGGTGCATGGCGCATACCGGGTTGCCTTGCAAATCCTGCTGGGTGTTTTGACCTATGCGACGTTGGTCTGGCTGCTGGATATTGGCAATGTGCGCCAATTGCTCAAAGGGAGGCTGGGATGGGCAACATTCTCTATGTCATCACCTCGCTGAGTGTTGGTGGTGCGCAAAAAGCTTTGTTGAATCTGGCAAGCTCGGAATTCAGCAGCGAATACCGCCCGTTTGTGATCTCGCTGGTGGAGGTGAACGGCGTCCAGCAACAGTTTGAACAGGCAGGCATTCCGGTGCATGTGCTGGGTTTGAACCGGCTGAAACAATTGCCGTGGTTGTTGCCGCGCCTGTTTGGTCTGGTACGAACGATTAAACCGAGTGTGATTCACGGCTGGATGCATCATGGCAATGTGTTGGCAACCTTGGCGTGGCTGTTCGCCGGATGCCGCCCTGTACTGCTGTGGGGAATGCACCATACCCCCGAAAAAGCCACACTGGAACGTGCCCAACATGCTTTTATCCTCAAACTTGGGCGTTGGCTGTCGCGCTTCCCGCAGCGGATTGTGTACGTGTCACGCCGCAGTATGCAACGTCATGCCGAACTGGGTTATGTGACCCAACACGCGCAAGTGATCGCCAATGGCATTCCTTTGGGTAAAAACAATCATCGAGCAGAGCAAGCGGCTGCGGTGCGTGAGGAGTTGGGGATTCCTGCTGATGCCATGCTGATCGGCAGCTTGACCCGCTATGTGCCTGAAAAAGACATTCCCAATCTGATGCAGGCTATCCAGCTATTGCAGGAGGCTGGTGCATCCGCGCATTTTCTGCTGGCGGGGGAGGGCATGGATGCAGGTAATCCAGCCCTGCAAGCCTTGCTGGAAAACATTCCCGATAAGGCCAAAGTGCATTTGCTGGGAGTACGCACGGATGCTGCTCGCCTGATTGCGGCACTGGATATTGCTACGCTGTCGTCGCAACGTGAGGCATTTCCGCTGTTTCTGGCAGAAGCGATGGCGGAAGGCGTTCCCTGTGTGGCCACGGATGTGGGCGATATTGCTGAGTTCGTGGCGGATACTGGGTTAATTGTACCCGTCAATGATTCGGTTGCTTTGGCGCAGGCATGGTCGACCTTGTTGCAACAGAGTGTTGCGCAGCGTCAAGTGCTGGGGAAATTGGCGCGGCAGCGGGTAGCGAGCCGTTACAGTCTGGATGCAGTGGTAACGGCTTACCGCCAATTATTGCGGGGTGAAACTTACTCAGTTTCCAGTGAGTAAGGCAATTCCAGCACCTTCACCGCGTAGTCGCCGAAGTGCAAGGGGGTGGTGACTTCGGCAATTTTCATGACCGCGAGTGCTTCCACGTAACCATCCGGGTTGAGGGTGGCGTTGAGGATAGTGCCTGCTTCCGGGTCAGTCGCGCTGCCAAAGTGGGTGCCGACAGCGGGGACGTTGATGCAATGGGGGATACCGATGCGGTACATCTGGCGCTTGCTTTTGCCGAGGTATTTCAGGCGGGCAACGATTTCCTGACCGGGGAAGCAACCTTTACTGAAACTCACGCCGTTGATCAGGTGCATGTTCAGCATTTGCGGAACCCATGCTTCAGCACTGGCTTGCGTAACCATGGGTACGCCGGACATGACGTTGAAGTATTCCCAACTGCTTCGCCCGACACAGGCGGCATTGACGTTGATGCGTTCCCACAGTTTGCGGGCTTCATCTAACTCACCGAGAACTTTGAAGCGTGGAATCGGTGCAGGCTGGCGCATAAGGGTCAGGCCACCGATTTGTAGGGTATCGTAGGCGTTAACGGGCACTTTGCCGAGGATTTCCTTGATGCGTACATCACCATCCGGCGCGGCAAAACCGAAATGCACCAGGCTGGCACTGGCATCTTCCACCGCTACTTTAGAGCGCATCACATACATACGCAGGCGTTTGAGGATGGGTTCGAGCAAATCCCGCGATACGCTCAGGTAGTAAACGCCTTGGCGTTTGGTGATGAAAAAGGTGGCGAGTGTACGGCCTTTGGGGGTGCAATAGGCGCTCAGTTGCGACAGGCTATCGGTGACTTGATTAATGTCGTTGGTCAACTGACCTTGTAAAAAGGTTGTGGCATCTTCGCCGCTGACGCTGATCAAACCGAAGTGTGACAGGTCACAGAGGATGGCACCTTGGGGGGGGATGCGGCGTTCGCGGTCAGGGTTGCCAAAAGAAATGAGTGAATCGCCAGTGAACTCTGCACCGTGATCAATAAGAAAATTTTTCCATTCTGCTTTCATGACAACTCCATTGGTGATTGTGATGCAGGGGCGACACGCTGTTCGCCCCTGCCATAATCTTATTTCTTTTCTTCAGGCTTCGCATCAGCCGGTGCTGGCGCGGCTGCTTCTGCTGCTGGCTTGGCTTCTGCTGCTGGTTTGGCTGTTTCGGCAGGCAAGGTTACTTTGATGTCTGCCTTGGCTTTTAACTCATCCATGTATGCCAGCATTTTTTTCTGTTGGTATTCACGTTCCAGTTGTGGCTTGAGGGTTTCAAGTTCTGGTGGCTTTACGTCACGGCGCTCTTCCAGTTTGATAACGTGCCAGCCGAAATCGGTTTGTACCGGTTCTTTGGTATAAGTGCCCGGTTCCATTTTGGCAACCGCTTCAGCAAAGGGCTTGACCATTGTGCCAGGTTTGAACCAACCCAAGTCACCACCTTGGCTCGCGGATGGGCCATCGGAAGATTTCTTGGCCAGATCAGCAAAGTCGATTTTGTTGTCGAGTTCCTTGATGATGCCTTCGGCTTCTTCCTTGGTTTTCATCAGGATGTGGCGGGCTTTGTATTCAACCTTCTCGCCGCTGGTGCGGTCTTCGTAGGCTTTTTTCAGCTCGTCATCGGTTGGTTTGAACGAGGCGGCTTTTTCCTGAGTCCAAGTGTTCAACACCAGACGGTCAGTCGCATCCTTGATTTTGTCCTTGATTTCCTGACGTTCGGTCAAGCCCGCCTTGTTAGCTTCCTGACGTGCCAGTTCGGTAATGATCAGGTCATTGAGAACAGATTTTTTGTCAACCTGCTGTGCCCCCGGCATACCACCGACCATGCCCATGACGGTGTTTAAGGTGTCTTGCGTAATGGCAGTGCCATTGACGGTTGCGACGGTGACTTTGTTGTCATCAGCGTAAAGACTAGTCGCGATAAGCGTTAACCCAACCAGCCCGGTTGCGATGATATTGTTAGTTTTGAAACGCATTGTGAGATTTTTCCTCTGTCAGTATTCAATAAATCAGGGTAAAACTTTTTTGAAGGGTTTGACGGTCACGTGTTGGTAAACCCCGGCTGCCTTGTAAGGGTCAGCGTCAGCCCAACTTTGTGCCGCTTCCAGTGAGTCGAATTCAGCAATGATGACGCTGCCGCTAAAGCCCGCGTCTCCCGGATCGTTACTATCAATCGCGGGGTTGGGGCCAGCAACAAACAGACGGCCTGCGTCACGCAACGCGTGCAGCCGTTCCAGATGTGCCGGGCGTGCTGCAAGTCGTTGTGCCAGACTGTTTTCAACATCTTCGCCAATAATGACATATAACATGGGGATAGTGTCCTTAACGTTTTGTAACTATTTAGTCGGTTCTTCGGTGGTTTCGAGTGCGTGCCGTTGCAGGTAGAACACTTGAGCAATGATGAAGGCGAAAGTTAGCCCCAGCACGCCAAACAGTTTGAAATCTACCCAAGTCTCTTCACTGAAATTGTAAGCAACAATCAGGTTGATGACGCCAACGAAAGTGAAAAAGCCTGCCCACAGCCAGTTGGCTTTCAGCCAGATAGGTGCGGGTACTTGAATGGCGCTGGCCATCATGCGTTCGGTCAGGGTTTTGCGTGCGCCCACGTATTGGCTGACCACGAAGGCAAGCGCAAAGCCCCAGTTGATAATGCTGACTTTCCACTTGATGAAAATAGGGTCTTTCAGGAACAGGGTCAGCGTGCCGAACACCAGCAGGATAGCCAGCGTGATCAAATGCATCCGCTCAAAACGCCGATGCATGGTGAAATATAAGGCATTCTGTACAATGGTCGCCAAAATGATTACCAATGTCGCCAGCAAGATGGCATCCTTCGGTTCACTCTGGTTAAGTGTCATGAGAGGCAACTGATTGGCGGCTGCAATCCACGCGGGTGGCAGCTCACCGAAAAATTTGTACACCATAAAGAACAGTGCAACCGGGAAAAAGTCAAACAGGAACTTCATACGTATGGGTATAATCGGTTAAAGTTAAACATTCTAAACGATAATTGTGCAATGAGTCAGTATTTTCAAATTCACCCAGAAAATCCCCAGATACGCTTGATACGTCAGGCGATTGCGATCATTCGTGATGGCGGGGTCGTCGTTTTTCCGACGGATTCCAGTTACGCGATTGGTTGTCAAGTTGGCGACAAGGCAGCGATGGAACGTATCCAGCGCATCCGTAGAGTCGACAGCAAGCATAACTTCACCTTGATTTGCCGCGATTTGTCGGAGATTTCCCTCTATGGGCAAGTGGATAATATGAATTACCGCTTGATCAAGTCTTTGACACCGGGGCCGTATACCTTCATCCTGCAAGCCACTCGTGAAGTCCCGCGCCGTTTGCAGAACCCCAAGCGCAAGACTATTGGGGTGCGTTTGCCTGAGCACATTGTCACGCAGACCTTGTTACAGGAATTGAACGAGCCGTTGATGTCCAGCACCCTGATCTTGCCGGGGGAAGATTTGCCGATGGTAGACCCTTACCAGATTCGCTTGTCGCTGGAGCATCAGGTGGATTTGATCATTGATGGTGGTTTCTGCGGGCATGAGCCGACCACCGTGGTGGATTTGATGGACGCAAGGCCGGTTATCCTGCGTGAAGGCAAGGGTAATATTGACTGGTTGGTGGAGCACTAAGCATGGAAGGAATGGATTTAGGTTACGTCATTCGTTTGATTGTGGCAGGGGTAATACCCGTATTGTTCGCCATTACCCTGCACGAAGTGGCGCATGGTTGGGTTGCCAACAAGCTCGGTGACAGTACCGCCAAAATGTTGGGAAGGTTAACCATTAACCCGCTTAAACATATTGATCCGATTGGTACGGTGGCATTGCCTTTGGGTATGTTGCTGATGTCGATGTTGACCACGGGGCAGCCCTTTGCGTTTGGTTGGGCAAAACCCATTCCCGTCAATACCCGCAATTTGAAGCAGCCGCGTCGTGATATGGCGATAGTGGCTATGGCTGGGCCTGCGTCTAATTTTCTCATGGCAGTGTTCTGGGTCATTATGATTCCGGTGTTCGTGGCCTTAATACCAGATGCCAATATTGCGGATGGTTTTGTAACCATGGCGCAGATCGGCTTGGTATTTAATCTGGTGTTGGGGGTGTTGAACTTGTTACCTATCCCACCGCTGGATGGCGGACGGGTATTGGCAGGCTTAGTACCGCGTAACATGGCCGATCTGTTGGATAAAGTTGAACCTTATGGCTTTCCCATTCTGATTGTGTTGTTGTTATTGGGGGTGCTGGATAAGATTATTGGCCCAATCATTGGTACACTGTACCAACTGCTTACTTCTATTATTTAATCAATAAAGGTTTGATGTGAGTACTACGCCTTCGCACAACCAGCGCGTTGTTTCCGGGATGCGCCCGACTGGACTGTTACACTTGGGGCATTATCATGGTGTCCTGAAAAACTGGGTGGAAATGCAGCTCAATTACGAGTGCTTCTTTTTCGTGGCGGACTGGCACGCGCTGACCACCCATTACGAAACACCCGGCGGTATTTCCCAGCACGTTGAAGACATGGCGATTGACTGGCTGGCGGCAGGCATTAGCCCCAGTTCTGCCACGATTTTCACCCAGTCGCATGTGCCGGAACACGCCGAATTGCACTTGCTGCTGTCGATGATTACCCCGCTGGGCTGGCTGGAACGTGTGCCAACCTACAAGGATCAGCAGGAAAAACTCAAGGAACGCGATTTGGCGACTTATGGTTTTCTGGGCTATCCGCTGCTGCAATCGGCTGACATTCTGGTCTACAAAGCCGACCGCGTACCCGTCGGTGAAGATCAGGTAGCGCATATTGAGCTGACCCGCGAAGTGGCGCGACGCTTCAACCATTTGTATGGGAAAGAGCCGGATTTCGAGCAAAAGGCTGAACAAGCTGCCACTAAAATGGGCAAGAAGCAGGCGAAAATGTACCGTGATCTGCGCCGCCAGTATCAGGAGCAAGGCAGTGGCGAAGCGCTGGAAATAGGCCGCGCCTTGCTGGAATCGCAGCAAAACCTGTCACTGGGTGACCGTGAACGCTTGTTTGGTTATCTGGAAGGTTCCGGCAAAATTATCCTGCCCGAGCCACAGGCTGCCTTGACCAAAGCCTCAAAAATGCCGGGGCTGGATGGGCAGAAGATGTCCAAATCCTACAACAACACCATCGCCTTGCGGGAAGCGCCGGAGAGTGTGGAAAAGAAAATCCGCACCATGCCGACTGACCCGGCACGCGGACGCCGCACTGACCCCGGCGACCCGGCGAAATGCCCGGTGTGGCAGTTCCATGAAGTCTATTCCGACGAGACCACCAAGCAGTGGGTGCAGGAAGGTTGCCGCAGTGCGGGCATCGGTTGTTTGGAATGTAAGCAGCCGGTGATTGCAGCGGTACAGGCTGAGCTTGCCCCGATCCAACGGCGTGCTGCCGAGTTTGAAGAAAACCGTGGACGGGTACGCGACATTCTGCGCGAAGGTTCGGAAGCTGCGCGTCAGGTTGCCCGCGAAACGCTGGCGGACGTGATGGAGGCGATGCGCTTTACCCATCATCAGCGATGAGTGTTGTTCAGAAAGAAATGCCGTGGGCGGTGGTGCGTGGTGAGCAACTCATCACCATGCCCGAGGATTTGTACATCCCCCCTGATGCGCTGGAAGTGTTTCTAGAAGCCTTTGAGGGGCCGCTGGATTTGCTGCTGTACTTGATCCGCCGCCAGAATTTCGACATTTGCGACATTCCCATTGCGCAGATTACCGAGCAATACGTGGCCTATGTCGAGCTAATGAAAGATTTCAAGCTGGATTTGGCGGCGGAATACTTGTTGATGGCCGCGATGCTGGCGGAAATCAAATCGCGGCTGCTGTTGCCGCGCTCCACGGAAGTAGTGGAAGAGGACGACCCCCGTGCTCAATTGATGCGCCAGTTACAGGAATACGAGCAGTGCAGGCAAGCGGCGGCTGATCTGGACACCTTACCGCGTCTGGAACGTGAACACTGGGTGGCGCAAACCACCGCTGATTTCCCCACAGCGCCGCGCCCGCAACCGGAAGTGGGGTTACGCGAACTGCTGTTGGCATTTCAAGATGTATTGAAACGCGCGGATATGTTTACATCCCACCAGATTCGGCGCGAACACTTGTCTATCCGCGAGCGTATGACGCATGTGTTGGCGCTATTGCAGGTGCACACTTTCGTACCGTTTGAAAACCTGTTCCGGGTAGAAGAAGGGCGGCGCGGGGTAGTGGTTTCCTTGATGGCGGTGCTGGAATTGCTCAAAGCGCATTTGATTGATGTTGTGCAAGGCGACGAGACGTATGCGCGGCTGTATATTCAGGCTGCCTCTTCAAGTTTCTTGCAGTGACATGAATGGCAATTTTTTAGGCGTTATCTCAATCCCACCCTCTCTAGAGGGTGGATTGTTTAGGTTCGACGGGAATGGCTGGCTATTCCTTAATCCGATACTCCGCCGAACGTGCGTGAGCAACCAGCCCTTCGCCCCGTGCCAGCACCGAGGCAATCTTGCCCAGTGCTGAAGCACCTTCCGCCGAGCAATCAATCAGCGACGAACGCTTCTGGAAGTCATACACCCCCAGCGGGCTGGAAAAACGTGCAGTACGTGAAGTCGGTAAGACATGGTTCGGCCCTGCACAGTAGTCACCCACCGCTTCAGCCGTATAACGCCCCATAAAAATGGCTCCGGCATGACGGATTTGCTTCGCCATTTCACGTGGATTTTCCACGGAAAGCTCCAGATGTTCTGGTGCGATGTAGTTCGCCACTTTCACCGCTTCATCCATATCCTGCACATGGATCAGCACGCCACGGTTTTGCAGCGAGGTGGAAATGATGGCCTTGCGCGGCATTTCTTCCACCAGACGGGCGATGCTGGCTTTGACCTGTTCGATGAAGGCGGCATCCGGGCATACCAGAATGGATTGGGCGTCTTCATCGTGTTCGGCCTGTGAAAACAGATCCATCGCAATCCAGTCCGGGTTGGTTTTACCGTCGCATATCACCAGAATTTCGGAAGGTCCTGCAATCATGTCGATGCCGACCGTGCCGTATACCATGCGCTTGGCGGTTGCCACGTAGATATTGCCGGGGCCGACGACCTTATCGACCTGTGGAACGGTGGCCGTGCCGTAAGCCAAAGCGGCGATAGCCTGTGCGCCGCCGATGGCAAACACGCGGTCAACGTTGGAAATAGCCGCCGCTGCCAACACCAATTCGTTCACCTCGCCGTCCGGCGTGGGTACGACCATGATCAGTTCCGGCACACCGGCAACTTTGGCAGGCACGGCATTCATCAGCACGGAAGAGGGGTAGGCTGCCTTGCCACCGGGCACGTACAAGCCCACCCGATCCAGTGCGGTGACCTGTTGCCCCAGCAGCGTGCCGTCGGCTTCGGTGTAGTCCCACGATTCCATGATCTGGTGTTGCGCGTAGGACTTAAGGCGAGCCGCCGCCTGTTCCAGTGCGCTGCGCTGTTCCGGGGTGATTTTGGTCAACGCTTCTTGCAAACGTGAAGCAGGGATTTCCAGCTCCGCCATGCTGGTAACGCTCATGCGGTCGAAACGGTTGGTGTATTCGACCACAGCAGCATCGCCCCGCTTGCGCACGTCTTTGAGGATGCCGTTGACGGTGTTGAATACGGCGTCATCGGAGACGCTTTCCCATGCCAGCAGCTCTTGCAGCTTTGCCCAGAAATCACTGGCGCTGGTGTTTAATTCGGTAATATTGAGCATGTGTTACTCCTATTTTTTACGCCGCGCATCCACGGCTGCTGCCAACTGACGCAGCACGCTATCCGTGGTGTCCCAGTTGATGCAAGCGTCGGTGATGCTTTGTCCGTAGACCAGTTCTTCGCGTTTTTTGCCATCAGCTTTCTGATTGCCTTCCACCAGATGACTTTCGATCATCACGCCGGTAATGGCCTTGCTGCCAGCGGCAAGCTGTTCCGCAACGCTGGTGGCAACTTCCGGCTGGCGACGGTAGTCCTTGTAGCTGTTGGCATGGCTGAAATCGACCATCAGGTACGGTGGCAATTTGGCTTTTTCCAGTGCAGCCACAGCAGTCGCAACGCTGGCGGCATCATAGTTCGGCTCTTGCCCGCCACGCAGGATTACATGGCAATCCTCGTTACCTTTGGTGGCAAAAATCGCGGTATTGCCTTCCTTGGTCACCGACAGGAAGTGGTGGGGGCGGGAAGAGGCACCAATCGCATCAATCGCAATGTTCAGGTTGCCATACGTACCGTTCTTGAAACCGATCGGGCAAGAAACCCCGGAGGCCAGTTCGCGATGCGCCTGACTTTCGGTGGTGCGTGCACCAATCGCCGCCCAACTGACCAGATCAGCCACGTATTGCGGGCTGATCAGGTCGAGGTATTCCGTTGCGGCAGGCATTCCCTGATTGTTCAGATCCAGCAGCAGCTTACGCGCCATGCGTAAGCCTTTGTTGATGTGGAAGCTGTTATCCATATCCGGGTCGTTGATCAGCCCTTTCCAGCCAATGGTGGTGCGGGGCTTTTCAAAGTAAACGCGCATGATGATGTGTAACTGGTCTTTCAGTTCATGGCGCAGGTGCTGTAAACGCGCGGCGTATTCCATCGCAGCATCGACATCGTGGATGGAGCAGGGGCCAACAACGACCAGCAGACGGTCATCTTCACCGTGCAGGATGCGGTGAGCTTCTTCGCGGGCGTTATGTACCGTTTCGGTGGCGGTTTCATTGAGCGGGAACTCGCGGTGTAGTTCAACGGGCGGGGCGAGTTCGTGCATTCCGATAATGCGCAGGTCGTCTGTTTGGTATTTCATGCCAAGTTCCTTTGTTCTACCGCGTGCTGGATATGGGCAATCAGTTCACGGATAGGGGCGTGTTTAAGTTTCATGGAGGCTTTGTTGACGATCAGGCGCGAGGTGATGTCGGCCATGTGTTCCAGTGGCTCTAGGCCATTGGCCCGCAAGGTGTTGCCGGTATCCACTACGTCGACGATGCAATCCGCTAAGCCGACCAGCGGGGCGAGTTCCATCGAGCCGTAGAGTTTGATGACATCGACCTGACGGCCTTGTTCGGCGAAATACTGGCGGGTGCAGTTGACGAATTTGGTGGCAACTTTCAGCCCGGTAGTGGGTAGCGGGCGATTAGCGAACCCGGCGACCATCAGTTTGCAGCGGGCAATTTGCAAATCAACCAGTTCGTACAGGTCTTGCCCGCCGTGTTCCATCAGCACGTCTTTGCCTGCCACGCCGAGGTCTGCCGCGCCGTATTGCACATAGGTCGGCACGTCGGTAGCACGGATAATCACCAGCTTCACGTCGTCGCGGTTGGTGTCGAGGATCAGCTTGCGGCTGGTTTCCGGGTCATCCAGTGGCTCGATACCGGCAGCTTTGAGCAGCGGTACGGTATCTTTAAAGATGCGCCCTTTAGAGAGCGCAATCGTCAAGGTATCTTTCATAAGTGTCCAGGTTTGTTAACCAGTTGCTTAACCATTGACCCGCTGGATTCGCGCACCCAGCCGGGAGAGTTTTTCTTCAATGCGTTCGTAGCCACGGTCGGTATGGTAAATGCGGTCAACCGTAGTTTTGCCCTGTGCTGCCAAGCCTGCCAGTACCAGCGAGGCGGACGCACGTAAATCCGTTGCCATGACGGGCGCACCTTTGAGCGATGGCATCCCCGCCACGATAGCGGTATTGCCTTCCAGACGGATGTTAGCACCTAAGCGCATCAATTCAGCGACGTGCATCATGCGGTTCTCGAAAATGGTTTCGACAATCACGCCAATGCCACGTGATACTGCATTCATTGCCATGAATTGCGCCTGCATATCGGTCGGGAATGCGGGGTACGGGTCGGTGCGAATGTCGACCGCTTTCAGCACGCGGTCACGCATATCGACTTCAATCCAGTCCGCTCCGGTTGTAACCAGTGCCCCGGCTTCGGTAAATTTGTGCAGTACAGCATCGAGTGTATCAGGTGCGGCTTTTAATGTCCTGACCCGCCCACCAGTGATGGCGGCAGCGGCGAGGAAAGTACCAGTTTCGATACGGTCAGGCAGTACGCTGTAGTCCACACCTTTGAGGCTGGTGACGCCTTCAACGGTGATTTTATCCGTACCTGCGCCTTTGATGTTCGCACCCATCGCGATCAGACAGTTGGCAAGGTCGACAACTTCAGGTTCACGTGCGGCATTTTCCAGAATCGTAGTGCCTTCCGCCAATACTGCTGCCATCAGCAGGTTTTCTGTGCCGGTAACGGTCACGATGTCCATGACGATTTTCGCCCCCCGGAGGCGGCGGGCAGTGGCACGGATGTAGCCTTCTTCGACCACAATTTTTGCACCCATGGCTTCCAGACCCGACAGGTGGATATTGACCGGGCGCGAACCAATCGCGCAACCACCGGGCAGGGAAACTTCAGCTTCCCCGAAACGCGCTACCATGGGCCCCAAAACCAGAATGGAGGCACGCATGGTACGCACCAGATCATAGGGCGCAACAAAATGCTGAATGGTGGACGTGTCAGTGTGGACATTATTGTACTCGTCCATCTCAACACTGACGCCCATGCCCGCGATGACGGCCGCAAGGGTGGACACGTCCTTCAGGCGTGGCACGTTGCGGATGGTCATGGGGGTTTCTGCCAGTAAGGTGGCAGCCAACAAGGGCAGGACAGCGTTTTTTGCGCCAGAGATGTCTACATCCCCGTCCAGTGTTACGCCACCTTCGATAATCAGCTTTTGCATGGTATTAAGATCCGGTTCAGTCGCTTGTCAGCAAAAGGATGGAATAATAGCGAAAAATGCGAGGGGATTCACCGCATCCTGAAAACTTTCCTGCAAACCGCAGGTATAGGGGCTAAAGCGGGGAACTTAATAAGTAAAATTGTTTTCCAAAAAGAACAAATTGGGGCATAAGGCGGCATCAGCGCAAGGCTAGTGCTGCTTTCGACAACATGGGGTTACATATAATTATGATAAAAGCTTGTCATTCAGGGGGAAGCCGCTGGGCTATTGCCTGCCTATTGTTGCTGGGGGGGGCGATGGTCAAGCCTGCTGCGGCATTTTACAACAGTTCATCGGCGTTGGGGACGAATACCAACGAAATCATGGACGACGACTCCAGTGCGCCGTTTATTGATTTGATGAAAATGTCTCTGCCATTCCGGGAAGCGCGCCCGCTTAATAAAGGTAATATCGAATACGACCGTAATGGTTGGCCGACCCGCATTTCCGCAGGTGGGCAGGTGGGCACACGTTTTGTCAGCAAACTCCCGGCGGGAACCATCCCCAGCGGTTCCTATACGGTGCTGTACGAGGGCGAAGGCAAGCTGGAATACGGCAATGATGCGACCGTGCAGAATCAAGCGCCGGGGCGTGACGTGATTATCCTCGATCCGGGTAAGGATAATGAGTTGAACGCCACCTTGTACATCAAGGCTACCGACCCTGCCAATCCAGTGCGCAATATCCGTATTTTGCCGCCGGGAGGTGTTTGTGCCAGTAACCCGTTCCAACGTGTTGCCGCCGCAGGGCAATGCCGGGGGGACTACCTGTCCTTTGAGCAGCATTCCGGTAAAATTATTTTTAACCCGGATTACCTGACGTTTATGCGCGATTACCGGGTCATTCGTTTCATGAACATGAGCGGGATTACCCGTAACCCGGTGTATGCGTGGGAAGACCGTGCCAGTATTGACCAGCAGACGTGGGGCGGGGCAGAAGGTATCCGGGGCGCACCCATGGAAGTCATGGTGGAACTCGCCAACCGTTTGCACGCTGACCCGTGGTTTTCCCTGCCACATGCTGCTAGCAATGACTTTATCCGCCGTTTTGCCGAATACGTGCAAGTGAATCTCGACCCCAGCCTGAAAGTGTATGTGGAATATTCCAACGAAGTTTGGAACGGGGTGTTTACCCAACACGCTTACGCCAAGCAACAAGGCGTACAGATGGGGCTTGACCCCGATCCGAATCAGGCCGCTTACAAGTTTTATTCCAAGCGTTCGGTGGATGTGTTCGGGATCTGGGAACAGGTTTTCCAAGGCAACAAGCGTGTGGTGCGGGTGATGTCGGGTTTGGTGGGGAGTACCCAGATGACCAAGACCATCTTGTCCTACAATGGCGCTTACCGTTTCACCGACGCTTATGCAGTAGCACCGTATGTGTTCGGCGACGCCAATGCCTTGCGTAAGGCACGTAGCGTGGCGGATATTTTCCGCGTCATGACCGACCCGAAATACCCGCATTCCTTGCCCAGCGAATTAAATTCAGTGCGCAAGCAAGCGGATGTCACCAAAAGTTTCGGGGTCGATTTGATTGCGTATGAAGGCGGGCAGCACTTGGTTGAAATGACCACTAAATCGGATAATCAACACCCGAACAACCTATTTTACGCAGCTAATCGTGATCCGAAAATGGCTTCCATCTACCAACAATTATTGACGGGTTGGAAACAGGCGGGCGGTAAATTGTTTGTGCATTTCAGCTCGCCGCGCATTTATCGCAAATACGGCAGCTTTGGCACCAAGGAATACATTACCCAGCCGGATTCACAAGCCCCGAAACACCGTGCCTTGCTGGCCTTTACGCGTGCTAACCCATGCTGGTGGAGTGGCTGTTCCGGCAATAACCTGGTGCGTCAGGCCAAACCGGCTATTACGCTGGAAACCATGAAAACCCAGTCCGAACCGCTGGATGCTACTGCGCCGCAGTACGAACCGATCTACGGCGAACCACCACCGTTCTCGATAGGCAATATCCCGCCGGAAGCATCAACAGCGCAGGAAAGTACGCTAGTTTCCATGCGCAGTGCACCTAATGAGCAATACGTGGTTGGGGGCAATGCTTTGATTCGTAAAGTTCGCAGTCGGGCGAGTGTGTGGCAGGGGGCGTCGGCTTACCAGCTCCGTAATGTGGTGAGTGGCAGCATTGATGGCAAACAGGATTTGGCTGCCTTGTGGCAAGCAAGCTGGGATCAGCAAAACCTCTATGTGCGTATCGGGGTTGAAGATGACAAGCCTGCGGTTAATGATTCCACTGTGCCTTGGGAAGACGATGCTGTGGAGTTGTATCTGGATGCGGATGCTTCGATGGCTGCCCAGTATGACCAGCGCAATGACTTTCACTTCATTTTTAACCTGAAAAATGGCACCGTTGCATTGGGCAAGAACTCACCTCGTGGGGCACGGCTACAGCTAAACCAAAAGCTTACCCGCTCAGCTAATGGCTATGTGTTGGAGGTGATGTTACCGTGGTCAGCATTAGGGGTTAGCCCGCGTTCCGGTCATCGTTTAGGGTTAGATGTACACGTCGATGACGACGATGACGGCGGCGATCGTGACGGTAAATTGACCTGGAAGGCCAAACAGGATGATGCTTGGCAGAACCCTTCTTTATTCGGTGGGGCGATTCTGGGCGATTGACATCCACATGGCTGGCCATAAAGCGAGGCAGACAATGCTCTGGCGCAAGAGCAACTGGCGGGGGAGCTGGAACAGAATGGCTACACCGCCATTCCCACGTTCGGGCTTGACCCGGCGGGCGAATGGCAGGGCGAAGAAAGCTTTTTAGTGCCGGGGCTGGATCTGGAAAATGCCAAGTTTCTGGTCTTGCCAATGCGGAAGAGGAGCCAGCGACAGAGAGTGCAACCTCACAATTCTCCCGATTTTACCAAATTTTGGGAAATCGGGGTTCTCACGGCATCCTCGACCAGGGGAGGCCGGGGACGGTTTCTTTATCAGTAATCGCGTAAAACCTCGTCCTTCAGGGCGAGGATATAAGCGTCTTCGGCTTTCTCTGATGAAGTATCGTTCATCCCAAGTCCGCATCCGCGACAAATACGCGCCTGTGTTGCATCAATGGGCGTTTGAGTGCAATCAGGTGTGGAATTTCGCTAATGCTTACACGGCGGAATACAGCAACATCCCCATTCCCGGTGTAGGTTGGGTGCGCAGTAACATCACCGCCTTCGACTTAGCCAAATAGCAGGCTGCGTACAAAAAAGAGCGCGGCTTCACCCTGCATTCGCAAACCGTGCAAGAAGTCACCGAAGCCCACGCGAAAGCCCGAAAACAGTTCAAAAAAGACAAATTGCGCTGGCGGATTTCCGGTGGCTCCCAACGTTCGCTGGGCTGGATTCCCTTCAAGTCGGGTGCGGCGGTTTGGAAGGACGGACAAGTTCGCTATAACAAGCATTTTTTCAAAGTGTGGGACAGTCTGTAGCGATGGCACGGTGTTGGAACGCCAGCAGCGTTACCGAAATCTTGAGGTGAAACTCGGCAAAGCCCAACGCGCCCATCAAAAACGGCGGGTCAAGGCTATCCATGCCAAAATCAAGCATCAACGCCAAGACGACACCCACAAATTTACCACCGCACTGGTGCAACAGCACAGTGCGATATTCGTCGGCAACGTCAGCAGTGCTGGCTGGGCAAAAACCACGATGGCGAAAAGCGTCTTGGATGCAGGCTGGTTCATGTTGAAAACCCAACTGAAATACAAAGCGATAGCGCGGTCAGTGGTGTTTGCAGAAGTCAACGAAGCGTACAGTACCCAGACTTGTTCGTGTTGCGGCAGTCTTTCCGCCAACAGTCCGAAAGGTAGAGCAGGTCTTGGAATAAGGGAATGGACGTGTGCCAACTGTGGCACGCTGCACGACAGAGATGTCAATGCAGCCCGCAACATTCTCGCGGCTGGGCATAGCCGTCTCGCAGGAGGAATCCTCGTCCGTTAGGGCGGGGAGGATGTCAACCCTTCCCCCGTCACTCCCAACCCGCTAAAATCCCCCTCTTTCCCTGCAACCCAAGGAACCCCCATGTCTCACATGCAGTTCGACCTGCTCACCAGCGACGGAACCGCCCGGCGCGGACGCCTCACTTTCCCGCGTGGCACGGTAGAAACCCCCGCCTTCATGCCCGTCGGCACCTATGGCACGGTCAAAGCCATGACCCCGGAAGAACTGCAAGGCTTAGGTGCAGAAATTATCCTCGGCAACACCTTCCATCTGATGCTGCGCCCCGGCACCGAGATCGTGAAATTGCACGGCGATTTGCACAACTTCATGCACTGGGAAAAGCCTATCCTCACCGATTCCGGCGGCTTTCAGGTATTCTCACTCGCAGAAATGCGCAAGATTTCCGAAGAAGGTGTACGTTTCCAATCCCCCGTCAACGGCAGCAAAGTGCTAATGACCCCGGAATCGTCCATGCAAGTGCAACGCGACCTCGGTTCCGACATCGTAATGATTTTCGACGAATGCACCCCTTTCCCCGCTACCCACACCCAAGCCCGCGAGTCGATGGAACTTTCCCTGCGCTGGGCAAAACGCAGCAAGGATGCACACCAAGGCAACCCTTCAGCATTGTTCGGCATCGTGCAAGGCGGCATGTATGAAGAACTGCGCAAGGTTTCCGCCCACGGCCTGCTCGACATCGGCTTCGACGGCTACGCGATTGGTGGCCTGTCCGTCGGCGAACCCAAAGATGAACGCGACAAAGTGCTGGAATGCACCCTGCCCGAACTGCCAACCGACCGCCCCCGCTACCTGATGGGTGTCGGCAAACCGGAAGACATTGTGGAAGCAGTCAAACGCGGCGTAGACATGTTCGATTGCGTGATCCCCACCCGCAATGCCCGTAACGGCTTCCTGTTCACCCGCTACGGCACGCTGAAAATTCGCAACAGCCAGTACCAGAACGACACCCGCCCAATTGATGAAAAGTGCGGCTGCTACACCTGCCAGCACTATTCTCGTGCCTACTTGCGCCATCTCGACAAATGCGGGGAAATCCTCAGCGCCCGCCTCAACACCATCCACAACCTGTATTACTATCAGGAATTGATGCGCGGCATCCGCGAAGCGATTGCAGCCGGAACGTTTGAGGCATTTGTGCGCGAATTCTACGCGCTACGGCAACAGGAAACCGCCTAAACCCTGTTGCGACACCTTGCGCCCTGCCATCTTGACCGCATGGCGCAAGGCTTCTTCCAACAATTGCCCAGTAGCCAGCGCGTGTACCAGACAAGCGTTGAATACATCCCCCGCCCCCAGTGTATCCATCACCTTGACGTGCAAAGCAGGCGCATGGAACACCACCCCAAGCTGGTCAATCGCCCACGCCCCCGCCGCACCCCACGTACACGTCATCCACACCTTGCCATGCTTTTCCTGCCGATCGCGCAAAAAGCTTTCCGCATCAACAAAGCCTTGAGCCTGCGCATACGCTCGCGGAAACATCACCAGATCCACCTGTTCAATCAAATCCTCCAAACCGTCGCGGACTTTTTCAATTTCCAGTGAAATCGGCTGATCGAAAATATTTTCGCGGGTATACGCCAGCATCTTGCTGAGTTCTGCCACGTTGCGCCCCTCAAAATGCAGCCAGTCGTAACGTTCCACCGGGATACCGCAAAAATCGTCTGCTGACAACTCAGCCAGCTCGCGGTGATGCACAATGGTGCGGCTGCCATTTTTCTGATTCAGGGTAATGTAGGAAACTGGCGATACGCCCGATAAATGACGCACATGATCCAACCCGATAGATTTTTCCGCCAAGCGCGTGGCAATGCGTTGACCATCGGCATCATCCGCTATTACCCCGACAAAATCGCAGCGGTGTAAATGAGCAGCCAGCACTTGCGCCATATTGGCGGCATTACCACCCGTTTCTGTCCACTGCTGTAAGGCACGCATTTCCTCGTCTTCATGTGGGTAATGATCAACCACATTGACAATATCCAGGGTCGCATTACCCGTTATCAGAATAAAACTCATACTAATTTTTCATCCATGTGCAGTATTTTGTGGAGAAGAAGATTTCAAGAAACTGACCGTATTATCCAGTTCCACCTGTTTCACTAACAACTTCTTCATGCCCCAAGGCACGAACTGGAGCAGCGTGATGCCCGCGCTGCCCAGCAATAACATGCTGCCCAAAATGTTGCCAACCATCGCATCAGCATCCAGCAAGTTGCCAATGCCGAATAGATCCAACACAAAACGCAGCAAATAAAACATCAGGGATGCCAGCAACAAAATGGTCGATATGTGTACCAGTGCTCCGCCCGTCTGGTTGACCCATGACCAGCGCTGCCGTTCCTTTTCAGCCACCTGTTCGTAATGGCGTGAACGCAGACGCACTTCATGGATAATGCGTTGCTGGGAAGCGGCCAGAATCCGCGCACCAATTTGCTGTTCACGCTGGCTGAGGGTCACATACGGCAAATGCGTCATGACCCGTTCATGCTGTTCGACAACTTGCAGAAACAATGCCCCCGAATCAATCTGATCCGGCAAGGCCAAACTCGCCAGTGCATTCTGCTGCCATTGAGCATGGACATAATGCTGGATGCGTTGCACCCGCACGCTGCGTAAATCCTGTAACACACCAGCCAGTTCCGGCTTCCCGGCAAAATCCGGTTCCGCCTGCGCCTGCACGTAATACAGCGGGGAACGCCCCACCACTTGCGCCAACTGTTGCGCGGCGGCTTGGGTTTCGCCACCTGCTGCCAAGTAACGTGACAGTTCATAGCGCACTTCCAGATCGCCCGGCACAGCATGTGGTAAAACACTCAAAGCAAGCTCGGCGGCTTTGCCAAATTCCTGCAAACCATACCAAGCATCCGCCAGATGCCGCCGCGCAAACTGCGCAAACAGTGGGTTACACGGTTCGGCCTGTTGTACGGCAATATTCAGGTGAAAAGCAGCTTCTGGCAGCTTGTCCAGCAAGAATAAGTACATCCAGCCCAACTCGAAGTGCGCCCGGTAATTATATTCATTGGCGCTCAGGGCATCGTTGAGCATCCGCTCTGCCAACAAAACCCGTTGCTGCGCATCAGCAGCAGATACCACCAAGGATTCGGACAGTTGCTTGCTGGCAAAATCCGCCCCCATACCCGCCCGGTACAAGCTGAAACTACCTTGGCTATCCGCCAGCAATTGCTTGCGCAAGCGTTCCTTGTCTTGGGAGAGTGCCTGACTCTGGGTGAAAACGGTGGCAGCCTGCCACTCCAGATGCGCTTGCAAGCCCGGCATGACAGCATCATTTTCACCTGAACGGTGCAAATTGCCGCGTATGCCCTTGTCCAACAGCCTAGTAATATCCTGTGGCTGCATACCCCGCAGGGACGCGATGTACTCCAGATTGAGGCGATGAAAGGCATGAAACTGGCGAGCAAGTAATTCGTCAGACAGCATAATGGTATCCAGATTAATGACACTATAGGGTTGTTGTGACAAATATTATATCAGCTCATCGGTATTTCAACCCATTTTTTCAGGGTGAGTTGGGAACTGCGATACCTAATCTGTTATGATCCGCGTTGAAATTTACTTAGGAGCTGAAACTATGCCCTGGAACGAACCGGGTGGGAATCAACAAGACCCATGGTCTGGCAAAAAACGCGGATCGGGTGGCAATGATCCCGAAGAACTTATCCGTAAACTTAACCAAAAACTCGGCACCCTGTTTGGTGGTTCCGGTGGTGATGGCGACGCTAACAACCAAGGCGGCAAAGGCTTGCTGTTACTGGCGGGCGTGCTGGTCATTGGCTGGCTACTGTCAGGTTTTTATACGGTTGACTCACGTCAAGAAGGCTTGGTATTACGCTTTGGTGCGTATCAGGAAACCACTGATGCGGGTCTGCACTGGCGTATGCCTTACCCTATCGAAACCGTTGAAATCGTCGACGTTGAGCAAAACCGTAGTGCGCAAGACCGCAGTATCATGCTGACCAAAGACGAAAACATCGTTGAAATCGCGGTATCAGCACAATACAAAGTCCGCAACCCGGAAGAATTTGCGTTCAACGTTTTAAACCCTGACTCCACCACTGACCAGACACAGGGAACCTTGTATCAAGTGCTGCGCGGCACCACCCGTGAAGTCATTGGCCGCAATGATATGGACTTCATCCTCAAGGAAGGCCGCGAACAAATCGCCATTGCTATCCAGAGCCAAATGCAGCAAGTCCTCGACAGCTACAAAATTGGCTTGCAAGTCATCACGGTTAACCTGACCTACGCGGAAGCCCCTCCCCAAGTCAAAGCAGCCTTTGACGAAGCCAACAAAGCACGGGAAGACGCCAACCGTTACAAAAACGAAGCGGAAACCTACTCCAACCGGGTTCTCCCGGAAGCGCGTGGTGAAGCAGCGCGGGTCAAGGCCAGTGCTGAAGCCTACCGTCAGGAAACCGTCGCCAGAGCGGAAGGTGACGCATCCCGTTTTACCCAACTGGTCGGCGAATACCGCAAAGCACCTGCGATTACTCGTGAACGCCTCTATCTGGATACCATGGAAGAGGTCATGTCAGCCAGCCGCAAAGTCATGATTGACAGCACCAACAGCAACAACCTGATGTATCTGCCACTCGACAAACTGGGCATACAAACAGGGGCTGCCAACAGCGAAACCATTCCTCCAGCGGTAGCCGCACAAGCAGCTCAAGCCATCAACAATGGTAACGCTGCCACCTCTGCTGCTGGTGGCATTAGTAATGGCGATGTGATGCGCCAACCCCGTGAACCCAGCATCAGGGAGAGCCGCTAATGGATATTAAAAACATGATCGCAGGCGTGATCGGCTTGATTGCTTTACTGCTCTACAATTCCCTGTATACCGTTGACCAGCGTGAAAAAGCCATCCTCTTCAAATTCCGCGAAATTGTGAACGCGGATATTGGGCCAGGGCTGCACTTCCGCCTACCCTTCGTGAATAGCGTCACCACCTTCCCGGCACGCATCCAGACGCTCACTTCCAAACCGGAGCAATTCCTGACGGGTGAGAAAAAATATGTGACCGTGGATTTCTTCGTTAAATGGCGCATTCAGAATGTGGCAGCCTTCTACGGTGCGACCGGCGGCGGGCGCATCGGCGATGCTGAAAACCGTCTGGAACAGCTCATGAAAGATGGCTTGCGCAACGAATTTAGCCGCCGCACCATTGAACAGGCGCTGTCTGCCGAACGTGGCAATATCATGCAAGGTCTGGAAAGCAAGTCCAACGAAGTCGCCAAACAACTCGGTATCGAAATTGTTGACGTGCGCGTCAGCCGGATCGACTTCCCGGATACGGTTAGCGACTCCGTTTACGACCGGATGCGTTCTGACCGTCAACGGGTTGCGCAAGACTTCCGTTCACGCGGTAAGGAAGAAGCTGCCAAGATCGAAGCCACGGCTGACCGTGAAGCCACCATCCTCAAAGCAGAAGCCTACAAGGAATCGGAAACCATCCGTGGTGAAGGCGATGCTAAAGCGGCGGATATTTACGCCCGTGCTTACCAGCAGGATGCTGAATTCTACGCGTTCTACCGTAGCTTGGGCGCTTACCGCAACGCCATGGGTAAAAACGGTGATGTGATGGTCGTGGACCCCAGTTCTGAGTTCTTCCGCTATTTCAAAAATCAAGCGATTCGATAAACTGACCCGTGGCATTTAACTGGAACGATTTGTTAACTGCCCTTGCCCTCCTGCTGATACTGGAGGGGCTTATGCCATTCTTAAGCCCTTCCAGCCTTAAACAAGCCTACCGCGAATTACTCAAATTACCTGACAAAACCTTACGAACCATTGGTCTGGTCAGTGTAATTGCTGGTATCCTACTGCTCTTTTTGACTGAATAGCTGCAACCATGCTGAATACTCACCACTATTGGGCACTTCCTGACGGAATCAGCGAAGCCCTGCCCGATGAAGCCGAAGCGCTGGAGCAACTGCGCCGCAGCCTGCTCGACCTGTATGCCACTTGGGGCTACCGTTTGGTTATGCCACCATTGGTGGAGTTCATGGAATCTCTGCGTACCGGGCACGGCACGCATCTGGATGTGCAAACCTTCAAGCTGACCGACCAGTTGAGCGGGCGCATGATGGGGGTACGTGCCGACATGACACCACAAATTGCCCGCATTGATGCCCACAAGCTGCAAACCGAGCACCCCAACCGCCTGTGTTACATGGGCAGCGTATTGCGTACCCGCAGCATCCATGACGGCTCACGCTCCCCGCTGCAAGTCGGGGCAGAACTGTTCGGTCATGCTGGGTTGGACAGCGATGTCGAGGTCATCTCCCTGCTACTGGAAACACTCGCACATTGCCAAGTCCCCCAACCCTTGCTGGATATTGGTCACGTAGGCATTTTCCGCACACTGGCGCGGGAAGCGGGTATGAGCGAGCAACAGGAAAACGATTTCTACGACATGTTGGTGCGCAAATCCCTCCCCGAGATTGATGCATGGCTGGCACAGGCCAAACTCCCGGCTGAGGTGAGTGCTTGCCTGCAACAACTGCCGCGCCTCAACGGTTCTGTCGAAGTGCTGGATCAAGCCATCACCTTATTTGCCAATGCCCACCCGGAAGTCCAGGAAGCGCTGGCCTATTTGCGCACCTTAACAGCACGTATCACCACTCACTTCCCCCAGTGCAATATTCATGTTGATCTGGCTGAATTGAGCGGTTACGACTACCATACAGGCATTGTGTATGGCATTTATACACCCGGTATGGGGCGTGAAGTCGCACGCGGTGGGCGT
Organism: Thiothrix litoralis; assembly: GCF_017901135.1. Lineage (NCBI taxonomy): Bacteria > Pseudomonadati > Pseudomonadota > Gammaproteobacteria > Thiotrichales > Thiotrichaceae > Thiothrix > Thiothrix litoralis. Next base: position 1,198,335 of record NZ_CP072801.1, on the reverse strand, counting down.
TATGATGGCATCGGTGAAGCCTTTGGACGTACCCGGCCTGCGACGGGTTTCAGTACTGATTTGCGCACGCTGGCCACCTTTGGCTTACAGCAGACCGCTAAACCAGCAGCCATTTTTGCCCCAGCAGCGCAAGATGCAGCATTGGAACAACTGATTCGTAAATTGCGCGGACAGCAGCAGCGGGTAATCCGCGCACTGGAAGGCCAGGCACCCGACCCAGCAGCACTGGGTTGCACCCAACAAATAACCCAGCACGATGGCCAATGGCGCGTCGTGGCTATTTGAAACTTACTAACATCTTTTGGCATATTTGAGCGAGACTGACATGGGAAAATTCGTCGTTGTATTGGGCACTCAGTGGGGTGATGAAGGCAAAGGCAAGATCGTTGATCTGCTGACTGAAAATGCCTCCGCCGTAGTTCGTTTTCAGGGTGGGCATAATGCCGGTCATACACTGGTCATCAACGGTGAAAAAACCGTATTGCATCTGGTACCTTCCGGTATTTTGCGCGAAGGTGTCGAGTGCATGATTGGCAACGGTGTCGTCGTCGCCCCTGATGCGCTGCTCAAGGAAATCGAAATGCTGGAAGCGCGTGGCGTACCTGCACGTGACCGCCTGAAAATTTCCGAAGCCTGCCAACTGATCCTGCCTTACCACATTGCGTTGGATGCTGCCCGCGAAAAAGCCCGTGGCAAGCAAGCGATCGGTACAACCGGGCGCGGCATTGGCCCAGCTTACGAAGACAAAATTTCCCGCCGTGGCCTGCGGGTTGGCGATTTGCTGAACCCGGAACAGTTTGAAATCAAACTGCGCAGCATCATGGAGTACCACAACTTCACGCTGGTCAATTACTTCAAGTGCGATGCAGTTGACGTAGACGCGGTACTGGCTGAAGCCATGCAAATGGCCGAAATCATCAAGCCAATGATTGCCGACATCCCTAACCGTCTATCCGAACTGCGTAAATCTGGCAAAGATGTCATGCTGGAAGGTGCACAAGGCACGCTGCTGGACATCGACCACGGTACTTACCCATTCGTGACCTCCTCCAGCACTACGGCTGGCGGCGCTTGTACCGGTTCTGGTATTGGTCCACGCCACATTGACTACATCCTCGGCATTACCAAAGCCTACACCACGCGTGTTGGTTCTGGCCCATTTCCGACCGAGTTGTTTGATGACGTGGGTGCTTACATCGCCAAGCAAGGCAATGAATTTGGTTCCACCACGGGGCGTCCGCGCCGTTGCGGCTGGTACGATGCGGTTTCCCTGCGTCGCGCCATGAATATCAATTCCATCAGTGGCCTGTGCATCACCAAGCTGGATGTACTCGACGGCATGGAAACTGTGCGCATTTGCACCAGCTACACGCTGGATGGCAAGACTATCGACGTACCACCAGTGGATACCGATGCGTTCGAGCGTTGCGTACCGGTTTACGAAGACATGCCGGGCTGGAGCGAATCCACCTTTGGTGTTACCAGCTATGACGCGCTGCCTGCCAACGCCAAAGCCTACCTCAAGCGTCTGGAAGAAGTGGTCGAAACCCCCATCGACATCATTTCCACTGGCCCTGACCGTGACCAAACCATTATCCTGCACGACCCTTACGCTGCATAATGGATGGCATGGATGTTAGCCGCCGCTTTGGTGGCATCGTCCGCACTTACGGTGAAGCGGCATTTAACCGCTTCACCCGTTCCCATGTGTGCATCATCGGTGTGGGTGGCGTAGGCTCCTGGGCCGTTGAAGCCCTTGCCCGCAGTGGCATTGGTACACTGACCCTGATTGATCTGGATAATGTCAGCGAGTCCAACATCAATCGCCAGTTAGTTGCACTCGGCAGCACCATCGGCCGTGCCAAAATCGAGGTATTGCGGGAACGTTGCCTCGACATTAACCCTGACTGCCAACTGCATCTTGTTGAAGATTTTATCGACAAGGACAATCTTGCGAACCTCATTCGCCCAGAATTCGATTACGTGCTGGACTGCATCGACAATGCCCGCACTAAAGCTGCCCTGATTGCTTATTGCCGCCGCAACAAAATTCGCCTGATTACTGCCGGTGGCGCGGGTGGGCAAAAAGACCCCAGCAAAATCCGCCTGACCGACCTGACTAAAACCGTGCAAGACCCCTTGCTCTCGAAAGTGCGCAAGGAACTGCGCCAGCATTACGGTTTCAGCAGCAACCCCAAACGCCGCTTTGACGTGCCCGCTGTGTGGTCGGAAGAAGCCATGACCTTGCCCGAACGAGCGGATGGTGCAAGCGCCTGTGACCTGAGTTGCGCGGGAGGCATCGGCTCAGTAACGACAGTGACGGCGAGTTTTGCTTTCATCGCCGTCAGCCATGTTTTGGGAAAGCTGGCAGCCCACTAAGTAAGCGAACCAACCCTTTCTGGTGTATTCTCAGCAATAGAAACCAGAGGAGGAGAATTTCGCTATGTCACCCACAGAAAAAACCGACAACAATATTCATGAACCTGAAGTAACAGAAACCCCCCGTTTGCGGCCGTTTGTTGCCCCTTGCCGTCAGCTCACCCCAACCGCCCCCCTGCGCTGGCTAAAACAAGGCTGGCAGGACTTTAAGCAGGCTCCACTACTGAGCATGGTATACGGTTCGCTCTTCATGCTGGCCAGTTGGGTGATTGCCTTATGGTCATGGCAAGTGGGCAGTTTCACCATGCTCATCGTCTTGTTCTCTGCTTTTGTGTTTCTTGGCCCCGCGCTGGCCATGGGCTTGTATTCCGTCAGTTGCCAACTTGATCGCGGCATGAAACCCCGCATCGGGTTCTGCCTGAAACAGGGCAGGAAACGCCTCGGCAACCAACTGGTGTTTGCTTTTGCCCTGTTGGTCATCTTTTTGGTCTGGGCGCGAGCGGCCGCCATCGTCAATATTTTCCTACCCATGGCGCGAAGCCCTGACTTTTCGGAATTGCTAACATTCCTGATCATCGGCTCTGTTGTCGGTTTGTTGTTTACCTTGATCGTTTACGCTGCCAGCGTGTTTTCCCTACCCATGATCATGGATCGGGATGTGGATGCGATTACCGCCGTACTGAGCAGTATCAATGCTGTCCTGAAAAACAAGGCTGCCATGCTGCTGTGGGCGTTGATTATTCTGGGGTCCGTTTTAGTGGGCTTCCTGACGCTGTTTCTGGGCTTTATCGTTACCTTGCCGGTGATTGGCTACGCCAGTTGGCGGGGCTACCGGGAAACCATTATCGGCGATGAATGGCAGCAAGACCCGGAAACAGCCGCCTGATCCGGGCCATGAAACTCAGGTTTTCGGCAGGGTAACGCCGGTTTGCCCTTGGTATTTACCGCCACGGTCTTTGTAGGACGTGGAGCAGACTTCATCCGACTCAAAGAACAGCATTTGCGCCACGCCTTCGTTGGCGTAGATTTTTGCGGGCAAGGTGGTGGTGTTGGAGAACTCCAACGTCACATGCCCTTCCCATTCGGGTTCCAAGGGCGTTACGTTCACAATAATGCCTGTTCTTGCATACGTCGATTTCCCAAGACAAATGACCAGTGTGCTGCGTGGAATACGGAAATATTCCACCGTGCGTGCCAAGGCAAACGAATTGGGCGGAATGATGCACACGTCACCCACAAAATCAACGAAACTACGCTCATCAAAATTCTTCGGATCGACAATCGTGCTGTTAATGTTAGTGAAAATCTTGAATTCGTTGGCACACCGCACGTCGTAGCCGTAGCTAGACGTTCCATAAGAAACAATTCTTTCGCCGTTTACGGAACGTACTTGCCCCGGCTCGAACGGTTCAATCATATGGGTTTCTGCCGCCATACGGCGAATCCAATGGTCAGATTTGATACTCATTGATGTACTCCTACCCCGCCTTGGCGCTGGAATGGCACGCTAATAAATGGCAATTTCACCGCCCCCGTCAGGTCGTATTGTAGGCTACGAGTCTTCATCGCTTCCGGCGCAAGTTGCAGTAACTGCATGAAATCCAACTTTACGGGGATATTGATGGGCATTTCCTGACGTGCGCCAATGCTCATATCCTGCGCCTGATCACCGCTGGCAACGGGATGCCCGTTCAGGCTCAAACCGTACTGGATGCCTTTCAACGGAATAGGGAAAGCATTCGGGTTAGCGACGTTGAGCGTCACAACCGCAACCCCTTCGGTCAGAGAAATATCCTGTAAGCCGATGTTCTGGATGGAAATCTTGGGTTGTTCAATAACACCGGGGACGCCGCTGGCACAGGCTTGCAACAGTAAAGCAGAGGATAACAGGATTGAAATTCGTTTCAGCATGGATTGTTCTTCATATTAGTTGGACGTGCTGAATACTAACAAAAAAGCCGTGGCAGATACCACGGCTTAATAGTGACTCACACGAAAGTGTGAAAGTGTTTAAACGTTCATGATCTTGATAGTCGGGAACTTGGTGCTGTAATCCTTGGCTTTCTGTGCCAGACGTGATGACGCACGGCGGGAAATCTCTTTGTAGATTTTCGCCACAGCGCCATCCGGGTCAGACACGACGGTTGGATTACCGTTATCGACTTGCTCACGGATTTTAATGTCCAGTGGTAAGCCACCAAGATAATTCACGTCGAATTGCTCAGCCATGCGCTGACCGCCGCCTTCACCGAAAATATGCTCGACCGTGCCGCAGTTGCTGCAAATGTGCATACTCATGTTTTCAACGATGCCGAGGATAGGCACTTCGACCTTCTCGAACATTTTCAGACCTTTACGCGCATCCAGCAACGCAATGTCTTGCGGGGTAGTGACGATGATCGCACCCGATACCGGGATTTTCTGCGAAAGCGTCAACTGGATATCGCCCGTGCCCGGTGGCAAATCCACCACGAGGTAATCCAGATCACCCCAGTTGGTGTCACCCAGTAACTGTTCCAGTGCCTGCGTTACCATAGGGCCACGCCAGATCATCGGGGTATCTTCTTCAATCAGGAAACCGATCGACATCGCTTTGATACCGTGGTTTACCATAGGCTCCAGGCTCTTACCGTCAGAAGACTCCGGTTGACCCGAGATACCTAACATACGTGGTTGGCTGGGGCCGTAGATATCCGCATCCAGCATCCCGACGGTTGCGCCATCGGCTTTGAGTGCTAACGCCAGATTGACGGCTGTCGTGGATTTACCAACGCCGCCTTTACCAGAAGCAACCGCAATGATGTTTTTGATGCCATCCTTACGCTTGACACTTTTTTGCACGGCATGAGCAGCGACCTGCGTGGTAACGCTAACAGTGGCATCAGCAGCACCCGCAGCCGTCAATGCTGCCTTGATTTCGGCGGCCAGCTCATCGCGATACTCACCCGCCGGATAACCTTGCACGATGTTGACCGTTACCTTGCCGCCATCCACTGCAATGTCCTTGACCTGATGCAGGGATACGATGTCCTGCTCCAAATAACGGTCTTTGATGCCTTTCAGTAACGCTTCAACTTGTTCGCGTGTCATATCTGTCATTCTGGTCTCCTCAATAAACGTGAAAATCTGGGCGCGATTCTACACCATCTAAAGGCATACTCGAAATAAGCCCGTATTTCTGAATGACAACCGCCAATTCGACGCTAATCAGATGTTGTAGGCATAAAAAAAGCGGGGTTGCTGGCTCAAGGCAAACCCCGCTAGGGAGATGCTGCCCGGTGTTCGGAGGAGTATGGGCAGCGTGCGAGAAATGGTTACATTATCGTGTGTATGCTTTACATCGCCATTTGAGGCATGAGGCTAGGGTTAAGTTCCCGTGCGGGGAACATACGCGCAATCATGCTGGCCGTTTCACCCATCCGGTAGGTTTTGCGTGGCAATTCGTGGCCTGCCATCAGGCTTTCCAGCGTAATATCTTCCATAAACTGCTGGAACTGGGCACTCAGGTTGCCCCACATTTGCTGCACCAGATATTGATCCACTGAATGGGTACGATTCGACGCTACCCGCTCAGCGGATGATGCTTCTTCTGCAGCCAACACAATATCTGCCAAGGTAATTTCATCGGCATGGCGACTCAGGCGATAACCACCGCCGGGGCCACGAATACCTTCGACCAAACCTTCGCTACGTAAGCGGGCAAATATCTGTTCCAAGTAAGACAACGAAATGCCCTGCTGCGCTGCAAGATCACCCAAGCGCACTGCACCCTCATCGTCGTGGATAGCTAATGCCAGCATCGCCATAATGGCATGTTGGCCTTGCGTGGATAGTTTCATGTTTGTCTCCTAAGAATTCTTGTTACTGATCCTTGCCAAGAACTATACGACGCCATGAATCCAAGGAAAAGTCGAATTTTTCATTATAATGCTTCGTAAAAACCGAACTATTTTAATGTGCGGCTCACGTTTAGCTTTTACGCAACATGCCCAGATTACGCTGTGCATCACTGCTGCCGCCACGAGCTGCCTCAGAAAACAGTTGTTCAGCTTTTTGGGCATTCTTATCGACGCCATTGCCCAACACATACAATACGCCGAGATTATTCTGAGCCTCGGTAAAACCGGCAGTGGCAGCTTTTTCATACCAGTAAGCGGCTTGATTGTAATTTTGGGTCACGCCGCGCCCGTCCTCATACAACAGGCCAAGGTTATACTGGGCTTTCGGGTAGCCCTGTTTCGCCGCCTGTTCGTACCAGTAAGCCGCATCACGCAAGTCTGAAGGCAAACCGCCAAGGCCATCTTCATACATGGTTCCCAGCATCAATTGCGCTTGCTTGTCGCCTGCTTCAGCCGACTGGCGCAACACTTCCGGTTCAATGCCGGTCAAGTCAACACTGCCAGCGTTAGTGTCTTGCTTCGGCACGGAAAGGGATACTTTGGTAGCCACTGGCGCCGGGTAACTGGCAGAGTCGACCACGGGAGCCATCGCTTTAGGGCGCAATACCGGCGGCGGCGCGGCGGCAACTCGTTCTTGTCGAACGTCTTCCATCGCTGGTGCGGCGGCAACCGCTTGGGCAGAGGCACCGTTGCTCAGAGAAAGTAATGCCAAACGCGCCGCAACGTGCCCTTGACCTGCCGCTTGCTGAAACCAGTTACGCGCCTGCTGCGCATCGGCTGCTACGTATTGCCCGTTGGCATACAACAGGCCAAGGCCGTACTGGGCTTCAGCATAACCTGCTTGCGCTGATTTTTGTTGCCACTCCAGTGATTGTTGGATATTGGCGGGGGAACTGTCGCCCTTACGGTATTGCATCGCCAATTTGTACTGAGCTTTCGCATCCCCCTGCTGGGCGGCTGCCTGAAGTGCAGCCTGTTCATTGGCAGGATTAGCCGCCGTCTTGCGGCGGTTGCGATACCAGTTTTCTATGCTGGAACCACCAGAAGCAGTCTGTGCCACAGCAGGTGCGGAAGTGTTTGATTGTGTTGCTGGAACACCCTGCCACGGTGGTGGGGCTTCATTCATATTCACTTGCGTAGCGGGTGCGATAAGCTGATCAGCTCCCGCAAAAGCAGGAGTCAGCGCACAGATAAAACCAAGCAACAAGGTTGGCGAGGTAAACAGGGAAAATGCCCGATGTGGTGCATGGATGGTTGTCATGGTAGCCCCGCTATTTGCTCAAAATATCATAGTTATAGGTTAGATAGACGCTGAGTCACTATTCAGGGAGTTATAAGTGCCCACAGCCAAACCGTAGATGAATAGTGGCAAATTTTCCGATAAACTCCCCTTCATGAATGATGAAACCTTGCTACGTTACAGCCGCCAGATCCTGCTACCCGACGTTGATATTGGCGGGCAGGAACGCTTACTGGCTTCCAAAGTCCTGATCATCGGCATGGGGGGACTGGGTGCGCCGGTGACACTCTACCTTGCGGCTGCCGGGGTAGGGCAATTGACACTCGTCGATTTCGATACAGTGGATTTGACTAACTTACAACGTCAGGTGATCCACACCACTGCCAGTATTGGGCAATTGAAAGTCGCCTCTGCGGCGCAGACCGCACGGGCATTAAACCCCACCATCCAGATTGACACTATCCAGCAACGACTGGACTATGCGGCATTACTGGCAACGGTCGCCTTGCATGATGTGGTGGTGGATTGCAGCGACAACTTTCCTACCCGCTTCAACCTCAATCTGGCGTGCAAAACGGCGGGTAAGCCGCTGGTTTCCGGGGCGGTGATCCGTCTCGAAGGGCAAATCACCACGTTCGATTTTCGCCAGCCAGATAACGCCTGTTACCGTTGCCTGTATGGTGAAGAAGGCGAAACCGCCGATACGTGCAGCACCACCGGCATCCTCGCCCCCGTAGCGGGCATTATCGGCAGTATGCAGGCCGCCGAAACACTCAAGGTTTTGCTGGGCTTACCCACCCTGAGCGGACGGCTGTTACTGCTGGATGCCAAATACATGGAATGGCGGGAAATGCGCCTGAAGCAGGATACAAACTGCCCGGTGTGCCACCCGCAGCATTCCTAATCTAGGCAGCAGCCCAATGGGTATTCACCGCCCGCACTGTGGGGTAGAGGTGCTCGACTTCATCCTCAATACGACGTAACACCAACTCAAACATCTCGGCCGTTTCCTTGACAAACTGGTCGTGATCCTTGATACGTAACTCGCGGTGTTTGCACCAGCGTTTCAGGTATTGGTTAAAAACCCGCTTGATTTCACCTGATCCAGATAAAAACATTTTGGCGGTGTTACACACCTTGCTGTCGCTATGTGTCAACAAATTCTGGTACAGCTCACGGTCTTCGATATCCAGATGCTGCTGTACCTTGTCGACATACTCAAAAAACAGCTCACACGTCACACTGGTGTCGCAAATGGCACGGTCATGAATCAGGAAAGCCAATACGTTGGACAGCTCAGTGATCTTGTCGTTTTGACGGTTTAATGCCTCAAATGAAATCATTATTTTTGCTCCTGTGGTGCAGATGATGGTTTGGCTCAGGATACCCACCTCCCTTCTCCTGCTGCTTGATATTTGTCAACCATCATCAGGGCAGGTTCATTCATACCCAAAACATTGATCATTGTCCGAAAAAGCTGGTTCTGTAGCCGCTGGAAATATAGTCTGCCACCCGTGAACCAACATCACGACTGTCTCGTCAAACAAACGAGTTTATTTCAATAATCGGAGGTATATATGAGTTTTGTCAGTGAATTCAAAGAATTTGCCATGAAAGGTAATGTTGTCGATCTCGCCGTTGGTGTGATCATTGGCGCAGCATTCGGCAAGATCGTTTCGTCTCTTGTCGATGGCATCGTCATGCCACTGCTGGGATTACTAACAGGTGGCGTCGACTTCAGTGACATGGCTTTCAAACTCAAGGATGCTGTTGGTGTTGAGGGTGCTCCCGATTTCGTGCCAGCCCTTGTTCTTAAATACGGGGCTTTTGTTCAGACCATTTTTGACTTCATCATCGTGGCATTGGCTATTTTCGTTGCCATTAAGGCCATGAACAAAATGAAGCGCAAGCAGGATGCAGTCGCAGAAGAACCCGCCGCACCTTCCAATCAGGAGGCATTGCTGGGTGAAATCCGCGATTTATTGAAGCAAAAGTAAGCTTTCCGGCGGGGGGTGATGACTTCACCCCTTCCGCCAATCACCGGCAAATCGACATCTTGCCGTGACAAACCCAGCGCATCGTTGCACAATGTGACCCGACTAAAAATTCAGTCTGGTAATAAACGAACGAAATGCATCTAACAGCTAAACACCTCGACCTGCTTGCTGACAACCATTTTTCCCAAACAGTCCTGTTTAATGTTTTTGATACCACGACCATCGAGCGTGGCATTGATTATTACGAAAAGGGCAAAGTCACGCATTTTCGGTCAGAAAAAAGTGGCAATGGTAATGTTTCCATCACTGCCAAGGTTCAGGGCAACGCTGAGGAACCTTATGTTACAGTAGTCAATTACAACGAGCACTCGCCGCGTTGGGTCACTGGCGTTTGCACCTGCCCGGTCACCATGGCGTGTAAACACGCGGTGGCCACCTTGTTTGAATACCTCGACTACGCCCGCAAGCAAAAAGCCAGGGAACCCCAGCGCAAAACCGTGCCTGCGTTTATGGCTGCTACCATGCCAACCGCCAGGGCTGCCACCCACTCCCCCGTCGACCTGTGGCTACAGTCACTCAGCAATGCTGACAAGCCTTCCGGTATCACTTTTGAGGGTGAAACCGAGCTTACCAGTGCACATTTGCTCTACCTGCTGGATATAGATGCTTACGAACACCCGACCCTGAGCCTGTACAAAGCCAATGTGCTCAAAAAAGGCGGTTATGGCAAACCCTCCCACGTCCAACTAGAAGCCCTCCTAACCCCTTACCGCGCCCGCAATTTCGGTTACGAACCTCACGACCTGATGATTGCCCAACTGCTCGCGATGCCAGGAATGCGCTTTTTGCATCACTGGAACAAAGGCACTTTAAACGGTAAAACTGGCGAACAAGTACTTCTCGAAATTCTCAAAACTGGGCGAGCATTCTGGGCAAATGCCGACACATGGCAACGCGATATACAGCCGCTGCATTGGGGTTCGGCACTCGGCTTCCAGTTTGAATGGCAACAGGACGCCAACCAGACTTACACCGTCAGCCTGATTCCCGACCGTACCGTCACCCGCTATTTCTGGCTCAACGCCAAGCTTTGGTACATTGATACCCAGACACAGACTTGCGGCTGGTTACAGCACCCCGACCTCAGCCTCGCACAGGTTGAAAAATTCCTGAATGCACCACCGATTCCCGCCGAACAAGCCGAGCGTGTCAGTGAACGCTTGCTGGAAGCGCTGCCAGATGCGGAAGTTCCCGCGCCTTCCCCGCAGGTGTGCCAACAAATCGAAGATGTACACGCCACACCCATACCCGACCTGTATCTGCGCACCGTCACGCTGCCGGAAACTGGCCTTGAAACCCACATTGCCAGCCTGCGCTTCCATTACGCCGATAAGCTGCTGCAACCCGCCCAACACAAGCCCAGTACCTTACTGAAAGCGGACAAACAACGCTACCGCATCCACCGCGACCTTGACGCCGAACAACAAGCACTCGACACCCTCGAGGACTACGGTTTTGAAACAGCCAATAGCCGTTTCCCTGACCTACACCGTCTTGAACTGCTGATGCACCCGGATTCCCCTGCGTTAACAGCATTACGCTGGAATGATTTCCTCGACCACGGGGTAGAGGCGCTGCGTGCGGAAGGCTGGAACGTCACGCTGGATGACGCCTTTGACCTGCATTTTGATATCGTCGGCGACCTTGATGCCGCGTGGGAAGAAAGTGCCAACGGCAACGACTGGTTTGAAATCAGCCTCGGCTTTGAGGTGGAAGGCCAGCGCATTAACCTGCTGCCGATTCTGGTCGACATGCTCGGGCAGATGGAAAGCCCGCAAGCCTTGCGCGATCTGTTGGAACGCCAGCAATACATTTTCGTACCGCTATCTGGCAACCGCTGGGCCAAACTCGAATCACAGCGCCTGGGTGGAATTCTCGACACGCTGGTCGAACTCTACGACCACCAGCCACTCAATGCCAACGGCAATCTGGAACTCAGCAAATACCAAGGGACGGCATTGGGCGCACTGCTCAATGCCCCCGGCATGAAATGGAAAGGCGCGGAAGAACTCCTCATCCTCACCCAAAAATTGCAGGATTTCCAAGGCATCCAACCCATTACACTACCGGAAGGTTTGAATGCCGAATTGCGCCATTATCAGCACGACGGTTTGAACTGGCTGCAATTCCTGCGTGAATACCAGTTCAACGGCATCCTCGCCGACGACATGGGCTTGGGCAAAACCCTGCAAACCCTCGCGCACTTACTGATAGAAAAGCAGGCCGGGCGACTGGAACAGCCTGCGCTGGTCATCGCCCCCACCAGCCTGATGGGGAACTGGCGCCGCGAAGCAGCCCGCTTCACCCCTGATTTGCGGGTGCAAACCATCCACGGTAATGACCGTCACAAGCACTTTGAGCATCTGGGTGAGTATGACCTGATCCTCACCACTTACCCGCTGATCGTGCGTGATGAAGAACAATACCTGCGCCACACCTTCCACTACCTGATACTGGATGAAGCCCAAGCCATCAAGAATGCGGCTTCACGCACCACTCAGGTCATTTACACCCTCAAGGCACAGCATCGCTTGTGCCTGACCGGCACGCCGCTGGAAAATCACCTTGGCGAATTATGGTCGATGTACCACTTCCTGATGCCCGGCTTTTTGGGTGCGCACGACAAATTTACTCGCCTGTTCCGCACCCCGATTGAAAAACAGGGCGATGTAGGCAGGCAACAGCAATTACGCCAGCGGGTCTTACCCTTCATGTTACGTCGTACCAAGGAGCTGGTTGCCAGCGAATTGCCCCCCAAAACCGAGATCATCCGCAGCGTGGCACTCGAAGGCAAACAGCGCGACCTGTACGAAACTGTGCGCCTCGCGATGGACACCAAGTTACAGGAAGAAATCGGCAAAAAAGGTTTCGCCCGCAGCCATATCATGATTCTCGACGCACTACTGAAACTGCGCCAAGTCTGCTGTGACCCACGTTTGGTCAAGCTCGACAAAGCCACGAAGGTCAAACAGTCCGCCAAACTCGAACTGCTGATGACCTTATTGCCAGAAATGCTCGAAGAAGGCCGCAAGGTCTTGCTGTTCTCGCAATTCACCTCGATGTTAGCTTTGATCGAAGAAGAACTGATGGCCTCAAAAATTGCATACACCAAATTGACCGGGCAAACCAAAAACCGCGATGAAGTCATTGCCGACTTTCAGGAAGGCGATGCCAAAGTATTCCTGATCAGCCTCAAAGCAGGCGGTACCGGGCTAAACCTCACCGCTGCCGACACTGTTATTCATTACGACCCGTGGTGGAACCCAGCGGCGGAACAGCAAGCCACCGACCGCGCTTACCGCATCGGTCAGGACAAACCTGTATTCGTCTACAAACTGATTACCGAAGATACAGTTGAGGAAAAAATCCTCAAACTGCAAGAGAAAAAGCAGATGCTGGCCAATAGCCTGTACTCAGAAGCGGGAGCACAAGAAAGCGTGCGCTTCAGCTCTGAAGACCTGATGGACTTACTGAAACCGCTGGAGCAGTGAGTTAGCAAACAGCAACTGACCCACGTATTTCGCCCCGGCGGGTGTCAAATGCCCGCCGTCGTAGGAAATCAGTTGCGCATCATCCGTAAACAAGCGGCAATTCGCCCCCTCCCCGCAAATCAGGCGTTGCTGATCCACGAAAACCTTATCCCCCAAACTGTCGCGCAATAGCTGATTGGTTGCCAAAGGCTTGGGGTCAACCTTGTTGCTCAAGGCGCGTAATTCATCGTCGGATAGCTTCAGGTAATTCCTGACCGACACTCGACCGAAATCTTTCGCACCCACCACTACCAAAGACTGATCAGCACGTAAGTTCATGCTTTTAAGGGTTTCTGGCAATAGCTTTGCTGCCCATTCTTGCCAGCGTGCCACCATAATCACCACATCAGCGTCAGCAATCTGCGCGGCAGCCTGCGTCAGGTTATCGGATGCGGCACATAAAGCGGTATCTTTAGGCTGGATATTTTCTGCACCCTTTTCGCCAAAAAACATCTGGCAACGGGTGGGAATGTAGCGGGTACTCAGTTGGTAATTCGCCAAATAACCATTTTCCAGCACGCCGTTGAAGAAATCCTGCGCATGGCTGTCGCCGATAATCAGCGTCTTTTTGCGCTTGTCGGCAGGGTCAAACGGCTTTTTTTGCACAGCAAGAAAGCGCTGACGAGTGTATGCGCCGCTGGCTTCGGTGTCAGCCGCTTTCAATAATGCCTCGTGGCTATCGGCTGATGCAGGCATCATGCTGCCAAAACACAACAAGCCCACAAATAATGGTATATACATTTTCATCATCATTTTTTCACTCTGCAAAGCGACTTGCCAGCCCATCAGTCAGCACCAAGGCTGCGCCTAAGGCGATAAACAGCAAACTGCCAATCACCGCACCGCTGAAAATTTGGGTACGAGTAAAACGGCTGCGGTCACGGAACGGCTTTTCCACAAAGCGCCAGCTAAACCACGCCAGCACCAACGTCAGCACACTCAAGCCTGCCATGAAAGCCGTGCTTGGCTCATCCAGCGCCTGCATCCGTGCAAACACAAACAGGGGCTGATGCCACAAATAAGCACTGTAGGAAATCAGCCCGATACCCACCAACGGCGGGCTGGCCAGCAACTTGCCCACCCACGTGGCTGGCGTCGCCGCCACAATCAGCAGCAGTGCCCCGACGGTCGGCACTAACGCATACAGGCTAGGAAACGGAATACCGTCATGAAAGAAAAACACTGCATAACCCAGCAAGGCGATACCACCCAGACTACCCGCTTGCGCGAGCATTCCCTGTGGGGAAGCTTTGTTTTGCAAGTAGAACGCCGCCAATGCGCCCAGCATCAATTCCCATGCCCGGCTGGGAATCAGGTAGAAATTGGCTTCCACCGAACCGCGCCACAACCATTCCGACCAGCCCAGACTTAGCAAGGCCACCAGCGAAATCAACCCTACCAACCAGCGCTTGCCCAAGCCCCATGCCAGCAGCATGAACAGTGGAAACACCAGATAATATTGCTCCTCAACCGCGAGGCTCCACGTATGCAGCAAGGGAATCTGTTCCGCCGTCGCCGCAAAATAATCGGTCTGCAACCAGAACAGGATATTGGAAGCAAACACCGCTACCGCCGCCATACTCTTACCAAAGTCCACCATTTCGGCAGGCAACAATAGCCACCACGCCAACGGCAAGCACGCGAGTAATACGAAAAACAAGGCAGGTAAAATGCGCCGGGCACGGCGTTCATAGAAACCGGCGACAGTGAAACGTCCCGCCGCCAGTTCTTCCAGAATGATCGAAGTAATCAGGTAGCCGCTGATGACAAAGAAGACATCCACACCCACAAAGCCGCCGCTCACCGCCGCAAATCCGGCATGGAACAAGATCACCGGGATGACCGCCAAGGCGCGTAACCCGTCAATTTCCTTTCTGTAAATCACGTTGGCGCTTACCCAAAAGCGCTTATTCTACCAGACCCAATACACCCGCGCCTCGATCTTCTGGCACATCCGTAATACCGCGTAACTGGCGGCTGGCGTTGATCAGGTCGTGGATAATCGGCATTAATACCAGCTCAATCGCCATCAGCATTTTGCTGCTGGGAACCACCATGGTATTGCGCCGCGTCATGAACGCCCCCGGAATATCCGCGAGCAACGGGACGAAATTAGGCCAGTATTTGTCGATGAAATGGATAATCAGATAACACTCATCCGCCGACGGCACTGCTTCAGCCCCAAACGGGTCAGAGGTATCCACTAATGGAATAAGCTGGAAATTGATATGCGTGCGCATGAATTGCGGGGTAATGTGGCTGACATAATCGTTGAGACGCTTCAGCAAAGCTTCTTTCGCATCCTCCAACGGCACACTACGGTTGTAGACTTCGTGCTGGATTTTACTCATCCACTCCAGATTGGCATTCGGCGCAATCCCGATCGACAAGTCGGGGTATTGTGACAAATCAATATCGTCGACCGAAGCAGCGCCATGCAAACCACGATACAACAATAAATCGCTGTCAGGATCCATACGTTCCCACGGGGTAAACGTGCCGACTTCCTGCCCGAATTTGCGTGCTTGGGTGTCGGTGTGCAAGTAGTGCCGAGACAAACCACCACCTGTTGCCGCGTATTCAAAAAACAGGCTTTCCAACTTTTCGAGATGGTTGCCTTCAGGGCCGAAATGCCCCAGGGTTTTGCCTTGTTGTTTGGCCTCACGTACCGCTTCACGCATGGTGTTACGGTCATAACGGCGGAAAGCACTGCCGTCGATATAGACCGCTTTGACCCGCTCTCGGTAAAAAATCCGCTCCAATGCTTGGATAACCGATACTGAACCCGATTCCATAGCGCCGGTAATGGCAACAATAGGATGCTCTGCTGACATGAATCCTCCTCCTAAAAAACGTGGTGAAGTGGAGCATACCACCAGCCTATTGGGTTCGATACCTACCCTTATTGAGGGGCAAGCTCCCATTCAAAGCCAACGATGTTGCGTAGGGGCTTGCTGAATTCGATGCCTACCAAATAAAGCTCGCGCCCATCGCAGTATTTATCGGCGTAGTGCTTCGACTTGATTTGCGCCAAGGCTTTGCTGTTAGCCTGTTCCGTATCAAGTGCCTTGAACTCGACAATGAATACCTTGTTTTCCACGATAACAGTCAGGTCGATTTGCCCGGTAGAGGTGACATCTTCGGGAATGGTATTCGCTCCACAAGCGACCATGTGGGCATAAAACAAACTGGCATAATAACCTTCGTATTGCTCGATGTGGTTGTTGCGATACCAATCGTGCGGAATGGAAGCGAAAAAGCGTTTGAGCAATTCGTGCAGCGCATCTAAATTGGCGGCGGCCAAAGCGTCATAGATGCGCAGGCTGTAACGCTCAGGGCGTACTGTGCGGGGTGTCAGTTCCGCCAGCAAATGGGTGGTAAACGCTACTTTGACTTCTTGGTTGGGGTAGCCCAGCACCAGATAAAGCTGTTCGCCCCGGATCAGCGTATCGTGGATGGTGAGGTAGCCAGTCTGGAACAGCAGTGCCTCAGCGGACATATTGCCGATGTCGATGCTGCCAAGGCTGGCTTCATGCACTTCAAAGTGCTCCAACTCTGGCAGGTAATATTGCCCCGCTTTGAGCAGTTTAAGTAAAAATGTGGGGGTGGCTGTGGCAAACCAGTGGCTGCGGTAGCGTTTTTCTTGCAGAAACAGCAGCACGTCAAAGGGGTTGTAGACGGATTCGCCCAGCCAGTTGTAACCGTTGTACCAACGGCGCATTTGCTCCAGATTGACCCCCGGCAGATAGTCAGCGAAGTTTTGTTCCAATTCAACTTGGGTGTAACCGCACAGACTGGAATAGGTGGAACGCAGGGTGATGTCTTGCAGGTTATTCAAACCACTGAACAGCGAGACTTGCGAGAATTTTGAGACGCCAGTTAGTAACACGAAGCGTAGCAGGGTGTCGCGCCCTTTCAGTACGGAATACAGGTTTTTCAGGCCGTCACGCAGTTCGATAGCCCGTTCTGGGTGGTCGATCTGGTCGTTCATGGGCTTGTCGTATTCGTCGATCAGCACCACTGCGGGTTGCCCGTGGTGGGCTACGGCACGTTCCAGCAGGCGGGCAAATAACAGGGCATTGTCGTTACTTTCCGGTAACGTGATTTGCAGACGGGCTGCGTTATCCTGTAATTGTCCTGTGATGCGTTGTTCCAGTTGCGCCCGGTCGGTATGCACGCCGTCATTGAAGCTGATGTGGATGACGGGGTGTTGTTTCGTCCAATCCCAGTGGGGGTGGATGTGCAGCCCACGGAACAGGGCTTCGTTGCCCTCGAACAATTCTTTGAGCGTATCCACCAGCAAGGATTTGCCAAAACGGCGCGGGCGCGAGAGGAAGTAATAACGCCCATCGTTGACCAATTGCGCGATTAACGCGGTTTTATCGACGTAGACGCAACCGCCGTCGATGATGCTGGATAAGGTGCTGATGCCGATAGGGAGTTTTTTCATGCGTTGCCGTGCCTTTCGAGGATACAAGGCAAGTATAGCGGAAGTGGGTCGAAGATGGTGTTTCGTGTCGTTTGATGCCGATTGTACAAGCCTCCCTCGACGACCTAAAAACCCCGCTATGGCAACGTTTCCGCTCACCCCTTTCGCCCAAAGATGACCGCGAGTTTCTATCCAAGCTGAAACTGATTATCCTCACCGAGAGCGAACAGTTATCCGGCAAACGCCCGGTCTATCGCCTGATTGATGATGCCGAGCTTTTGCTGACCTTGTTTGCCGCCCCCTCACCCCACGGCGATCCATGAAAACACCGTGCGGTTTATGCCCTCCCCGCCAGATTCTGGTACGATACCCGCCTTATTTGAACTGCCGATGATGTAACCATGAACCGCACAACCCAACTCCAGCAAGCCCTTGCCGACCGCATCCTGATTCTTGACGGCGCGATGGGTACAATGATCCAGCGTTACAAGCTGGAAGAAGCCGATTATCGTGGCGAACGTTTCGCCCATTGGCACACTGATGTCAAAGGCAATAACGACTTGTTGGTGTTGAGCCAACCGCAGATTATCCGGGCGATTCATGGCGAATACCTCGCAGTTGGTGCGGATATTCTGGAAACCAACACCTTCAACGCCACCACGATTTCGATGACCGATTACGACATGCAAGAGCTATCGTATGAAATCAACGTGGCGGCGGCAAAGCTGGCGCGTTCGGTTGCCGCCGAATACAGCACGCCGGAAAAACCACGTTTCGTCGCAGGCGTACTCGGCCCCACCAGCCGTACATGCAGCATTTCACCCGACGTGAACGACCCCGGTTTCCGCAACGTTACCTTCGATGCGCTGGTGGTGGCCTACATGGAATCCACCCGTGGCCTGATCGAAGGCGGCGCGGACATTATCCTGATCGAAACCATTTTCGACACCCTCAATGCCAAGGCAGCGGTGTTTGCGGTCAAGCAAGTGTTCGACGAAGACGGGATCGAGTTGCCGATCATGATTTCCGGCACGATTACCGATGCGTCCGGGCGCACGCTTTCCGGGCAAACCACCGAAGCGTTTTACAATGCGCTGGCACATTCCGATGCCATTTCCTTCGGGCTGAACTGCGCACTGGGGCCGGATTTGCTGCGCCAGTATGTCGAAGAAATGTCGCGCGTATCCGCCACCCACGTTTCTGCCCACCCGAATGCCGGGTTGCCGAACGAGATGGGCGAATACGACATGGATGGCGCGGAAATGGCCGTCCACATCAAAGAATGGGCGCAAAGCGGCTTTTTGAACATCGTCGGCGGTTGCTGCGGCACCTCGCCAGCACACATCAAGTCGATTGCGCAAGCGGTCGCCGGGATTCCACCGCGCCAACTGCCCGACATTACCCCTGAATGCCGCCTTTCCGGGCTGGAACCGTTCAGCATCGGTGCCAACAGCCTGTTTGTGAACGTCGGCGAACGCACCAACGTCACCGGCTCGCTCAAATTCAAGCGCCTGATCAAGGAAGGCCAATACAGCGAAGCCCTCGAAGTCGCGCTGGAACAGGTCGAAGGCGGCGCACAAATCATCGACGTAAACATGGACGAAGGCTTGCTGGATGCGGAAAAGGAAATGACCCGCTTCCTCAACCTGATTGCTTCCGAACCGGATATTGCCCGTGTGCCGGTGATGGTCGACTCCTCCAAATGGGACGTTATCGAAGCCGGTTTGAAGTGCATCCAAGGCAAAGGCATCGTCAACTCGATTTCCATGAAGGAAGGCGAGGAAAAATTCATCCACCAAGCCAAGCTGGTGCGCCGTTACGGGGCTGCGGTGATCGTGATGGCCTTCGACGAGCAAGGCCAAGCGGATACGCAAGCGCGGAAAATCGAGATTTGCACCCGCGCTTACAAGATATTGACGGAACAAGTCGGCTTCCCGCCCGAAGACATTATTTTCGACCCGAACATCTTCGCCGTCGCAACCGGCATCGACGAACACAATAATTACGCGGTGGATTTCATCGAAGCCACCCGCTGGATTCGCCAGAACCTGCCGTATGCGAGCATTTCCGGTGGGGTTTCCAACGTGTCGTTCTCGTTCCGGGGCAATAACCCGGTACGCGAAGCCATCCACAGCGTGTTCCTCTACCATGCCATCAAAGCGGGCATGAACATGGGCATCGTCAACGCCTCACAAATGTCAGTGTACGACGACATTCCCGCCGAATTGCGCAATGCGGTCGAAGACGTGATCCAGAACAAGGATTCGGGTGCAACCGAACGCTTGCTGGATATTGCTGCCAAATACAAGGGCGACGGCACGACCGAGGTGAAGAAAGAAGACCTCGAATGGCGCTCATGGGCGGTTGAAAAGCGCCTCGAACACGCGCTGGTGAAAGGCATTGATGCCTTCGTCAACGAAGACACTGAAGAGGCACGGCTGAAACTCGGGCGTCCGCTACTGGTCATCGAAGGCCCGTTGATGGACGGCATGAACGTGGTTGGCGACCTGTTCGGCGCGGGCAAAATGTTCCTGCCGCAAGTGGTGAAATCCGCTCGCGTCATGAAAAAATCGGTGGCCTACCTCGACCCGTTCATGGAACTGGAAAAGGCCGGTTGTGAAGTGCAAGCCAACGGCAAAATCCTCATGGCAACCGTGAAAGGCGACGTGCATGACATCGGTAAGAACATCGTCGGCGTGGTATTGCAGTGCAATAGCTACGAAGTGATCGACCTCGGCGTAATGGTTTCTGCCGAAAAAATCCTGCAAGTCGCACGCGATGAGAAGGTGGATATTATCGGTCTTTCCGGGCTGATCACGCCGTCGCTGGATGAAATGGTGCATGTGGCGAAAGAGATGCAGCGTCAGGATTTCCATGTGCCCTTGCTGATTGGTGGGGCTACCACCTCCAAGATTCATACGGCGGTGAAAATCGAGCCGCAGTTTAAGAACGACATCGTGGTGTATGTGGCGGATGCGTCGCGTGCCGTCGGTGTGGCGAGTGCGTTACTGTCGAAGGAACAGAAACCGGATTACGTGGCCAGCATTCGTGCCGAATACGAGCAGGTGCGCGTCAAGCGGGCAGCGAATCAGACCGAACGCAAATTAATCAGCATTGCAGCGGCACGGGAAAACAAGTTCAAGGTGGATTGGGCGAATTACACGCCGCCGAAGCCGACCACCCTCACCCCGTTGGTGTTCAACGATTATCCGTTGGCGGAGCTGATGGAGCGGATTGACTGGACACCGTTTTTCCGTAGTTGGGAAATGGCGGGGCGTTTCCCCGACATTCTCACCGATGAAATCGTGGGCGAAGAATGCACCAAGCTGTATGCCGATGCGCAAGCGATGCTGAAAACGCTGGTGGATGAAAAGTGGGTGCAAGCCAAAGCGCTGGTGGGGTTCTTCCCGGCGAATGCGCAAGGCGATGACGTGGTGCTGTATACCGACGAAAGCCGCAGCGAACCACTGACCGTATTGCACAATTTGCGGATGCAGATGGAACGTAACGGGCAGCAGCCGAATTTCTGTCTGGGCGATTTCGTAGCGCCGCTCGAATCGGGCAAAGCGGACTGGATGGGCGTGTTTGCCGTGAGCACCGGCTTTGGGATTGAGCCGCACCTGAAAGCCTTCCGCGACAAGCACGACGATTACAGCGCGATCATGCTGGAAGCCTTGTGCGACCGTCTGGCGGAAGCCTTGGCAGAGCGGATGCACGAGCGCGTGCGCAAGGAATTCTGGGGCTATGCAGCCGATGAAACGCTGGATAACAACGCGATGATTGCTGAGAAATATCAGGGGATTCGCCCTGCGCCCGGCTACCCTGCCTGCCCGGATCACACCGAGAAGGCCACGCTGTGGACGTTGCTGGATGTGGAAGCGAATACGGGTATGGAACTGACCAGCTCATTTGCGATGTATCCGGCTTCGTCCGTGTCTGGCTGGTATTTCAGCCACCCGGAATCGCGGTACTTCGGTATTGGGCGGATTGCGCGGGATCAGGTGGAGGATTACGCCAAGCGTAAGGGGATGACGATTGCGGAAGCGGAACGCTGGTTATCTCCGGTGCTGGGGTATGAGGCAGGGTAGTTGTCTTGATGCATTGACATCTGTATAGTTTTCTATGCTCAATAAGATTTTATAATAAAAAATTATTGAGCATCTTTTTTCAGGCTACTTAGATCTTCTTGACGAACTCGGATTTCAGGCTCATTGCGCCGATGCCGTCAATTTTGCAATCAATATCATGATCGCCTTCAACCAGACGGATATTCTTCACTTTGGTGCCGACCTTGACCACCAGTGATGAGCCTTTCAGCTTCAGATCCTTGATGACGGTGACGGTATCGCCGTCTTGCAAGATATTGCCGTTGGAATCCTTGATCACGCGGGCTTTGTCGGTGTCATCGGCAGCGGCGACTTGTGGCCATTCGTGGGCGCATTCCGGGCAGACGAACATGGCGCCGTCTTCGTAGGTGTATTCAGAAGCGCATTGGGGGCAGGCTGGCAGAGTGCTCATGGGGTTTAACCTCGGCTAAAAGACGGCAAGGGTAGCACAGTTTGCAGGCCGTTTTGACGGTGATGTTTAAGGCAGTGCAAGATAAGCCGCCTTCACCGCCACCGCGCCATAACCACGCTCCAAACGCCGCACAATGAAATGCCCTCGGCTCATGTTCTGGAAGTGGTCGATGAACAGGGTATTGATCAATGCCCCTCCGGCAGCACCCACCACAGGCAGGGCTTGCGCCGCTGCTTTTTCCGTGACCGGAATGCCGAAACGTGCCGCAATCTGTGCAACAAAACGTACCAACGGCGGGGAAGCCTTTTGGGTAATGCCTTGTTGCGCGATGTATTCCAGCGCATCTGACAGCGATTTTGCCAGTGCTGCCCGTACCGCGAAATAGCCGGATTCGCTGGCATCATCAAGCGTGGTGGGGCCACCGAGGGCAAACACTTCCAGACAGGCCAACCGGGCTTCTGGTGACTTGATGGCTTCACCTTCGCTGCGGGCAATGTCAGCAATCGAGCGCAGGATGATCGTGGTGGAAACCGGCAATTCAAACGCCAGCGCAGGCAAACCAAATGCCCCACCCGCTGCACCGCTGATCCCCACGAAGGTTTTATGCAGCCAGTTGGAAGCCAGTTGTGGTTGTTCTTCCAGCGTGGAAACGGCCATATCCAGCGAGGTTTCCAGCGCCTTTTGGGTAGCTTTGCCAATCATGGCGTGGGCACTTTCGGGCAACATCGCCAGCCCTTTTTCGATAGGCGTGCCGACAACGTTGGTGATACGCGCCGCCAGCCCCGGATTTTCCAGCAGGTTTTTGGCGTAGCGCAGGTCGTCAAGGTCTTCGGGAGTCATGCTAAGCGTCGTCATAATGGCCGCCTTGGGTGAATAATGCTGATCGCGTGATTATGGCATGATGCAACAAAACATGAACATTCCGTAACGTTATCGCAAACCCCCGGTAATGTTTTGTCTGTCATAATCACTGCCATAAACAAGCTATTTGATATAGGAGTTTGCAATCCATGTTCACACGTAACAAGTTGGTATTGGTCGCAGGTGTATTGATGAGTTCTGCATTGGTGTTGGGTAATTTGCCTGTGATGGCAGAAACAACCAGTGTGTCACCTTTGTCACCAGCCCCGGCTGCTGCGAATGGCTTACCGGAACTGACTACCTTAATCAAACAAAACGGGGCAGCGGTGGTAAATATCAGCGTTGAGGGTAAAAGCACCAGCGGGCGCAGCGGCCTGCCCGAAGGTTTGCCACCAGAACTGGAGCGCTTTTTCCGGGGTATGCCAGAAATGGCAGAACCAGAACGTCGTACCAAGGCAACCGGCTCTGGCTTTGTTATCTCCGCTGATGGTTACATCGTCACCAATGCACATGTGGTTGAAAACGCCAAGTCGGTCACGATCGGCCTGAGTGACCGCCGCGAATTGCCTGCTGAAATCATCGGGGTGGATACCCTGAGTGACATCGCCTTGTTAAAAGTGAAGGCAGACAACCTGCCGGTCGTGCAGATGGGTGATTCCAATGCACTGGAAGTTGGGCAGTGGGTAGTGGCGATTGGTGCGCCGTTCGGCCTTGACCATAGCGCGACCCAAGGAATTGTCAGCGCCCTGTCACGTAGCTTGCCGGATGGTACTTACGTGCCCTTTATCCAGACCGACGTAGCCGTCAACCCCGGTAACTCCGGCGGCCCGCTGTTTGATCTGGCGGGGCGGGTAATCGGGGTGAACTCACAGATTTACAGCCGCAGCGGTGGTTACATGGGTATTTCATTCGCCATTCCGGTGAATGTAGCGAAAACCGTGGTCGAGCAACTCAAGAATAAGGGCAAAGTCGAGCGGGGCTGGTTGGGTGTTGCCATTCAGGATATGAGCCAGGATTTAGCCAGCTCATTCAGCCTTACCCAGCCCGATGGTGCTTTGGTTTCCAGCGTGCAACCGGGTAGCCCGGCAGACAAGGCTGGTGTACAAGCCGGTGACATTATCGTGGGCTTTGGCACGGGTAAAGTGAAATCTTCCGCCGATTTGCCATTGCTGGTGGGTAATACGCCGATTGGCACACAGGTTCCGCTCAAATTGCTGCGTGCTGGTGCAGAAAAGACCTTGGATGTCACCATTGCCAAACTCGATAACGGCGACGAAGACGCTGCTCCGGTGCTGGCTGGTGGTGATACGGGTATGTTGGGGCTGGCGGTTTCCAGCCTGAGCAGTGCCGATCTCAAGGATCACAAACTGAGCAACGGCCTGATGGTTGAAGAAGTCTTGGCAGGCAGTGCGGCGGAACAAGCCGGTTTGGAAAATGGCGACATTATCATGTCAGTCAATAACCAGCCCGTCACCAACCCGGCAGATATGAAAACGGCGGTGCAGTCTGCCCCGGCAGGCAAGCCGATTGCCCTATTGATCATGCAAGGCGATCAAACCCGCTTTATTGCGATTCCCAAACCGTAAGGTAAACACACACTCTTTCACTCTCAACACTCTCTTGGCACACTCCAAGCCACTTTCCCCGTCAACGGATACGCAACCACCGTGACGGGGATTTTTTTTGATGGCTGAGCGTAGTTGAAGCCATATGCCGATTGTCTGAATATCACGCTGGCTCAGGAAGAAGCCAACGGACAAACCCCACCAAGGCTCGCATCATGGGAACAATAATGTTAACGAGGAATTGTTCATGTCTGATGCTACCGAAATGTATTCAACGCCCGCCGAACCCGCACCCTCCGACGCACCCGCAGAGCTGGTGGAAGCCGTTGAAACTATTCAAACGGTTGAATCCATTGAGCCAGCAGAACCCACCGAAGCAGCCGAAGCAGCCGTTGATACCAAGCCACCGCCAGCCCTGCCGAATGACACCGTGCTGTCTTCGGCTTTGGGTGTATACCGCGATCTGCTGCAACAGTTGGTAACCAACAAACAGACGATTCAAACCACCCGGCATGAACTGGCCGAAGTCCGCCAGCAAATCCGCGACTTATCTGCACTCAGCAAGCGTGAGCCACATGTGGAAGACGATGCTGACAGTCACGGGTTACACACCAGCAAGGTTGCCGCCCAATACGACGACTGCGGCAGCATTATTGCTTATGCCGAGCAGGTCAGACGCCATGTTTACGACAATATCAATGAAGCCGAAGCCTTGCTGTCCCCGATGACCCAGAGTGTCGATCTGCTGAAACTGCGGGTACACCATATCCGCTTGCTGGAAAACTTGTTGAGCGCCCAAGAGCAGGGCTTACGTCTCGAAATTCAGCAACGCAATGCCGACGCTTGTATCTGGCAGCTTGCTGACATCCTCAAGGTGTAAGCCTTACAACTTAACGCTTTGCGGGTGGCGGATCAGGTTGTGCGGGTCAAACTGGCGCTTGAGTGCCTGCAAACGCGGGTAGTTTTTGCCGTAATAGGCCGTTTCCCAATCAGATAATTCGGCATCAGGGTAATTGCGGTAATGCGCCTTGATGCCGCCTGTGGTCAGCACTCCCTGAATCTCCCGCACGGTCTGTTCCACCGTATTGGTTTGGCTGGCTTTGTCGTAATAGGTTTGAAGCTCGCCCAGATAGCCGAACCGGCGGTGGGGGTAGGCAGCGCTTGTTTCCAGCATTGGGTCGTTGATAGCCCCGCCCAGCGTGTTGATTTGCAGGATGGTGTTGACCTTGGCAGCCGCCATTTTCTTGCAAATCTCCGGCAACATTGCCTTCAGGTCACTGAAACCGCTGTAATAACCCGCCGACACATTTTTGAAATACATCGGCTCAGTGCCGCCCCTGTAACGCTGGATACCGCGCAGGAACGCATCCTTGCGCGGTGTCATGATTTCGGTTGCACCCGGCTTCAGTTTGGCGAGAATGGTTTTCAAGGCAGCGGAAGGTGCTGCACTGGTGTCGGTCAGCAAGATGGTTAAATGTGTGCCATTCAATACCCAGGCTGAGTAAGCGCTGTTGGGCAAGGTCTTGGTCAGTTCAAACCAGCGTTCCGCCAGTTGGGTTGCGCTACTTGGTGTCAGGTTTTTGTACTTGTAGCGGTAACTGCTGAACGATGCCGGGGCAGGGTGGGTTTTAAATTCCAGCTCGGTAATAATGCCGAAATTACCATTGCCGCCGCCTTTGCACGCCCACAGCAACTCGGCATTGTCCTTGGAATCGTGTACCTTGCCTTGACCATCGACCATGCGCACCCGTTGCAAACTGTCGCAGGTCAGCCCCCGTTGACGGGCAAAAAAGCCGTAGCCACCGCCCAAAGTTAACCCCGCCACTCCCACGCCCGCACACGACCCCGCCGGAATCAGCCGCCCGTATTGGTTGAGGTATTCGTACACGCCACCCAATTTTGCACCGGGTTGGATGGTTAGGCGTTTGCTGGTTTTGTTGTAGGTGGGCTTGTTCATGCCTGACAAATCCAGCATCAAGCCGCCGTCATTGGTGGAAAAACCTTCAAAGCTATGCCCGCCGCTTTTGACCGCTATCGGCAGTTTGTTGGTTTGGGCGAAGGCCACTGCTTCTTGCACGCCTTTTTCATTGGCACACACCGCAATGAACTTGGGCATGTTGGTAATGCGTTTGTTGAAAATCTGGCGGTGTTTGGCGTAGTCCGCGTCATGGCGTTGCAAGAAACGCACGTTGCCGCTGGAAACCGGGATGCTAGCGTCGGCAAATGCTGCGATCGGGTAATAAAAGGCCGGAATGCTGGCAGCCATTGCCAATGAGTCCAGCAAAAAGCACCGCCGGTTGGGGTTGGGAGTGATGTCCTGCATAATGGCGTGCCCTCGTATGGTTATGATGCTTGCAGTCAAATAATCTTATACCCCCTTTCCAAGGAATGCCGTGAAAAAAGTTAGCCTGTTTGTGGATGTGCAAAACATCTACTACACCACCCGCGACGCCTACGGGCGCAGTTTCGATTACAACCGTTTTTGGGCGCAGGCAACTGCCGGGCGAGAAGTGGTGCAGGCGTGTGCCTATGCCATTGGGCGCGGCGATGAAAAGCAGATGCAGTTCCAGAATATCCTGCGGGCGATTGGCTTTGAGGTGAAACTCAAACCCTATATCCAGCGCAGTGACGGTTCTGCCAAAGGTGACTGGGATGTGGGCATTACGCTGGATGTGATCGAAGCCGCCGCCAGCACGGATATTATCGTGCTGGCGTCCGGCGATGGTGATTTCGACCAGTTGCTGCTGCGGGCATACCAACGCTACGGCGTGGAAACCGAAGTGTATGGTGTGCCGCGTTTGACGGCTAATTCCCTGATCAATGCGGCGACCCGCTTCGTGCCGATTGAAGAGGCTTTGTTACTGGGGAAACGCTGAGGGCGGGGGCGCAGCATTTTGCACCGCATTCGGCATGGAACCCATGTCTTTAAGCAGTTTGAAGATATCGCTATCGGTGGACAATATCAAACTGGTATCCGGCGTCATGATGGACTTGTAAGCATCCAGCGTGCGGGTGAAGGCGTAAAACTTGGCGGCTGCCGGGTTTTGGTTGTAAGCATTGGCGTAGATTTCAGCGGCTTTGGCATCGCCTTCGCCCCGGATTTCTTCCACTTTGCGATAGGCTTCGGACTGGATACGATCCAGGTCGCGGGTCATATTGCCACGAATCCGTGCGGCTTCTCCGTTACCTTCGGAGCGGAAACGTTCGGCAATCTGGCGGCGTTCGCTGATCATGCGTTCGTAGATTTTGGGTTCGACGCTGGCGTTGTAATTGATGCGTTTGAAGCGGATGTCGAGCAATTCCACCCCGAAGACTTTTACCTTTTCGGCGGCGGCTTTGAAAATTTCCTGCTCTACCACGATCCGCCCTTTGCTGATGGGGACAAGTTCGCCTATGGATGCGCCCACGGAAGGGTTGGCATTCGCCACGTCGCTTTCGGTCAGCACCACGTCTTTGAGTGGCACACGGCCTTTGGTGGTGCGCACGATTTCAATCAGCTCGTGTTTGGCGACGGCGTTGCGGGTTTCGCTGCCGAGGATGTCATCCAACCGTGACAGGGCGCTGCGTTCGTCACGCAAACGCAGGAAATACGCCAGCGGGTCGACAATGCGCCAGCGGGCAAACAGGTCTACCGAGATGTAGAGCTTGTCCTTGGTGGGCATATCGGAAGGGCTGCCATCCCATTCGAGGATGCGTTTGTCGATGCGGTTAATGTCCTGAATGAAGGGCACTTTCATTTTTAGCCCGGCATCGGTGACGGGTTCGCCCACCGGCTTGCCAAACTGGGTGAGGATGACTTGCTGGGCTTCACCCACGGTATAAAAGGCATTGAACAGCACAAAGGCCAATAGCCCGGCAACAATAATGAGTAAGCGGTTCATGGTTGCGCCTCCGCTGGGGTTGTTTGTTTTTGGTTAAGGTTGAGCAGGGGCAGCAGGTTTTTCATGCCTTCATCGACCACTACCTTATTTTCGACGCCGGGCAAAATGTCCTGCATGGTTTCCAGATACAAGCGTTGCTGGGTAATGGCGGGGGCTTTTTGGTATTCGGTAAATACGGCATTGAAGCGTGAAACATCCCCTTCGGCTTCATTGATGCGTTTGAGGCGGTAGCCTTCGGCTTCGCGGATGCGCTGGTCTTTTTCACCTTCTGCCAAGGGCACGACCTTGTTGTAGTCGCGGCGGGCTTCGTTGATGAGTTTTTCCTTTTCCTGTTGCGCTTGGTTGACCTCGTTGAAGGATTCCTGCACCGGGGCGGGTGGGTTGATGTTTTTCAGTTGTACTTGGTCAATGCTGATGCCCATGGTGTAGAGGGTGGCGAGTTTTTGCATCTTGAGCAGGGCTTCGACTTCGATTTCCTGCCGCCCAATGGTGAGCACTTCATCGACGGTGCGGTCGCCGACCACTTCACGCATCACCGATTCGGACACGTCGCGCAGGGTTGCGCCGGGTTCGCGCACCGCAAACAGGTAGTGAGTGGGTTCGGATATGCGGTATTGCACCACCCATTCGACCAGCCCGACATTCAGGTCGCCGGTGACCATCGGGGATTCGTCTCTTGGGGTATCAGAATACTGGTCGGGGTTGCTGGCACCTTCGGTATAAAAGCCGAATTCCTGTTTCAACTGGCGCTTGACGGGCAGGATGGTAGCAACATCCACCCCCAACGGAATCTTGAAATGCAGGCCGGGCGGGACTTCCGCGTGAAGTTTGCCAAAGCGTTGCAGGATGGCGACAGAATCACTGGGGACGGTATACCACGATGACCACGCAATAATGCCGAGCACTACGAGGATAACGGGTAGGGCGCTAAAGCTGCGTGCTGACGGCAACTGTAACACCTGCGGGAAAGGCGTTTTCATGGGCTTGTGCTCCGGTAATAATCTTTATTATGTTGATTACTGTATACCTTGCCGGGGTGTTTTGCTATTCACCCCGGTTTGTTAGCTGATGATTTCC
The DNA here is from genome assembly GCF_017901135.1 of Thiothrix litoralis. Taxonomy (NCBI): domain Bacteria; kingdom Pseudomonadati; phylum Pseudomonadota; class Gammaproteobacteria; order Thiotrichales; family Thiotrichaceae; genus Thiothrix; species Thiothrix litoralis. Next base: position 1,168,899 of record NZ_CP072801.1, on the reverse strand, counting down.
AGACGAACGTCGGCTGTGCCGGGCAGGATCACCGCTGCTGCGGGGAGACATCAATAGACATTATTCAAAAATCTCAACTGATTGATGGTTAAATGAATTCAGTAGTTTTTGATTCGTATGGCAGTGCGTAAATTGTGCAAGCCACAAGCGATTTCCATCACTAAATCATCAAAGTCTTCCACGTAGTTGCGGAAAATATCCTTGACGCACCGACACCGTTTGATACCGCTGTTCACATGTTCAATGACCACCCGAATGCTGGAAATGGCGCGGTTATGCGCTTTATCCTGATCACTCAAGGGTTTACCCCGTGGCTTTTTCTTAGGTTGGTGGACAACTGCCCCGTCACCCGAATTATGCCCAAGATAGCCCAAATCCCGGTAAATCTCATACCCTTCCGGTACTTTCACGCCTTCCTCATCCGCGATACGTTTGTCATGATCTTTGCCGCGTCGAGTTTCGCCCAAGTATTTGATTTCACGATCTTCTAAGCCTGCTATTACGTTGTTCTTCACCGAATGGAATTTTTTTTCCCACTGTAGTATTCCTCCTGAACCCCAACGTCAATTGGGCGTTGGATACGGCGCTCGGTCGCATCCAAGCCAAGCGCTTGCGGCATTTCATGCGTTAGGCGTTCCAAGACCTCTTCGGGAAGTCTGGCGGGGGAATGTCCCATGCTTTTTAAGCTTGACTGTAAAATGGGACACAGGCGATGTATCCACCGATTGGCTAACCCTTGGGACATATTGAAGGAGTAGCCCAACACTTCTTGCAGGGGGTAAGTCTTCAAATAATATAGAATAAAGAACAACTTATCTTCGATCGTTGTCAGGTTTCCGGGGCGACCTCGCTTCGTTTCACTATCATGACCATCAACAATCAACTGCACCGTGTATGCCCGTTGAAAATGGGGCAACAGTTGGGTGAATTCACCCAAATCAATGCCCGTCATGGCGCGAAAGGTTTTGCTCTTGCCTTTGAGAGCGTGGTAGCTGTACTCTGCCATGAGTTGTTCCGGTTCCCTTGGTGAAAATGATGATCATAGGTTGTAGCGCATTCCCATTGATTTTTCACATGATTTGTTGACTAGGGACAAGTGCGAGATTTTGGAATAATGTCTCATAACGTTCTTGAGCGGGGACATATAACCAAAGTGGAATTTTATGCTGCCAATCTATCCGTTCCATTTCGCGCAGCACGTATGCTTGCAAGGCTTTGCGTACCGTGATGGTGTAAAGATTTCCTTTCAAACGAAAATCGAGCAATAAGGTGTTTCTGAGCTGTTCCGGTAATTCGGGATTAGGCTTGAAGTTTAAATCGATATACGTATTCCATTCCTTGTCTTCATCAGATGAAACCCAGTCTTCTGTAGAAATATCAGCTTCCAGAATACGTGACAACACTAGGTCGATGTATTTGTTAGCATCGTAACTGTAAGCGCGTATATGGTAACGGCGACTGGCATACACCAGTTGATTGGGGGCAACGGTCAGGTCATGAGTTTGTGCCTTGGCGTGATAATACAAGTGCAGAGCTTGTTGGGTCTGAATAGCACTGACCACCGTTTGCGTGATGTCGCTTTGCAGATGGGGACGGAACAAGGTGTCTACGTCATGGATAGGTAATTCACTCCAGTCCTCGTCCTTCCAAAATTTACTGGTTAAATAGTTACCCCGTAAATAATTCAAATAAATCTCTGGTTTATCACTGATGTAATGTGCTGCAAACGTATTACTGGCTTCGTGGCGTTTTAGTGAAGCGTTGTAACACAGATTGTTCGGGTGCAACTCCCGGTAAGCAGTGATGCTGGCTTGCGCATTTGGACGTGCAATTTCAAAGGTTTCCCCTAACTGTCGAGCAGTGATACCGACTCCCCAGTATAGACAAGTCTCAATGTAAGCAAAACGTCTGGATGTGTCACGATTCATAACATGTATGGATTTGCATAGTTAATTTTATAGGTAGATACTATTTTGCACAAATTACAGCGGCAGGACAAAGCAATGTTACGACTTCGTATACAACTTCCCAAGGTCTCACCCCTACAGGTTTATTCCCATCAGGATCTTATCCATGATGCGTTAGTTAATGCACTGGTTGAAGCAGGTGCAAACAGTTCGGACATCATCGGCTACCAGGCCAAGCCATGGAATTTTGCGGTGCTCGGCTGGCATCGTGGTCATAACGGTTTTGCCCATGGCTTGATTGTTTCTACTCCCAACGCTGAACTGGCACGGGTATTGTCGCGTATCAAACCGGAACACATTGTCAAACGGCGTTGGGACGCGGAATCTGTCAATTTCTCGGCGGCTAGTGTGCATATCGAACCTGACCCCATCCTGCCACAACAGACTCAATTGGGTTGTATTTTTTATTCCCCGTTGGTTCTCAGGGACGAAACGCACCCCGGTAAAAACAAACACTGGCATCAAAAGCTGGATGCACCGGAACTACGTTTAAGCGAGATCATCAATCGCAAACTGTCTTTTATGGCAGGTCGGGAAGTCAAACTGGAACTTCACCCTGATTCCCTGTATTTGCGTGCTAACCCCAAACATTCGGTGCTGGTCAACCTGAAAATCTTTCAGGATGGGCGCAAAAGCTTTGTCATCGGGATGCAAGCGCCCGTGTTATTGCAAGGCAGTGAGGAAGACTTGCGGTTGGCGTGGTATGCCGGAATTGGGGAAAAGACCCGCAGTGGATTTGGCTGTCTGGGGTTGTTGGAAGAGGGGATTGGGCGATGAACACAGGAATGAAGCGTGCCAATGCTGTGGCTGGCGAGATTTACAGCCGCTTTATGCAAAATGTGTTGGAAAAGCATGTATTGAAGGAACGGGCGGGTGGTCATTTAGGTGAAGAGTTAAAGAAAAACATCCAGTCAGGCAAATCCATAGACCCGCGTGTTATTTACCTGATGAGTATCAGCGGCAAAGGTGGCTGGGATGATGATGCAGGTAAGCGCGAACGCTACCTAAAAAACCAAAATGTTACGCTGTTGGATCATTTGCTTTCAGTGGTACGTGGTGCATTGCTGCTGGCAGCACTGGACTGGTTGCTGGAAAACCCGGACATGGATGACGGCGAATTACGCCAACGCCTGACGGTACTGGCTGCGATTGCATTCCTGCACGATCTCGACAAGATGTTACAACTACTACGGGATGCGGAACTGACATTGGTTCATGTGGATGAAGCGGTGAAGCGTTATGGTATTACCGACTTTCTTGCTAGTGAAGGTGTTGAACTTTCCAGCGACCAAATGCGTTTCCTGATTGAACAGGCGGAAGACTCCCAGCGTTACCGTCATCCAGCGGTTATTGCGCCGCCGCGTGCCTACAAACATGCGGTTGAACGTTACGTCAAGCTGGCGGATAAGTTGGATGGTTTATGGCAGGAACATGGGGCGCACGGTGGTCTGGAAGCCATTATCAAGCGCTTGCAGCAAGAGCAAAGTTTTAATTCAGCGTTACTAGCGCAGTGGGAAACGGTGGATGTGTTTGACCCACATCACCCGTTTTTACTGGATGAACTGCAACGCCGTTTATCCTTCGCCTGTCAGCGCATTGCCGGAATTCCGCCGTTGTTGGAAGTGCATCAGGATGGGCGTTTGTTCATGCTGTTACCGAGAGAACAAGCCGCTAAGATCAAGGCTGATGGGCTGAAACGCTTGGTAAGTCATTTGCCTTTCAAGCTCGAAATCAGCATTTCCAACCGTGGTTTGCCCGAGTTGTTGAATGGCAAGCCTGACCATCTGGGACTGCAAGAATTTCTGGAAAAAGAACCACGCCGTACCATTGGGCAACTGTTTCGCATCAGCAATAGTTTGATTGAACACATCAAACAGCCAATGGATGATTGCCTGAAGTCCATTGGCCTTGCACCTCGTTGGCCTAAGTTAAGTGGTCAAACCAGTACACCTTATCCTGATCCCGATATTTTGGAGTCGTCGGCGCAACAGCCTTTGCTGAAGGCTGCTCATCTTGCCTTGCTTATTAACCTGAAGTTACCTGTCAGCAAGAAAAATGGCCTGCCGGATTATGCCGAGCGTGAACGGCAGCTATTGGCGGTTATTGGTATCCCATTGCCGGACTGGCTTCTGGATATCGGTGATGATCAATCCCGCCGGGTGTTATTGAGTTTGTGGCTGGTGGCAGTTAGCAGTAGCAATAAGGAGTTAAGTCCGCGTGTTTGGGGTGAGAATGGCCTGTTGCAACAATGGTTGGAGGGAGCAGAGGAAACGGTTGGTTTTAGCCAATTCTTTGAAGGCGAAGGTGTCGCTGTCCAACAAGCAGTAGAACGGCATTTTGGGCAGCTACTGGGAAAACAACGTGCCTATCCCCACGATGAAGCAATTGCAGGCCGTTGTTTGTTTACGGATGAACCAGCTAGTACTTTGATAGCCAGTAATCTTGGTTTGTACGAAGTCAAAGTCTCCGCTTTTAGTGGGCGTGATGGCAAACCCGATTCCATTACTGCCCCCGCGAATGGGCAAGTGCCGATTGGGCATGTTTCTCTTGCGGAACACAAACTCAGAAGTGATGTTTATAGCATTCAGGGAGGCAAGCCTTCCGGTGTTCCGAGTTTGTTGTCCTCCCCTGTGACTACAGGTTTGTTTGGTGCTTTGATCATGAACAATGACCAGATGTTTTCAGCATTGTCTGTGTATGACCTGAGCCGCCAGAAGGTCGAACCGGGCAAGGCTTATTACAAAGGGTTGGAAGCTTACATGCATCGTTACCGTATGGCGCGGCTGGAACGCATCCCGGAAAAAACGGAAGATCAGATCAATATGCTGCGTTTGCTGTTGTCTGCCTGCTTACGCATTGGTCGCCCGATTCATGTATTCCGTGGCTTACCGACACCCCAAAAAGCTTTTTTCTACTTTGATGCCATGCCGCCCGTTTTGAAGGCTTTGATCGGCTATCAGGCATTGCGCTTGGAGCAAATCCCGGATGCCATCGCTAATTTGAACATGGCGCAAATACTGGTTGATACCCCAAATCTGGGTTACGACGTACTCAACCTTTATGCCTTCCAGCGTACCCGCTTTAGTGCCATCTGCTTGGCGTGGTGTCATGCGCATGATGAGTTAAAGCGCACTAACAACCAAAAAATCGGAGCCATGAAGCAATTGGCTGCGCGTCTTTTCAAAGAGTTTCACCAATTAGAGGAGCAACAAGCTATGTCAGATTCCGATGGGGCATTAGTGCGGCTGGGGCAGGCCGCTACCCGTATCCAGCGTCGACCAACAGGGCAGGTGTCCACCAATGTAGAAATGCGGGTATTCAAGATTTGTCTCGATAGTGCTCTGGCCTTACGCAGTGCCGGGCAGACTGATCCTGCCTCACTGATTCACGGGGTTGCGGGTGAATTGGAAACCAATCTGGTACGTAAAGATGAGGCTGCCGCCAGAAAACACCGTGATGAGCAATCGCTGGAAGCCGCCTGTATGGATTTCGCCAGCCAATTTGTCCATGAAGTCTGGCTAGGCGTGCTGCACGGCAAACCCCCTGCCCAGAAAACCCGCCGTTTGCTGGGTAGTGTTTACCGTATGGCTTTTTTGCAAGCATTCCGTAACACCACCGCTAACGAAACCAACCAATCGATTGAAGACACTGCCACCCTCGAACCGGCACAAGGAGAATTGTTATGAAAGCACTCGCCCCTTATTTGGCAAGCATTGATGGCCTGACGACTGAAAGCCCAATTGATGACAAGAAAAGCTATATCCACCCCAAACTGAAAAATCTGGGGTCTGTCAGTTTGGTGCTGATTCGCGAAGCGGTTGCCCCGGTAGTCTTCCGCAATGCCGAGCAGGAAATCACCGATATTGAATGGCTGGACGATTTGTATGTTCGTGCCGTACCCAACAAATTCAAATACATTGAGCGTAACCGTGGTTTGCAAATCCTGCGGGCATTAGGTGTAGGGGGGCGTTTGCCACAAAACAAGACTGTTTTGTATAAAGGCCAAAACCCTTCGGATGCGTTCGACCTGAATACGCTGGTATTTGGGGATTCTGCGAACTACGACAACCGGGTTTTGCCGGTACGTGCAGCCGTCAACTATTCCGATGCACTTAGCCTGTTACCGAAGGATAAGTGCGTGGATGAAACTTTCCACAATCGGGCAATGGAAGACGGTACGTTGTTTGATGCCGAAAGCAAAAAGAACAGCGACAATCTGTTTACCCGCCATTTCATCAAACCGGGAACCTTGATGGTACAGGTGCTCAGCACCCGTGGGCAGGTACTGCCTGAAATCGGTTTAAAACACCTGCTGTTGAGTGTGGGCATGGCGGGTAGCTATGGCGGGCAGACTTCCGTGACTGGCATCAATATTCGTACCCATGTGGTGGGTTTGTATGGAGGCAAGTTTGAACAGGCGATTACTTCACCTTACGAACTGTTGCGTGGTTTACAAGGTAGGGATGGTAGCGACGTGCTTGCAGCCAAAGCCCGCCTGCATGAGTTGCTGCAAGCTGCCCATGACCTTGCTATTCAGGGGGATGAGGTTGCCGCATGGCAGGCTGACCTGATTGCAGCGTTCAACCAAAGTGGTAGCGAACTGGAGCAGCAATACAAGCAGGCACAACCCAAAGTAGCAGGGCTGTTTGACCAGTGGTTTCAATAGGAGCTTGCCATGAAAGCCATCATCACCGGCATTCAGGCAGAAACCCTGACGCCGTTTGCTTACCACTCCCTGATGGTACAGGGTGGCACGGCAACCCTGCCCGAACTGGTCAGTGACCATGCGCTGATGTTTGGGCTGGCGGCAACATTGGGCATGATGCGCTCCAGTGTCTGCTTACCCAAAAAGGATTACCGCCGTGATCTGGATGCCATGCCGTGGCGGGCTTCCGTGTTGACAACAGATCATCCGCGCCTGTTGTCCCCGGTAGTCAGGCGGCTAAATCTGACCGAAGAGGCGGGCTATAAGCGCCGGATTCAGGATGTGGTGAAAAAAGGCAATCTCAAGGATTTTTTCACTACGCAGGAAGTACCACCGGGTGTGATCTTTACGGGCGCATTATTTGGTTTTGATCCATTTGCTTACAGTGGGCAGGATGAACTGGTTATCCGTATCGGCCTACACCGTAATGGGATGTTACGCCTACGGCCTGTGAAAGTTGAACAGGTGCGGTTGAATGCGGCTACGGCGGCCTTATTTGGACGTGAACTGTCTGTTGAGCGTTACTTGCTTTACGGGTTGCAACTGACTCAGCGGATGCCCGCCAAGGATGCCTTGCATGAGGTGCAACAATGGAACTGACCGTCACCCGCCATTGTGTGGCACAACGCGAGAATGGTTTGTCACCACTGCAACATGCCTTGCTGCATGAGCCTAAACGGGTGCGGATTGTGGATGCCCCAACCGGGGCAGGCAAAACCTACGCTTTCCAGAAAGCCTTATTACAGGATCAGCGCATCCTGTTTATCGTGCCGACCCGCCGGTTGGCACAAAACATTGCCGCCAGCCTGATTGACGATTTGGTGGTGAATGCCAAATGGCAAAAGGAAGTGGCAGAAAAGAAGGTGCAGGTCTGGAGTTCCGACCAAACAGCCGTATTACGTGAGCAAGGTATCGCCAATATCCGTGGTTATCGGATCAGGCAGATGCAGGCATTGGATGCTACCCGTTCCGGTGGGGAAATGATTATTGCGGTTCCTGAAGTGGTCAGCCAGCTTTTACAACGTTATAGGCTGGACAAGGGGCAAGCAGGTACGAGCGTATTCGATGTGCTGGATGATTTTGACCACATTGTGTTTGACGAATTCCACACTATTGAAGCGCGTGGTTTTGGGCTGGCTGCACTGTTTGCCAAACTTGCCAGTGTGCCAACCGATGGGGGAACGACGGGTTACGGAGGTGCTAAAGTCAGCCTGCTATCTGCTACCCCATTGGATGTTAAGCCGACATTGGTGACATTGGGTGTGCCTGAAACCCAGATTGCTGAATTGCATGAAGTCATCACCGACACCGGACGGGCATTGCATGGGGATGTCCGACTTGTATTGGAATCCTTACCGGGTATGCCTGCGGTGTTGGAGCAAAATCTAGCACTGGTCAAGGCAGAAGTTGCACAGAACCGGCAGGTAGTGCTGATCTACAACGCCCTTGCTGCCTTGAAACGTGACATGCCTGCTTTGCTGCGGTCGCTGAAAGGTGCAGGTATCGCCGCAGATAACGTGCTGGTTATCAACAGCATTGACGATAGCGGGGACAACAGCCAGTCAGGTTACGGCTTCCATACCGGGCGGCGGCAGAACCCCGACGATTTCAATGTCCTGATTGCTACTGCCAGTGTGGAAATGGGGGTAACTTTCCGTGCTGCCAATGTCATGTTGATGGAGCCAGGGTTTGCGCCGATGAATTTCCTGCAACGCTACGGGCGGGCTGCACGGCGTGGAGAAGATGGAACCGTGGTGGTGCGTACCGATGCTGCTTTGGAAGATCGCCATCCGTGGTTGCGGGAATTGGGTAGCTGGATCAGCGCACACCAGAGCCAGCAGGTTGCCATCCGTGAACTGACTGAAGTGCTCAGTCGAGAAGCCCAGCAACAATTCAAGGGTGAAACAGGCGAAACACTGTATTTCGGTTCATTGCCGCAACAGGCTGTGTATACCAGCGGCTTGTACTGGCAGGTATTGCTAGGGCACAAAAGCAGCCATAGACACCGCCGCGCACACCTGTTGCAGCACCAGCCCGCCAGCAGTAAACACATCTATGCCCTGCTGAAACAGTATTCCGCGCTGGAAACCGATGATTATTACCGGGAGTCCGCTACCCAATGGCATGAACAGTTATTTGCCCAAGCACTCAACCTGAGGAATATCGGGCTACGGGTCAAGGTCATTGAAGCAGATGGTCGGCGTTTGCTAGTGGATCGTGTTTGGCTGGAGCGAGAAACTGACATCATGACCCGAATCACAGGACAGTACGATGCCAATGATGAGCTGTCTTTCCAGCTACAGGCTGACCTTGAACATTACCTGTTGGATGAGAAAAACCGTGCCAGTCGTCGTCTGATGGTGTATTTCCCGCATACCAAACGCACCGGAGAGCTGGAAGCCAGTGCTGGTTTGTTACGGGAATGGGTCAAGCATTTGCAGAACAAGCGGGATATGGATGCCGAAGCCGCGTGGGATGATTACCCAGAAGCCATGAAAGCCGCCGAGTTGCTGGTTAGCTTGACGGGGCTTATACCAGGTAACGATACCGATCTTTCCGCTTCAACCACCAGTTTGGTGCTGTGAGGTGCTGCCATGCCCGAAGCTTTCTTTTGGGAACATGCCCAAGCCTTTCTGGAGCGGGTCGAACGCCTCAACCTGCATGGCCTGCATTTTCAGCATGTGGAGTTGTGCGAGCGCCGCGCCTGGATGTACATGCACAAGGTGAATTTTGCCCAATGGTATTCACGGGTACAGACGGGTAGTGCGTTGCATGATACCAGTTATCAACGTGATCACTCGGTGCGCGGTCTGTTTGGGCTGGCTCCTGACCGGATTGAGTGGGACGAGTGCATTGTGTACGAAAACAAGGGGACGGGGGGCGCAGTGGAGGCTTCCAGCAACCAAACGGCGTTTTATGCCCTGATGTTGTCGATCAGTACCGGCAAACAGTGGCGGGCTTACACGCATGTGCTGAGTTCACGCCGCCGCCGTGAAGTGGTGCTGGATGCGGCTCGTTTGCAGAAACTCTGGGATGCTTCGGGACGATTGGAGCAGTTGGGCGAGCTGGAAGCGGTTCCAGTCGCCAAAAAAATCAGCTTGTGTGAGACCTGTTCACTGGCTGCCTTCTGTGGTTTTGATTGAGGATATGATGGAAACGTTGTTCATTTCACGCGAAGCGCAGCTCAGGCAGCACGAAAACACGCTGCAAATCAAAATGGGCGATCAAGTGCGCTCATTGCCGATTGAAAAGTTGTCGCATGTGGTATTGCTGTCGGAAAGCCGTCTTAATTCGCGCCTGTTGGGCTTGTGTGGCAAACACGGGGTACGCCTGTCGGTGTTTGATTACTACGGCTATTTCAAGGGGGCATTTGAGCCTTACGATCACAATCCGGCGGGTAAGGTGAAGCTCAAACAGGCCGAATTACTGCTGGATGATGTGCGACGCATGAGTGTGGCACGGGAGGTTGTACGGGGTGCAGCTCACAATATGTTGGCGAACTTGCGTTATTACCAGTATCGCGGTAATGAGGCGATGAAACAGCCGGTGTTCGATATGCAGAAGCTGTTGGCGACTATTGCACGGGCGGTGGATACCAACACTTTGATGGGGATTGAGGGGCAGTTGCATCAATACTATTACGCTGCTTGGCCTGCTATTCATGCGGAACTGGATTTTGGTAAGCGGGTACGGCGTCCGCCGAATAACCCGATCAATTGCTTGTTGTCGTTCTTGAACCAACTGGTTTATACCGTGGTGCGGCATGAAATCAGCAAGACGCATCTGGAGGAAACGTTCAGTGTGTTGCATTCCCCCGGTTATGGGCGTGCGTCATTGAGTTTGGATCTGGCGGAGCCTTTTAAGCCGGTGCTGACGGATATGCTGATTTTCCGCATGGTGCAACGGCGGATGTTGGATGAAAGTTGGTTTGAGCAGCATGACAACGTTTGTTTGCTGTCGGAAACTGGGCGGCGGCATGTGGCGGAACAATTCTCCTTGCGGCTGGAAGAACAGTATCAGGGGCGCAGTTTCCGCAATTGGATTTACCGTGAGGCACTAGGGCTGGAACGCGAAGTGCTGGGAGCCGGGGAATATGAAGCGTTCAAACGGAGGGTATGAATGTTTATGCTGATGACTTACGATGTCGAAGCCAAACGCACCGACAAATTCAAGAAGCTGCTACGTCGCTATCTGAATCATGACCAGTATTCGGTGTTTACTGGCGACATTACTGATGCGCAGGCGATTAAATTGCGGCGTGAGCTGGGCAAGCTTATGATCCCCGGTGATCGGGTAACACAAATCAGTGCTGCCAACCGCCAGAATGTCGAGGTCAATCATCTGTCTAAAAGTGACTCTGGCAAGGGTGAGCTGAAACAGACACCCGTTGATGACCATCGCCGTGATTTCTCGGTTTTGTAGGCAACTTCGCCCGCCACTGAAGTAAAAATTCCCTACCTTTGATGAATATCTATCACTCTTTCATGCTATGTTTACACTGTCTGATTCAAGCGGTCATACCCAAAATTGGCTTGAAATCGGGCGTTACGAATCCCCATGAGGGGTTATGAGGGCATGACGCCGGGTCAGCGTGGATTCCGGGCAAAGGTTACGAATCCCCATGAGGGGTTATGAGCTGCAAGGCATTGTTGAGCGGGCGCGTGAACGTATCGTTACGAATCCCCATGAGGGGTTATGAGACGACATTGCCAATGATACGGCGCATGGCATCGAGCGTTACGAATCCCCATGAGGGGTTATGAGATAATGGGAGATGGACAAACATCATGGCATTTTGCGCGTTACGAATCCCCATGAGGGGTTATGAGAGCGCCGGGCAATCCTTCCGCGCCCATTTCATCAATGTTACGAATCCCCATGAGGGGTTATGAGAATAGAGCGCGGGTGGCTGCCATCAAACGCATACAGAGTTACGAATCCCCATGAGGGGTTATGAGAGACGCTGAGATCAGTATTGAAGATAGGCTTTTAGAGTTACGAATCCCCATGAGGGGTTATGAGTGTCTATCATCCTTGCCCCGTTGGAGCGGAAAGAATGGTTACGAATCCCCATGAGGGGTTATGAGACGGATTCTCAGAAGACCCGCGTGGCAGTACGTGGCGTTACGAATCCCCATGAGGGGTTATGAGATAACGCGCATACAGCCGTTCAGCCGCTTTGTCCGCGTTACGAATCCCCATGAGGGGTTATGAGTTGCAGAGAGGGCCGCTTACGTTGAGGGCTATGAATCGTTACGAATCCCCATGAGGGGTTATGAGAGTCGGGCACAGATACGTTGTCAGTTGTTATATCAGGTTACGAATCCCCATGAGGGGTTATGAGGTGCTTGCTGACATCAGTCCGCCGCCGGAAAAGTGGGTTACGAATCCCCATGAGGGGTTATGAGTTGCTGTGTGTTAATTCTTCTTTTCTCGCTAGTTTTGTTACGAATCCCCATGAGGGGTTATGAGCAACAAGTGCAACCGTTACCCATAGCCACAAAATCGTTACGAATCCCCATGAGGGGTTATGAGAACTTAGTCGGGAGTTAATTAAGGAGTAATTGACATGTTACGAATCCCCATGAGGGGTTATGAGGTTTTTCTGTAGCAGGCAGTCATTAATCAGGCTGGCGTTACGAATCCCCATGAGGGGTTATGAGATGAGCACGACAAGGACGGGAATCTGATCGAACAAGGGTTACGAATCCCCATGAGGGGTTATGAGGTGCGGTTTCGGCCTCATAGGCTTTAATATCCAGCTCGTTACGAATCCCCATGAGGGGTTATGAGAAAGCTGAGGCCGGTAAAGCCGAAATCGTGACGTTTGTTACGAATCCCCATGAGGGGTTATGAGAGCGCATCAGCAAGGCGGTCGCATTCGTCTATATCGGTTACGAATCCCCATGAGGGGTTATGAGCTTGCAAACATTGAATTAAATAACCAACAGGACTAAAGTTACGAATCCCCATGAGGGGTTATGAGCTCCATGATAGTTCCAGCCGTCAAGTGACCGTGAGTGTTACGAATCCCCATGAGGGGTTATGAGGTGAGTACGACGCGACTGACTCGCTTACAAAAATCCGTTACGAATCCCCATGAGGGGTTATGAGGCTGTCTTTTTCAGGATTTGCGTATAGTTGCCGATAGTTACGAATCCCCATGAGGGGTTATGAGTGCGTGACCGCCTGTTTTATCTGGAAAACATCCATTGTTACGAATCCCCATGAGGGGTTATGAGGATGTGCTGGCAAGCGCAGCAGCCAACGCTCACATTGTTACGAATCCCCATGAGGGGTTATGAGAGCGTTTGCAAACTCTGAGCGCGATGACGTAAGTATAGTTACGAATCCCCATGAGGGGTTATGAGAGTACCAGCAAACGGGATACGCTCACCAACAGCCTGGTTACGAATCCCCATGAGGGGTTATGAGAGTTCGGCAAGTGTCGCTTCTGATTCCTGCCCATCAGTTACGAATCCCCATGAGGGGTTATGAGGGATTGATGGGCGTAGCGGCTGGACAGGGTTACGACGTTACGAATCCCCATGAGGGGTTATGAGAGTGAATTTCTGGTGGTAGATAACATCCTCGGCTTGGTTACGAATCCCCATGAGGGGTTATGAGCATGTTGTTGACTGTTTTTCGCCAAATCCGTGATTTGTTACGAATCCCCATGAGGGGTTATGAGTGTGCTACTTCGCCCGCGTCGAATTGGTTTTGCTTGTTACGAATCCCCATGAGGGGTTATGAGATGTCAACAAAAAAATCATATGAGCGCAAACGGTCGGTTACGAATCCCCATGAGGGGTTATGAGTGAGATTGATCGAGTCCAAACATGCTGGCAAGTTCGTTACGAATCCCCATGAGGGGTTATGAGCTCGCAGCATTGGCATTAATATCAAGCGCTGGTTTTGTTACGAATCCCCATGAGGGGTTATGAGATGTACGGGTTGCTAACACTAGGGCGTCAGCAAGGCGCGTTACGAATCCCCATGAGGGGTTATGAGAGTCGACCCCGACAAGGCGCACCGTCACGTTTTTACGTTACGAATCCCCATGAGGGGTTATGAGGGCTGCACAGCACTTACTTGTAGCGCGGACAAAGCAGGTTACGAATCCCCATGAGGGGTTATGAGACATTTAAGCTTGATGTAGACGGTACTACCAGATTTAGTTACGAATCCCCATGAGGGGTTATGAGGTGCATTTTGCAGCCGTGGCTACCAGCACCCACCCCGTTACGAATCCCCATGAGGGGTTATGAGAAGAATCGGATTACGTCAACTATGTCGTGACAAAAGGTTACGAATCCCCATGAGGGGTTATGAGTTGAGAACGAGCGCAGCAAGGTAGCAGCAGATAAAGGTTACGAATCCCCATGAGGGGTTATGAGACTTAATAGGGTTGTTTTTCCGCCATTCGTTCAAGAGTTACGAATCCCCATGAGGGGTTATGAGGTAAACCTCACTTTCGTCCATGGCTTGGTCAACAAGTTACGAATCCCCATGAGGGGTTATGAGCATCGCCACCCGTCGTGTCGCCCCCACCGCCACAGAGTTACGAATCCCCATGAGGGGTTATGAGACGGTGAAGGTGGGGCTTGGCACTGGTGACCAACTGGTTACGAATCCCCATGAGGGGTTATGAGTTGCAGACGGGGTACACTACTTTATCGCTGGTACTAGTTACGAATCCCCATGAGGGGTTATGAGAGGAGTTGTCGGGTCGAGGTCGGGGGCGAATCCTTGTTACGAATCCCCATGAGGGGTTATGAGGGCAAGTGATGGGCTGATGATTGGGGTGTGCAGCACAGTTACGAATCCCCATGAGGGGTTATGAGAATAGATTGTTGAGCACCGTATTTGCCAATGTCAGCGTTACGAATCCCCATGAGGGGTTATGAGGCGTTGATGCCCCAATTTTTTTAGGCGCGGGCAGAAGTTACGAATCCCCATGAGGGGTTATGAGGTGGCAGCTATTCGCGGTTCATCTGTTCCGACGGCAGTTACGAATCCCCATGAGGGGTTATGAGTTCCAGTAAGGCTTGGAATTGAAAAGAAGAATTTAGGTTACGAATCCCCATGAGGGGTTATGAGAAGAAATACGCGAATATTGCCGCGAATACGGCGATGAGTTACGAATCCCCATGAGGGGTTATGAGGAGCATGGGCAATCATCACCGCCGCAACTGTGGGGGGTTACGAATCCCCATGAGGGGTTATGAGCATGCCGTAGAGGTTTTGAGCAACGCCCATGCCTGAGTTACGAATCCCCATGAGGGGTTATGAGCTGAATATGCCTCGTCAGTTAGCCAGTTAAAAAAGTGTTACGAATCCCCATGAGGGGTTATGAGAGTGCAGCGGTTTGGCGGACAAGATCGGCGCGTTGTGTTACGAATCCCCATGAGGGGTTATGAGATGCCGCCAAAAACAAGCGTAGACGCAAGCAACAGGGTTACGAATCCCCATGAGGGGTTATGAGTTAACCAATTCTGGGACTGCGGCAATGCATACAGGAGTTACGAATCCCCATGAGGGGTTATGAGGATATTCCGTCGGAGTTGGTGCAGGCTCAGGCATGGGTTACGAATCCCCATGAGGGGTTATGAGTGATAAAAGGAAAAGGGGTTGTAGTGACCCTGAAAGGTTACGAATCCCCATGAGGGGTTATGAGCAGTAGCCGTAATCGTGCCCTGCCGCTGCCATTTGCGTTACGAATCCCCATGAGGGGTTATGAGCCGAATTTGTCATAAGTGGCAGTCCCGCTAGGCACTGTTACGAATCCCCATGAGGGGTTATGAGAGTTAACAGCTCGGGCTGATGCCGAAAAGATGCTGAGTTACGAATCCCCATGAGGGGTTATGAGAACGTGTGCGGATTGGAACTCAGCCATCCATCCGTGGTTACGAATCCCCATGAGGGGTTATGAGAGCGGCGTATTGCGCGGCTTTTCCAGCGTTGCGGATGTTACGAGTCCCCATGAGGGGTTATGAGCTGATGAAACAGGAAGAGGCGCAACACCGCGAACGCGTTACGAATCCCCATGAGGGGTTATGAGTGATTAAGGAGAAGCTACATTTTCTTAAAATCACGCAAAGTGCTAAAAAAAATCAACACTTTTCGATTAAATCATCCATTATTATAAATGACTGTAAAGATTATGATGGATTTTTGTCGGGAGTGACGCACTATGATTAAGATTCTCCAAGAAATAATATTGGATTTTCAAGAGATTGAAGTTTTTTCAGGTATTCCGCGCCATTTGGATGTTACGCCTCTCCACGGCAAGGCCACTGTCTGTATCGGTGTGCGCCGTAGCGGTAAATCTACCTTTCTGTTTCAGCTTATGCAGGGGCTGCTGGGGAAAGGCGTAATACGGCAGAATATTCTGTACCTGAACTTCTTCGATGACCGTTTGCACGGGCTTCAGCAAAGTGGCTTGGGGGTGATTCTTGATGCGTATTACTCACTCTACCCCGACAAGAAAAACAGTGAAAAGGTATACTGCTTTTTCGACGAAATTCAGGCGATTGATGGTTGGGAGCCGTTTGTGGATCGGCTGATGCGTACCGAGAATTGCGAGGTGTACATCACTGGATCTTCAGCAAGGATGCTTTCCAAGGAAATCGCCACCCAAATGCGGGGCAGGGCGCTATCGTGGGAGGTGTTCCCATTCTCTTTCCGTGAATATCTGGATTATCTAGGGTTGGACGGTGGGGATGGGGTGCTTTCCACCAAGCAGCGTTTGTTCGTGCAGAATGCTTTCGAGCAATATTGGGAGGCTGGCGGTTTCCCCGAAGTGGCGAGTTTGGAACGGCATTTGCGGGTAAAAATCCATCAGGACTATTTTCACGCGGTGTTGTTTCGTGATCTGGTGGAACGCCATGATATTTCTCACCCCAAGGCACTGACGGATTTAGCACATTGGTTGGTTGATAACACGGCATCTTTGTATTCCCTGAACAAATTGACGGGGTATTTGAAATCGCTGGGGCATAAAGTACCTCACTCTTCGGTGGCTGATTATCTGGCATGGTTTGAAGATGCCTATTTCTTGTTTACTGTGCGACTGTTCGATGCATCCCTTAGCCGTGCTAATGCCAACCCTAAAAAAATTTACTGCATAGACCATGCGATGGTGACATCGGTTTCATCGGGGATTTTGGTCAATACCGGTCATTTGCTTGAAAATCTGGTGTTTACCGCGCTGCGGCGAGTCACACCGGATATTTTCTACTACAAAACTAAGGGTGGTCGAGAGGTAGATTTCATCGCGCAGTGGCAAGACCGTCCCCGTTTATTGGTTCAGGTGTGCGAGACGTTGGTTAACCCGACAACCCGCAAACGTGAAATAGCCGCGTTGGAGGAGGCGATGATGGAGTTGAATCTGCCAACGGGAATCATCGTGACACGCCAGGAAGAAGAGCAAATGGTGCTTAAAGCGGGCACTATCGAGGTCATCCCCGCATGGCGGTTTCTATTGTACAACCCCCCCTTTTTGTACTAAACATTAAGCACGCCGAAAAATAATGCGGGGGACGCATGGATTCCATCACGATCAGTGGCAAGTTAACCGGGCAAGACTTGTCATACAAAACCAGCAATGCTTACGCCGACATTCTGACAATCACCTGCCAGCGGGAGGTGACGCTGGAAGCCGTGCGCAGCACGGGCGCAACGCTCGAACTCAAGGATGTGGCGGATGCAACGCTGGTAGAACTCGAATTCGAGGGCGGTTTCAAACGCTGGGTGCGGGCGGGGGATTTACAGGCACAAGCCCCGCTGACTCCCACAAGTTTTGACGTAGGCAAACAGCGCAACACGGTCGGTCTGGTGCTGAAATACCTGCGACTGCTGCAAGTCGACCCAGTAGGCGACGCTACGCAGACATTGACCGCCCTGATGACCAAGCTGGAAACCCGCAAGATTGCCCAGCCGGGCATATACCGTTGCGCCAACCCCGGCAAGCTCGATTTGCAACGGATCACCCAAGCGGCGGACATCGACACCACCAAGCCGGTGCTGCTGTTCCTGCACGGTACGTTTTCTAACACGGATGGCAGTTTCGGCGAACTCTGGGAATCGCGCCAAGGCTACAACGCGCCTGCGTGGTTACAGCGTTTGTTTGCCCCTTATTGCCAGCAAGTGTTCACGCTGGAACACCACACCCTCGCAGTTAGCCCGGTGCAAAATGCGCTGCAAGTGTTGCGTTTGTTGCCGCCGCATACCCGTTTGCATGTGATCAGCCATTCACGCGGTGGTCTGGTCGGGGAATTGCTGTGCCAAGGGGTGCTGAAACGCAAAACCCGCGATTCCGCCGAGCAGTTTCTGGATAGCGATGACATTTTCACCCCGGCTGAACGCCAGATGTTTGCCAGCGACGCTCGCCGCAGCGATCGGGAAGGTTTGCAGGAAATCGAAATCTTGCTCAAGGATAAGCAAATCCGGGTGGAACGTTTTGTGCGGGTCGCCTGCCCTGGGCGTGGCACGGTGCTGGCGGCGGCAGGCTTGGAAGATAACTTGTCGCTGGTGTTCAATGTCTTGAATCTAATCCCTGCGCCCCGCTACCAGAATCTGGCGGAATTTGTGCGTATGGTACTGATGGCGACTGCCCGCCAGCGCACCGCTCCCGCAGCATTGCCGGGGATCGAGGCCATGATGCCCGGTTCACCCCTGATCCGTTTGTTGAATCGCCCGGATGTGCAACTGGATTCTGACCTTACCGTGATTGCCGGGGATATGAAGGCATCCAACCTGCTGGGCAGTTTCAATGCGTGGGTGATGCAGCGTTTTTTCGGCGAAGAAAACGACTTTGTGATGAATACCGCCGGGATGTACGGTGGGGCGCGGCGGTTGCAGGGAATGCGTTTTTATCTGGATCAAAGCGATGATAGCAGCCATTTTGGTTATTTCCGCAAGGGTGATGTGCGCGAACGCCTGATCAGTGCATTGACGCACCCGGATACCGATTTGCGCTTGCGCCCGTTGCTGCCGGAAGCGCCTGTAGTACGTCCGGCGGCGCGTTCCAGCCGTGGGCAGGAGAAGGCTAAAAGCAGCACAGTGTATTTCCTGCCCGGTTTTATGGGGTCAACCTTGCAGGCGGGGGATAACCCGGTATGGCTGAATATGTCGGCACTGGGTTGGGGCGATTTTTCCCGGTTGGGCATGGATAGTGCGGGAATACAAGCCGTTGGCGTATTGGAAACACTGTACCGCCCCTTACTGGATATGCTGGACGATAGCCACAAGCTGGTGGAATTTGACTACGACTGGCGGCGCTCTTACGCGGAAACAGGCCGCCGTCTGGGGGATGCGCTGGAACAGGAGCTGGATGCGGCGAAAGCGGCGGGCAACAAGCTAGTGATCCGCCTGCTGGCACATTCGAGCGGCGGCTTGGTGGCGCTGGCGATGATGAGTGAAGCACCCGCTGTGTGGCGACGTTTGCGTGAGGAAGCCGATTGCCGCGTGGTGATGTTGGGCACGCCGTTGCAGGGCACGTATGCGGCGGTGCAAATCCTGTTGGGGAAACACCGTTTGGTGCGTTTGCTAAACCTGCTTGACGGCAGTATGGATGAGGGCGAAAACCAACGGCTGGCGCAACAATTTGCGCGTTACCCCGGTGTGCTGGAGTTATTGCCTGCGGCGTATTTGCAGGAAGCGCGTTGGCAAGCGCTATTGGGTGATGCTTTTGCGGAATGGCCGGGGCGTGGTTTGCTGGCGGGGGCGCTTCAGGTGCGTGAGCAATGGCGGGCGCTGGAACTGGATGCCCAGCGGCTGATTTACCTGTACGGGCGTTCAGCACTGACGCCGGATGATGTGCAGGTTCAGGATGATGGCGGGTGGCGTTTCCATGCCAGCGGGGAGGGTGACGGGGTGAGCTTGTGGGGCAGCCTGCCTGAGTCTGTGCCGACCTGGTTCATGCCGGTGGAACACGGGCGCATGGCGAGCCACAGCGAGTATTTCCAGACCTTGCAATACTTGCTGGATGATGGCGTATCGCGTCAGTTGGAGCAGAAACCGCCAGCGATTGGCAAGGCGGGGGATCAGTGGTTGCCTGAGATTCGTAGCGAATTATTCCCGGATGAAGCTGAATTGCTGGCAGCGGCGCTGGGTTATCACACCCGCATGACGCAGGAGGAGGTACGCCCGTCCGTGGAAGTACGCGTGGTGCATGGCAATCTGGAGCAAGTGGCGCACCCGGTGGTGGTGGGGCATTATGAGGGGGATTCCATCCTCAGTGCGGAAGCCTTGCTGGACAAACGGCTGGATGGGCGCATGAGTGAGTTGCACCGCATGGGTTTGTATCCGGGGTCATCGGGTACGTCGCATGTGTTCCTGAATCCGGGCAGAAAGCCGGGGGGCGCGGTGATTGTGGGCTTGGGCGAAGTCGGCAAGTTGACACCGGGGGAGATGACAGCGAGCTTTACGCGGGCGATGATGGATTATTCCCTGAAAATCCAGGAAGCGCTGGAAAGTGCCGGGAATACTTCAACGGATGGTGACAGCGTGCCGGTGCATGTGGCGACCTTGCTGATCGGTACGGTAGGCGGTGGCAGCGTGACGCTGGCAGATTCAATTACCGCGATCTTGCGGGCGATTGCTCAGGCGAATCAAGCGCTGGACAAGAGTGAGCGCGGTTTGCGTTTGCGCTTACAGGTGGTGGAATTCATCGAGTTGTATGAAGACCGTGCGGTGGAGGCGGCAAGGCTGGTGCAGGATTTTGTGCTGCTACCGGAATTCCGCACGGATTTTACCGTGAAGAGCCTGATGCAATACTTGCCGGGTAAACGTCGCCGGGTGATGTACAACGATCCGCCCGGTTGGTGGCGGCGTCTTCAGGTGGAAGCCAGTGACAGCGGCCTGAAATATACCGCCCTGACCGATAAGGCGCGGGCAGAAATGGTGTTGCAGCCTACCCAGCGTAAACTGGTTGACCAGTTCATCGACAAGGCGATCAGCTCCAGCAGCGACGACCCGGATATTGGCAAAATCTTGTTTGAATTGCTGTTGCCAGCGGCCATGAAAGAGCAAGCGCCGAATGCTGAAAATTTGGTGATGGTGCTGGACAGTGCTTCATCGGCGTACCCGTGGGAGTTGCTGTACAACCGCCTTGACCACGAGTCGCAACCGTTGGCAGTACGTTTTGGCTTGTTGCGTCAGTTGCAGGTGGGGCAATATCGCCAGCGAGTGGTGAATCCGGTTGACCGTTCCGCGCTGGTGATTGGCGACCCGCCCGTGGGGGGTGAGTTTGTGCGCCTGCCTGCCGCTAAGCATGAAGCCGAAACCGTTGCCAAACTGTTGGAAGCGGGTGGTTTTACCCAAGTGAGACGCGAGATTGGCACAGACCCGCAATCCATCCTCAAGGCGCTGAATATCGCGGATTACCGCGTGCTGCATCTGGCGGGGCACGGGGTATACCGCTACAAACCGGATAAGGACAGCGATCTGGAAGTCAGCGGCATGGTGTTGGGCGATGGCATTTTCCTTACTCCGGTGGAAATTGGGCAAATGCGCAAAGTGCCGGAATTGGCCTTCATCAACTGTTGCCATTTGGCGCAAATGGATTTTATGGAAGCCGATATTCAGGCATCATTGACCCAGGATCGCAGCAAATTGGCGGCGAGTCTGGCGCAAGAATTAATCCGTATGGGTGTGAGGGCTATCATAGCGGCAGGTTGGGCAATTGATGATAATGCAGCC
Source organism: Thiothrix litoralis (assembly GCF_017901135.1). Classification (NCBI taxonomy): domain Bacteria; kingdom Pseudomonadati; phylum Pseudomonadota; class Gammaproteobacteria; order Thiotrichales; family Thiotrichaceae; genus Thiothrix; species Thiothrix litoralis. The sequence goes on along the minus strand of NZ_CP072801.1, from coordinate 1,147,524 downwards.
AAGGTATTTGCGGAACAGTGTTACAACGCACTGTTGCAAGGCTACCCGTTTGGCATGGCGGTATTGATGGCGCGGCGCGAAACCTGGCAACAATTCCCGAATGGCAACACTTGGGGGGCTTACCAGTGTTACGGCGACCCTGATTACAAGTTGTTGAGCCGCCAACCCAGCAGCAGCGGGGGAGACGCGACGGCGGATACTTGGCGTTTCGTTGCCGAGGTTGAAGTGGTGGCTGAATTACAGAACCTGATCAATGCTGCCGACACCGCGCAGGCTAGTGATGTGGCGTGGTTGCAGGAACGCTTGCAGCAATTGCATCGGGCAGTTCCTGCTGAATGGCTTGGTCATGCGGAAATTCTATATGCATTGGGGCGGGCTTATGGCAAGTTGGAGATGTTCGCCCCTGCATTGGATGCTTATGAGGCAGCGCTGAATTCGCCACAGGCTGATTACCCGGTGATTTTACTGGAAGACAAGGTAAGCCTGCAAACCGCGTGGGCGCTGGCTTGGTCGCAGGGTAGTGTGGATGCACCCGCTGCACGCATAGCCGCTTCCCCGGCTGATTTGATGGTAAGCAGCCTGAAAACCCTCCAGTTGCTGGATGGTCTAGGGAATAGCCTGCAACGCTTTGAGGAAGTCGGCAAATTCTGGAAGCGGCAGGCGATGATGGTGAGCGGGGAAGGCCGCGCCCGTGCCTTGCTGGAAATGGAAAAGGCCTATAAGCGGGCGCACGAGTTTGCTTTGCAGGAAACCCATGCCATTGCAGCTTATCCGCTGATCAACTGGCTGACGTGCAAGGTAGTGCGCTACCTGCGCGGGGATGTGAAACAACTGGATCGGCAGGAACTGAAGCACTGGCTGGATCAGGTACGGCAATGTGCCGAGGTGGTGAGAGGGACGGGTGCTTTCTGTCCTGGGATTACGCGGGCGGAATACAGCCTGCTGTATTACATCGTTGGTTCACGCCTGAATGAGGTGACGCAAGTGCAAAAAGTTGTGGCGGAGTACGTGCAAGCGATTAGTTATGGTGTAGCGCCCCGGCAATTACGCTTCATTAACGAGCATTTGAACTTCCTGCGGACGATGCTCGGCGAGTTTCAGGAAGAAAAACGGCAATTGCAGCCGGTGGTGATGGCAATACTGGCGATAGAGGAAAAACTATCTGTATAAAAAATAGCCATTTCAGTGTGTTAAGGGTAACATGCGCCGGAATGCGAGGTGTTTATGACAACGACTATGAAAATGATGGCAGTAAAGGGCTTACTGCTGTCAGCAACGATGGTGGGTGTAACCGCGTGCGGTACGCCACCGTCGTCTTTGCCCTATGATTCTATCCGCTTGATGGCACAACCGTTTGCGCTGCGTCCCAATGAGATACGCAATGATATGCTGCTGGAACAACGTTTATGTGCCAATAGCAACCTGTTGATGCGTGATTGTAAGACGGCGGTGCGTAGCGAGTCTCGCTTGAAAGAGCGTTTGCAGAACAATGTGCGGGAAAATTTTTACGATAACCTGTCAGGCAAATTGTTTGCCAATGGTCACTCGTCCAGCAAGGCGCATTGGCGCTTGAAGCGTGACCGGGTGGAATGGCAGTACAAGTTCTAAGTCGAGGTAGGCTGGATCAGTAGCAACAGCAAACCCCCCAGCAGGTAGTATGCAGCAAACTGGATGGTCAGTGGCTTTTTGAATTCTTCGGGGATGTATTCGTCCACGAATGGAAAAAAATGGCGCACGATGCCAATGATTAGGGTGGTAATGCCAAACAGCACCAGTACAAAACCGATAGCCGCCAGTAAACTCATCATCGCGTATTCCTTTGTGTTCCCAATGTCTTACAGTGCTTACAATATCCCGCTGCGCTTGATATCGAGGTAATGGTTAATCAGGTTAACCGACAACGCCGGGGGCGCGACATCCAGACAGCGGATCCCAGCCGCACGGATGCGTTGTAAGGTTGCTTCCCGTGTTGCCAGATAATGCTGTACAGCGGCTTTGTGCAGCGCATCTTCCTGATTGTCGACTGGTTTGTCCAGCGCTTGATCAATGGCTTGTTCACGCATACTCGCCAGCAACACCAGATGGCGCTTGCGCAAGATGTGTACCGCAGGCAGCAAGTCATCCAGATCTTCATCACGTAAATTGGTCAGCAGGATCACCAGGGCGCGTTTTTTCTGACGTACCAGTAATTCAGTCACGGCCTGAGCGTAATCGGGCGCTTGGGTGGTAGGCTGCAAATCATACAACGCATCCAGCATGTGCTGGACATTGTGTTGCCCCTTGTGGGCAGGCAACCAGCGGCTTTGCCCGGCGAAACTGCCTAAGCCTACCGCATCGCCCTGCCGTAGCGCTACATAGGTCAATAGCAGGATGGCGTTCAGGGTATGGTCAAAATGCGAAAGGCTGTCGTCTTTCGCCAGCATCCGATGCCCGCAATCCAGCAGGAAAATGATTTCCTGATCACGTTCATCCTGATACTCGCGGGAAATGGGACGGCGCATCCGCGAACTGGCTTTCCAGTCGATCTGGCGCAGGCTGTCCCCGGCGCGGTATTCGCGGAGCTGGTGGAAATCCTGCCCTTCACCCCGACGACGCTTTTTCATGATACCCATGTGACTGAGGTGGTGGTCGGTTGCCATCAGCGCGTATTGCGCCACGGCGGCGAAGTTGGGGTAAACCTTCACTTCAGATACCACGGGCAACTTGAGGTCATGCCACCAGAATTGCAGCGGGGAGCGTACCCGGATTTGCAGGCAAGGGAATAACAGTTTACCGCGTTCGTTGGCCGTCACTTCATACAGCGGCTCGGCGAAAGTGCCGCCGGTCAAGCCCAAGCGGAGCGGGAAACCACGGGCGCTGACTTCCAATGGGAAATGATCAAAAACGTCGAGGGTTAGGGGGCGCTTGCCGGTATTGTGGATCTTGAGACGCACGTTGCGTTTCACCCCCAGTGGCAAGGAATGGGGCACGAAGCGTTCGCCACGCGGTGTGGGTTCTGTCACCGCTAACAACAAATCAACGAAGGCCGCCAGCAGGCTTGCCCCCACTGCCACATACCACAGGACAATCCGTTCAGGGAACACGCTGACAAGCAAGGCTATCGCCGCATTCACGCCCAGCAATTGAAACGCACGGCGGGCGGGTAACATCATCTGCGTGGCGCTTCGGTTTTGTCGAGTAGTGCTGTGAGCAAATGGTCGGCGTTATAGCCTTCCAGCTCCATTTCCGGTGACAGGGAAACACGGTGGCGCAGGATCGGCAGGCACACTTGCTTGATGTCATCCGGGTGGACAAAATCGCGGCCTGCCAGCAAAGCATTGGCACGTGCCGCACGGATCAGGGCAATGCTGCCGCGTGGCCCCGCCCCAAAGCGCAAGCCTTGCCAGTGGCGAGTGGCGCGGGTAATGCGCACTGCGTAATCGAGTACGTGAACATCCACCGCAATGTCAGCAGTGACGGTTTGCATCGCCAGTACTTGTTCGGGGGTAGCAATGGCTTGCAGGTTGTTGAGATTGAAACGGTCGCCGATTTGCTTGTCGGTGACAATACTGACCATTTCAGCCTCTTCTTCGAGCGCCGGGTAGTCGATGAAAACTTTCAGCAGGAAACGGTCAAGTTGGGCTTCCGGCAAGGGGTAAGTGCCTTCTTGTTCCAGCGGGTTCTGAGTGGCGAGCGTCATGAAGGGCAGGGGGACGGGTAATGACTGGCCTTCGATGGTGACTTGTTGTTCCTGCATCACTTCGAGTAAGGCAGATTGGGTTTTGGCGGGGGCGCGGTTGATTTCATCCGCCAGCAACAGGTTGGTGAACACTGGCCCCTTGCGCACGTTGAAACGCTGGTTCTGCATGTCGAACAGGACGTGGCCGCTGATGTCGGCGGGCATCAGGTCGGGGGTGAACTGGATGCGGGCAAACTGTCCGCTGATGGTGCGGGCGAGGGCGCGTACCAGCAAGGTTTTGCCTAAGCCCGGCACACCTTCGATCAGTACGTGACCACCGGCGAGTAGCGCGATGAGGGTTTCGCCGACGACTTGTTTTTGCCCGATCAGCGCTTTGCTTATTTCGTGGCGGATGCTGTCAGCCAGTTGGCTGGCTTGTTCAAGCGTCAGGGTTGCTGTTGTCATGTTGTTTCCTTGTGCCTGGGTTAAGTTGTTCGGCGCTTGCGATGAAGCTGTTGTATTGGGTGTCGCCGTGTTGGCGGTGACGTTGCCACATGAATAGACCACTGGCGTGGATGTGTTCCAGAATGCGGCGGCGCTCCAGTGCTGGTTTGGGGATCATCGGTCCAAAGCGTGGGCTAAGGGCGAGAATACTTAGCGGAATCAGTAAGGCCAAAGTGAGTACCAATGCCCAGGCGTGTTCCCAGATGAGCTTCCACAACGGTGGCATATCATCTGTATGTATCAGCCAGACGCCAGCAGGTTCATCCCTCAAGCTATGCAGCATGTACCACAGGAAGGCGGCGTGGTCGTAATCTTCAAGCGAGTGGTTTTCGATGAAGTCGAGGTTGGCTGCGAGCGTGATTAAACCTTTGCCGCGTTCGATTTCCTGTAACCAGTCAGCATCGTTGTAGCTTTGCGGGTAGTTTGCTGTGGTGGTTTGCAGCGCGTAGAAAAATTCCGGGTCTACTTGCAGCGGGTGGCTCATGTTGGAGAGTTGCGCATCCAGCGGCAGGTCATCATCTTCCGGGATGACGTGTTCGCCGATACTGACGCCCAAGGTGCTTTGCAGCATGTCGTTGTTGCTTGGGGGCGGCACGGGTGACTTTTCGGCTTCCTTGTCGGTATCCTCGGTATCGTCATAGAGGGTGTCACTGCTGGTAGTGTGAGCGCGGGTGATCAAGTGCCCGCCGCGTTCTACCCACGCGAGGATTTCGTCGATTTTTTGCCGCGACAGGGTGTAACGTTCGGTGTCGATCAGCAGCACAGTGTCGGTAGCGGGTAAGGTTTGCAGGCTGTCTTTGCGTTCGGCGGGAATACCCATGCCTTCCAAAAACAGCCGGGCAGCGAAAAGCGGGTTGCTTTTGGCTTCACCACGCAAACCGATGTATTCATTGACTTCCTTGTATTCATAGTTTTTCAGGAACCAGAAAACCCCGATGGTCATGACGAGGGCGACGAACAGGCCGATGAGGATGTGTTGGAGTTTCATGCGGGCTTCCCTGCGAAGTCGAAGCCAAACAACGGTATGACTTGCGCATCTGCCGGAATGCGATGGGCGTAAGCAATTTCTTGCCAGACACGGGTAACAGCCGTCAGCCATGCCATGCGTGCGCTGTCGAGGTGGGGGTGTGCGAGCCGCAGGATGTCGCCTTCGGTATGGCTATCTTGTACCACCATTTGCTCATGCCGGGTCAATTGCATCAGTGCTCCTCGGTACAGCAGGCTGAGGGCTTCGCGATGCTGGCCTGCTTCCCACAAGCGGCGGCTGGCGCTGGCAATATCGTCAGGAAGCGATTCGGGGCGAATGTCCATCCCAAACAGGATGTCGGGTGGTGGTGGGGGCGCTGCTTTACGCTGGGCGGGTTTTAGCAAGGCCAGAATCCGCTGGCGGTACACAAAGCCGACGATAAGCAGCACAATGACCGCAATCCACAGCACGGTTTTGGTGAGGTTGGCGAACAGCAATTGCCACGATTGGGCTAATTCGCTGGGTTTGTCGTCAGTTGTTGTTTTGTCCGGGTTGCGCGGAACCCACTGCATCCGGGTGCGCATTCCCGCCAGTTCTTCGCGTTGCATGACTTCAGCCATTTGGGCGCTGGCTTCTTCGGGTGGCAAGCGTTCACTTGCCCATGATGGTGTGGGGGCGATACTCGGTAAACCTACCAATAAGCAAGCAGCCAGTAACAGCGCTAGCGGTGTTTTCGCCACTTGGCTGAGGCGTGCGCCGAGATTGCGGAAAGCGAGTTCAATATCCCAAGCTTCCAGTTGGGTGCGGCGGTTCAGGTACAGGCTGAAACTGGCGGCGATGTACAAAGGTTCGATCACCAGCACAGTCAGGACGTATAACACCAGATATAACAAATTGCCCCAATATTCGGTCTCGGTATCAAAGGTTTCGGTGAAAGTACTGAGGATGTAATTCCACGAACCATCGCTGGGGTCAAGCATGACAATCAATACGTACAGGCTGAAAATCACCACGTATTCCAGGTGCTGACAGGCAATCGTCAGCCATACCGCTTGGGAATGTGCTTGCAGGTGCAATACGTTCTGACGTTCCTGCCGGGTTTTGCCGCGTAACTGTTCCAGTTGCCAAATGGACAGGTTGAAGCCGCGTGACAACGAAAACCGCCGGAATGTCAGCGCACTTAATAGGCCGGTATGACGTATCAGCTTGGGTATCGCACTGACAATATCCGCCGTGGACAGCCGCTGGTTAAACATCTGATGGCTGAGGATATGCAGCAATACCCGGTCATACAGCGGCTTGAACCACCACAGCGCCAGCGGGACGTAAGCTTTGTAAGGTTCCGGTATCGCGACCCACAGGATCAGCGCAAACCCGCCTAACAACAACGCCCACGCCGGGAAAATCCAGCGTACATTGTGCTGCACCATCGCAAACCCAAGGTCAACGGCTTCCCACGGCGAACGCAAGCGAATATTGGTGGTGATGTCATCCAGTTTCATGCGAAGCCCCGCGTCCGAGTCGGGTGAAATAGCCGATCACCAGCAGCCACAAGGCAATGCCCACGCCGTATTTCACCATGAGCGGAATCCAGGGCTGCGATGACCATAAGGCTTCCACAAACGCTGCCATAACGAACAGGGTGGCAGAGCCGTACACGATGCCGATAGCCTCCTGCGCATTGTCACGCAAAGCCAGCGCCCGCGATTTGCGCCCCGGCATGATCAACGCCGCAGCCAGTTTGAAACCCGCAGCACCCGCCAGCACGATAGCGGTCAGCTCGAAAGCACTGTGCCCCGCCACAAACCCCCAGAAGGTGCTGATATAACCCATCTGGGTCAAATGCCCGGCAACCGCACCAATCACCAGCCCGTTGTAAAACAGAAAAAATAAACTGCCCAAACCGTATAACAAGCCCCCGGCAAACACCTGAAAGCCAATGCCGGTATTGTTCTTGATGTAATAACCGAACATGTAAATATCGCTGTCGGCTTCGCGTTCACGCCCGAGACGGGAGGTACGTGCCGGGTCGTACATCTCTTCCATCCCCGCCACTTGAGAGCCATCAATCACCGAATACACCAGGTCAGGCTGAATCTGGATGGCGATCAAAATGGCAAAAAAGCTGCCGAAAAACAGTAAGCCCGCCAGCAAGACCGCTTGCCATTCACGGCGCACCAGTTGCGGCAAATCCCGCAGGTAGAAATTGACAAAACGGTGTGCAAAATGTAGCCGCGAGGTATACAGGTGGTTATGCCCGCGTGTCACCCGTTCATTGAGTTGCCCAATCAGCAAGGGGCTGTACAAGCGTGATTGTGCTAAGGCCAGGTGGTGGCACAGTTGGCGATAGGCTTGCGGGAAATCCAGCGCCGGTTCCGGCAATGCCTTGCGTTGTTTTTTGGGGAGTTGCTGGTAATCCAGCCATGCCTCGAATTGATCCCACTGCGGCTGGTATCGGTGGATGAACCGTTCCTGTTTCATGACCTGCCGCCTCCGCTCAGCCAGCGGGCAATGCCTTGCAGCCAGCGGGCAGGGTTGTCTTGCTGTGCTACCAAGGAGCCGGTCATGCGGGCGAGTTCATCTTGGCGTGCCGGGGTGAGTGTGTAGCTGCGCTGGGCAAATAACATGATGGCTTGTTGCTCGGGCAGGCTCAGACTGACTTCCGGGCGTATCGGGTCGGTGTCGACGGCATGGTTGTAATGAGGGTTACGCGGGGTTTTGTGGAGTACCACGGTATTAGCCGCCAAATCACCCAAACGTTGGAAACGCCCATTCAGCATCATGCTGGCAAACCCGAAACCGTATAGCAGCGGTAAAAAGTCGACAACGCGTAGCAGGTTGCGTACCAGCGATGCGGAAGGTGTGATGGGGCTGGCATCGGCTTGTGCTACATAAATGTCGAGCATTTTTTTGCCGGGTGTTTGCCCTTGCTGGCGCAATTCAAAATAAACCGGGTAAAACCACTCCAATAAAAAAGCCAGGATTAAGGCAATGCCTGCCCCTGTTTTTCCCAGTGTTGATAGCATCAAAAACAAGGCGACGTTGACCAAAGAACGCAACAGCAAATCCAGCAGCCATGCCAACAGGCGTGGCACGGGGCCTGCGGGTGAAAGCTCCAAGGCAATGCCTTCCGGCGTATTGACGGTGTAAGTGGTGTCCAGTCTCATCGTTTATTCGTTATTGTTTTATTATCCCCCTCCTTTGCAAAAGGAGGGGTTAGGGAAGGATTTTCTTCAGCCTTACTGCGCCGCCGCTGGCATCCAGCCTGAAGTAACGCCCACGGGTGGGTTATCAATGATCTTGTCGCCGGGGTTCAAGCCGGAAATGATCGACACTTTAGTGCCACCATTCTGCTCAGAACCCAAGCGCACCATACGCAACTCGGAGGTGTTATCCTCTTTTACCACCAGCACGCCGGGCAAGCTGCTGCCTTTCATCAGGGCAGAGCGTGGGATAACCGTTACCTGACTGCTACCCTTTTTGTTTTCGGGTACATAGATTTCAGCATACATGCCGGGGGCAGTGTTGATTTCCATCGGAATGTCGAATTTCACGGTGACGGTATGACGATTAGGGTCTGCGACTGGCGAAATTTCCGATACCCGTACCGAGGTGTTGGTGCTGCCGTCGATCCGTGCCGGTAGCAGCATATCCTTGCTCAGGTTGCCAACCAGACCGGACGGGACATCCGCCTGCAAACGCTTGTATTTGACGTAGCCGTATTTGATCAGGGGTTGACCCGGCTGTACGGTGTCACCGACTTCCACCATCTTTTCCATGATGATGCCTTCAAACGGGGCAAGGGCGCTGGCGTCACGCAGGGCAGAATCAATTTCCTGCAATTGCGAGTTGGCTTGCTGAAGCTGGCCTTGTGCTTGCGAAACGCTGGCCATCACATTGCTGAGGTCGCCTTGGCGCACAGCATCGGTGTCGTAGCCACCCATGAAAGAATTGGCAAACGGTTTGACAGCCATCCGGTCGAACATGGCGGGCATCCCGAAACCCGGCATTGCGCCGATGTCTTTGCTGCGCGGCGAGGTCAGTTCGCGGTAATACTGTGCCTGGGCATTTTGTAGCGCAGCTTGGGCAATGGAAATCTGCGCAATGACGGCATTACGCTTGGCGATTAACTGGGATTCGTCAATCTTGAAGACAACTCCACCTTCTGTCAGATTGGTGCCGACAGGCCCTGCAACGTATTTCACGACACCGGGGATTTGGGCGCTCAAAGCGACTTCTTTGTACGGGATAACCGTGCTGCCCAATACGGATTGTGAGCGGGAGCCTGTGGTTTCTACCTGGATAATTTCAGCAGCTTGTACCGAGAAGATGCTTGCACAGAAGCTAAGCACTAAAAATCCAGACGCTTGTTTGCGTGTAGTCATGTAATTGTTTTCCTCGAAAGCGGGCGATTCATCAAATTGTGGCATTTTAGCTAGCCTCGCGCTACTGCTGGTATTCAATCGAATCCATCAGGTCACGGTTATTCAGCAATTGTAATGCATTTTCAGGCGTATCAATAAAGGGATTTCGAATTCCGAGCCGGGAATGTACCCAGTTATTGTAAGCAAGCTCCCAAGCGCTAGGGCTGTCAACCTTGGCCCAGTGTACCAGAGTCGCAATATGCCGATCATAGAGTTCGTCGATTTCGTAGATCATTACCATGTAGAGAATGGCGCGGGCAATATCGCCTCGGTTACGTGAGGGGATGACCCATTCGTGGTCAGCGTCAAACCCGGTGCTGCCTGAAAAGTTGTCCGGGTGCAGTTCAAGGTTATAGGGGCGCACGATCCGGTCGTCATCCATGTCAAACGGGAAGTTGGAGCGTTTGGCATTCAGGCCACGTTCCGAGGGGGCGAAATTGAAGGGGTTGACCGTAGCACCATTGCGCACATGACGCGGCGCCCGCTTGCGAGCCAGATAGCGGTCGAGAAAGTCACGCGGGATAATGTGCTCAATGCTGTGATGCTGTTTCTGATACAGCTCATTGACGGGGAGTGTACCGTAAATGGAGGTTACCCAGCCGTATTCATTATCGAAGAAAAACGACCAGAAGTTTTTCCACTTGTCGCCGCTGTCCCACTGCTTGAAATGGTGGTGCGACTGGTATATCCCGCCCGCGTATTGCACAAAATCCTGCCGGGTATGGATGTCCGCCAAGGTGCGCACCGTATGCGCGGGGCGCTGGTTGATGGTATCGGCATAGTCGGGTTGGGCATCGCAGGGCAGTAATTCCACGCAAACTTGCCCGTGATCGGATTGCAAGCGGTCGTCGACCCCATCGGCTTCGAGGTGCTGGTTCCAGACCTCGTAGTGGGCGACTTCGGCTTTGGCGGCGGTGTTTTTGGGGTTGAGTGCGTTGGAAACCAGAATGTAGTCGAGCACTCCGCCTCGGCCTCGGTGGATTTTGGTAAACGGGCGTACCCGCTGGCGCATATTCGGCGCCAGACGGAAACTGTCCGCTAGCCGATAAGCATACAGCCAAGGGGCGATGTTTTCCGGCCAGTGATCGGGTTCCACCCCGCCGATGCTGTAAACACGTTCTTGCATGGTGAGGGCAGCTAGCGGGATGGAATCTTCGCTGTCATTCATGTCGCCCAGCACGACCAGCGGGTGGTTGGCATCCTGTTCCAGCCGGGCAGTCATGTGGTGGTAGAGCAGGGTGGCTTCCAGCCCGCGTTGCAGCAAGGAGGCAATCGTGCCGCGTGACATCCGCTGAAACGTATCCAGCACCCGTTTGGGCCAGCTCATGTCCGCAGGGTAACGCATATCGAGGGAGGCGGGGCGTTTGGATTTGAGGTGAAGCACATAAACCGTCAGCAGCCCAATGCCGGGCACTCGCACATCGACGCAGACCGGGGCGCGGCTGAAACGAAAGTCATCAGGAATCGGCAATTCAGCCCGCACGTCTTCCGCTACGGTGACTGGGTGCACTGTTTCGATGGGGAAACGTGAGGCCAGCGCCACGACCGATTTGCAATACACGGCGGGATCATCTTCACGGCAGGCTGAATCATCCACGTAAACAAAATGCGGGTATCCGGCGGCATGGCAAAGCTTTTGTAGCGCCGGGATGCTGAAAACTTCCTGAAAACCGACGATATCTGCATCCATTTGGTGCAGGCGGGTTTTGACCCAGGCTTGCTTCTGTTCCCACTCAGCGATGCTGAATGTGTTGTGCTCAATGCGGTCATGCCAGTAATAGCCTTGCATGGCAAATTGGTAAAGGTTAAATGTGGCAAGTTTCATGTTTTTTTGGCCTCCTTCTTGCAAACGCCATGTTCACACGTTTAAGGAGTGTATGCCAAGGTGGAGGGAATTGTTTATACTCCACCCCTGCGCTCTGAAAGACACACAGCAAAATGGAGAGAGTATTGATGTACCAACATATCCAAGTTCCCGCACAAGGCGAGAAAATCACAACGAATGCCGACTATTCCCTGAATGTGCCGAACAACCCGGTTATCCCCTACATTGAGGGGGATGGTATCGGCGTCGATATTAGCCCGGTGATGATCAAGGTGGTCGATGCTGCCGTACAAAAAGCCTACGGCGGTGAGCGCCGCATTTCCTGGATGGAAATCTACGCGGGTGAAAAAGCTACGCAAGTTTACGGCGAAGATGTTTGGCTGCCGGATGAAACAGTTGATGCCGTTAAAGAGTATGTTGTCTCCATTAAAGGCCCGTTGACTACGCCTGTTGGTGGTGGGATCCGTTCCCTGAACGTTAAACTGCGTCAGGATCTGGATTTATACCTGTGCCTGCGCCCGATCCGTTACTACGATGGCGTGCCCAGCCCGGTCAAGCACCCGGAAAAAACCAATATGGTGATTTTCCGTGAAAACTCCGAAGACATTTATGCGGGTATCGAATGGGCGGCTGGCTCTCCTGAAGCCAACAAAGTCATCGACTTTTTGATGAAGGAAATGGGTGTCACCAAAATCCGCTTCCCGGAAACGTCCGGTATCGGTATCAAGCCCGTGTCGAGTGAAGGCACCAAGCGTCTGGTGCGTAAAGCGATGCAGTATGCCATCGACAATGATTGCCCTTCTGTCACGCTGGTGCACAAAGGCAACATCATGAAGTTTACCGAAGGTGCCTTCAAAAACTGGGGCTACGAGCTGGCAAAAGAAGAATTCGGCGCGGTGGACATCGACGGCGGCCCATGGTGCAAGATGAAAAACCCGAACACGGGCAAAGACATTCTGGTCAATGACGTGATCGCGGATAACTTCCTGCAACAAATTTTGTTACGCCCGGAAGATTATTCTGTGGTGGCAACCCTTAATCTGAACGGTGACTTCGTATCCGACGCGCTAGCAGCACAAGTTGGCGGGATTGGCATTGCGCCGGGGGCAAACCTGTCCGATACCATTGCCATGTTTGAAGCGACCCACGGCACTGCGCCGAAATTTGCGGGTCTGGATCAGGTAAACCCCAGCTCACTGGTACTCTCCGCCGAAATGATGCTGCGTCACATGGGCTGGCTGGAAGCGGCTGATCTGATCAATAAAGGCACGGCGGGGGCGATTTCATCCAAGCGTGTCACCTTTGACTTTGCGCGAATGATTGATGGCGCGGAAGAAATTGCCTGCTCTGAATTCGGCGATAATGTGATTGCGCATATGTAAGGCAAAGGTGCAGGAAACGGCTCAATAATCACGAAACAGGCGGCCTTGGTGTCGCCTGTTTTTTGTCTACCCTATTGTATTCGGCTAAGATGCACCAATCTAGGTGTGGAATAGTGACACCAGACCGTCAAAACGTTTATAACATAAACATCACACATCCCGTCAGTTTGGGGCAAGGTAAATCAGGAATGGCGCAGAAGCATAAAGAAGATCATGGCAGTGATCAGGATTCCGGCGTAGCGGTGCAGGAATCCCGCCCAGAGGTGAAAGAGCCACCGCGCTTTAAAGTTATACTGTTAAACGATGATTTCACACCGATGGACTTTGTAGTCGAAGTGCTGCGAACGTTTTTCGATATGGATCACGAGGGTGCAACACGCATCATGCTACACGTACATACCCGAGGCAAAGGTGTCTGTGGCGTCTATACTCGTGATATCGCGGAGACCAAAGTGGCACAAGTCAGCCGGTTTGCGCGGGAACATCAACATCCTTTGCTGTGTACAATGGAAGAGGCATAAGTCTTATGTTGAGCGCTGAAGTAGAATATTCAATTGAGACCCTGCACCGCGATGCTCGCAGCAGGCGTTACGAGTTTGTCACAGTGGAGCACCTGTTATTGGTGATGCTGGACAACCCTAGTGCTGCGGAGGCGCTGCGTGCCTGTTCGGTGGACATCCCGCAATTACGCCGCGAGCTGGAAATGTTCGTGGAAGAAAACACACCACTGGTTCCAGAGCATGATGTGCAACGTGAGGTGCAGCCAACGCTGGGTTTCCAGCGGGTGATTCACCGTGCCATTTACAGCGCCCAAACCTCCCGCAAGGGGCAGGTAACGGGTGATGCGATTCTGGTGGCCATTTTTGGCGAGCCGGATTCGCACGCCGTGTACTTCCTGTCACGGCATCGGGTAGCACGGCTGGATATCATCAACTTTATTTCCCACGGCATCCGCAAGGACAGGCAGTCAGAGCCGCCGATGGGGCAGGGGCAAGATGATGAGTCGCAACAACCTGCCGCGAACCAGCAAGAAGGCGATTCAGAAGGCGGCGATAACGGCAAGCCGCTGGAAAAATACGCCAGCAACCTGAATGAAATGGCGCTGGAAGGCAAGATTGACCCTTTGATTGGGCGCGATCTGGAAATCGAGCGCACTATTCAGGTGCTATGCCGCCGCCGCAAAAATAATCCGCTGTTGGTGGGTGAAGCTGGCGTTGGTAAAACCGCTATCGCTGAAGGGCTGGCAAAACGCATTGTCGATGGTGAAGTGCCTGAAATCCTTGACGGGGCGGTCATTTACTCGCTGGACATGGGCGCTTTGCTGGCTGGTACCAAATACCGGGGTGATTTTGAAAAACGCCTCAAGGCGGTGTTGAAGCAAGTCAAGAGTGAACCTCATGCGGTGCTATTCATTGATGAAATTCACACGATTATCGGCGCGGGTGCAACTTCCGGCGGCACGATGGATGCTTCCAATCTGATCAAGCCGGTATTGTCGAACGGTGATCTCAAATGCATTGGCTCCACCACCTTTCAGGAATACCACAGCATTTTCGAGAAAGACCGGGCGCTGGCGCGGCGTTTCCAGAAAATCGACGTCAATGAGCCATCGGTGGAAGAAACCATCGAGATCCTCAAAGGCTTGAAATCACGTTTTGAAGCGCACCACAACGTGCGTTATACGCTGCCCGCCCTCAAAGCAGCAGCGGAATTGGCAGCCAAGTACATCAATGACCGCCATTTGCCGGACAAGGCTATTGATGTGATTGATGAGGCGGGTGCAAACCGTCAGATGCAGCCGTCTGCTTCGCGCAAGAAAACCATCAATGTCACCGACATCGAAGACATTGTTGCCAAGATTGCGCGGATTCCACCGAAGTCAGTCTCCACCTCCGATATGCAAACCCTGCGTCATCTGGAGCGTGACCTGAAAATGGTTATTTTCGGGCAGGACAAAGCGGTTGAACAACTGACGGCAGCGATCAAAATGGCGCGTTCCGGCTTGCGGGATGATACCAAGCCGATTGGTTCCTTCATGTTTGCCGGGCCTACTGGGGTGGGTAAAACCGAAGTTTCCAAGCAACTGGCGCAACGGCTGGGCATTGAATTGCTGCGCTTCGACATGTCGGAGTACATGGAGCGCCACACGGTTTCACGCCTGATTGGTGCACCTCCCGGTTATGTGGGGTATGACGAAGGTGGTTTGCTGACCGATGCCATTAACAAGCACCCGCACGCGGTATTGTTGTTGGATGAAATTGAAAAAGCCCACCCGGACATTTTCAACATCCTGCTGCAAGTCATGGATCATGGCACGCTGACCGATGCTAACGGACGCAAGATCGACTTCCGCAACGTGATTCTGATCATGACCAGTAACGCAGGCGCTGAAAATATCAGCCGCAAGTCACTGGGCTTTACCATACAAGACCATGTGCTGGATGCAACGGAAGCGGTTAACCGCACCTTCTCACCAGAATTCCGTAACCGTCTGGATGCCGTTATCCAGTTCAACCCGCTGACAGCAGAAGTGGTGGCTTCAGTAGTCGACAAGTTTGTCATCAAGCTGGAAGCGCAATTGGAGCCGAAAAAGGTTGTGCTGGTAGTGGACGAAGCCGCCCGTCGCTGGTTGGCAACGAAAGGTTACGACCGTCTAATGGGCGCACGCCCAATGGAACGGGTGATTCAAGAACACATCAAGAAACCACTGGCAGATGCCATCTTGTTTGGCGAACTCAGCCAGGGTGGTCGGGTGGAAGTATCGGCAGATGATGAAGGGCTGGTGATTGAAATGCACGGGGTAGAAGCCGTGCCAGCCTGAGCATGATCGGTGGAAACTGACACACTCAATGCGCCCTGATGGGCGCATTGTTATTTGTTGCGGTAGCTGATGCGACCCTTGGTTAGATCGTAAGGGGTAAGCTGTACGGTAACGCGGTCGCCGGTCAGGATGCGGATGTAGTTTTTACGCATACGACCCGAGATGTGGGCGTTTACGACGTGACCATTATCCAGTTGAACGCGGAATGTGGTATTAGGCAGGGTTTCCTGCACAATGCCTTCCATTTCAATGTAATCTTCTTTTGCCATAGGTTCTGTCAATACTTTGGGAATACTAAACGGCGTATTATCCTTGCCACACGCCAGATGACAAGTTCTTTTTTGGATTTCTCCATTTGATAGTTTTCACGGCATCCCTTTTTTATTAGGATAGGACGATTTTACTTTATTCAGGGTGCAAAAGTCGCCCATTTTACGCTGGAGTAGTAGACAACATGACAATCGCGGGTATTTTTCCGGGGCAGAGTTCTCAATCGCTCGGTATGCTGTCGGCATTGGGCACAGACTTTGCGGAAGTGCGTGATACGTTTCAGGAAGTTTCCGATATATTGGGGCGCGATTTTTGGCTAATGTGTCAGGAAGGCACCGAAGCAGCCATTAATAGCACTGAAAATACCCAACCTTTGATGTTGGCGGCAGGCGTTGCCGTATGGCGTGTTTGGTTGAAGCAGGGCGGTTGCCAGCCAGTCGTGTTTGCCGGGCATAGTCTTGGTGAATATTCAGCATTGGTTGCTGCCGGGGCGTTGGCTTTTACTGATGCGGTTAGTCTGGTGGCGGAACGTGCCCGTTTGATGCAATCCGCTGTTGCTGACGGTGAAGGCGCAATGGCAGCCATTTTGGGGCTAGACGATGTGCAAATCGTAGCGGCGTGCGCACAGGCGGCGCAAGGTGATGTGGTCGAAGCGGTGAATTTTAATTCACCCGGTCAGGTGGTCATTGCAGGAAGTGCGGCTGCCATTGATCGCGCCATACAGGCGGCTACCGCAATGGGGGCAAAAAAAGCCGTCAAACTGTCGGTCAGCGTGCCTTCGCATTGTGCGTTGATGAAACCTGCTGCCGAAAAGCTGGCCGTCCGCTTGGCAGCCACCCCTTTCAGCCCAGCACAAATACCTGTTTTGCATAACGTTGATGCGGCGATTCGCGATACGGTGGACAGCACCCGCGCTGCGCTGGAACAACAGCTCTATCGTCCGGTACGCTGGGTTGATACCATCCTGAACCTACAGGGGCAATACGCTGCCACGGCGGCGGTTGAGTTTGGCCCCGGTAAAGTGTTGGTTAGCCTGAACAAGCGTATCGACCGTAAGCTCACCAGCGTTTGTATTCTGGATAGCAAAACATTAGAAGAAGCATTGAAACTTTGTGAGGAGGCGGCAGCTTAATGGATTCACTCATCAATTTGCAGGGCGAAATTGCTCTGGTCACTGGTGCAAGCCGTGGCATCGGGCGCAGTATTGCAGAAATGCTGGGTAAGGCTGGCGCGACGGTCATTGGTACGGCAACCAGCGAAAAAGGTGCGGATGCTATTTCTGCTTACCTGACAGAAGCGGGCGTTGCTGGTAAGGGCATGGTACTCGATGTGGCGGACAAGGATTCTATCGAAAGCGTTGTCAAAGCGGTGACGGGTGATTTTGGTTCGATTAGCGTCTTGATCAACAATGCAGGCATTACCCGCGACAATCTGTTGATGCGCATGAAAGATGAGGAGTGGGATGACATCATCACCACCAACCTAACCTCTGTTTACCGCATGAGCAAAGCCTGTATGCGCGGCATGACCAAGGCTAAAAAAGGCCGTATCATTTCGATTTCATCGGTGGTGGGTGCATCCGGTAATCCGGGGCAAACCAACTATGCGGCGGCAAAAGCCGGGCTGGTCGGTTTTTCCAAATCACTGGCGCGTGAAATCGGTTCCCGCAATATCACGGTCAACGTGGTAGCTCCGGGCTTTATTGATACCGACATGACTCGCGAACTTTCTGAAGAGCAGCGCAACAACCTGTTGCAAAATATTCCGCTTTCTCGCTTGGGACAGCCGGGCGAAATTGCTGGTGCGGTGCTGTTTTTGGCGTCCCCATTGGGTGCTTACATCACTGGCGAGACAATTCATGTGAATGGTGGTATGTATATGGCGTAAACCTGCTGGTATGATGCAGAGGTTTTAAATACAATAGTCCACCGCGACAAACATTTTTTATTTACGAGGAACATAAGACCATGAGCGATATAGAAGAACGCGTCAAGAAAATCGTTGTTGAACAACTGGGTGTTGATGAAACTGAAGTCACTAATGATGCTTCCTTCATTCACGATCTCGGCGCGGATTCTCTGGACACCGTCGAACTGGTTATGGCACTGGAAGAAGAATTCGGTGCTGAGATCCCTGATGAAGATGCAGAAAAGATCACAACGGTCCAAGCTGCTATTGATTACATCAAGGCTCAGCAGGGTTAATTCCTGCCAGCAAACCGCAGCCCGTTTGTGATGGGGTGCGGTTTTCTCATTTATCACGACAAGATAGGGGCATAAGTTTGTCTAAGCGACGTGTAGTAGTAACAGGTCTCGGCATTGTTTCACCTGTTGGTTCCAAGCTGGAAACAGCATGGGACAATATCAAAGCTGGCCGCAGCGGGATTAACCGGATTAGTTCTGACCTGTTCGATGCCAGTGCCTTCAGTGTACGAATTGCTGGTAACGTCAAAGGTTTCAATGCCGACGATTACATCAAGCCGAAAGACCAGAAAAAAATGGATAAATTTATCCATTACGGTATCGGTGCGGGTGTTGAGGCTATTCGTGACTCAGGTTTGGAAGTCACCGAAGAGAATGCTGAGCGCATCGGTGTGCTCATGGGTTCCGGGATCGGTGGTTTGGACACGATTGAGCGCAACTACGCGACGTTCCTCAACGGTGGGCCACGCAAGATTTCCCCGTTCTTCGTGCCTGCAAGTATTATCAACATGGTGGCAGGTAACTTGTCCATCATGTTTGGCCTGAAAGGGCCGAATATGTCGATCGTTTCGGCGTGTGCAACAGCCACTCATAGTATCGGTGATGCAGCGCGGATGATTGTGTATGGCGATGCAGATGTGATGATTGCCGGTGGCTCAGAAATGGGGTCTACCCCGTTGGGTATCGGTGGTTTTGCTGCTGCTCGTGCACTGTCTACCCGTAACGATGATCCAGAAGCGGCCAGCCGCCCGTGGGATGTTGACCGTGACGGTTTCGTGCTAGGTGATGGCGGTGGCGTATTGGTGTTAGAAGAATACGAATTCGCCAAAAAACGCGGCGCACGTATCTACTGTGAACTGGTCGGTTACGGCATGAGCAGCGACGCTTACCACATGACCACTCCATCGGAAGGTGGTGAAGGCGCAGCACGTTGCATGGTCAATGCCATGAAAGACGCAGGCTTGAATGCGGCAGATGTGGATTATGTGAATGCACACGGCACTTCTACACCTGCGGGTGATAAGGCTGAAACCATGGCGGTCAAACGTGCGCTGGGTGATCATGCTTACAAAGTGGCAGTCAGTTCCACCAAGTCCATGACTGGGCACTTGTTGGGTGCGGCGGGTGGTATTGAAGCGGTATTCAGCGTGTTGGCTATCCGTGACCAGATCCTGCCACCGACCATCAATATGGATAATCAGGATCCTGAATGTGATTTGGACTACGTGCCAAACGTTGCCCGTGAAACCACCGTCAATGTTGCCATGAGCAACTCCTTCGGCTTCGGGGGCACGAACGGAACCCTGATTTTCAAGAAAATCTGATTGCATACGCAAACCTTCAAGGGCGAGCATGATTTGCTCGCCCTGCATGAACAGAATCCTACCCGTTATCCTTTCCTGCTGGAAAGTGTCGCTACCTCACCCCTTAACCGTTACAGCCTGCTGTTTGCGTTTCCGCAGGAAACCTTGCGCCTAGATGATTTGGGTGAAGAGAGCTTCTGTACACGATTGGATGCTGCTTGGGTAGAAGAAACCCCTCCCGGCCTCCCCTTATCAGGGGAGAGACAAGAACTGCCATTTCGGGGGGGGTGGTTTCTGTATCTGGGGTATGAACTGGTTGGGCAGTTGGAACCGACGCTGCAATTACCGGCTACTTCGCAAGCTTTACCGATTGCTTTAGCGGTGCGTATTCCGGCGGCAATCATCGTCGATCATCAGCGCAATGAAACGACGGTGGTGGCGGAAGAGGGGTTTCAACAGGAATTTGTATCTATGTTGGAAGCCATTGCCAAGGTAGATGCTACCTCTTCCTCCTCCCCTGATAAGGGGAGGCCAGGAGGGGTTTCTTTGTCCGAAGACCCACCCGAACATTACACCGCTGGCGTGGAACGCATCCGCGACTACATCAGTGCTGGTGATGTTTTTCAGGTCAACTTGTCGCGTGCATGGCGGGGGGAGCTACACGCCGAACAGCGTGCAGTGGACTTGTACCGCCAATTGCGCACCACCAATCCTGCACCTTTCGCGTGTCTGGCTGACTTCCATGACTTCGCCATCATCAGTTCTTCGCCGGAACGTTTAGTAAGAGTGCATAATGGCACGGTCGATACCCGCCCCATCGCTGGAACCCGCCCGCGTGGTGACAATGCCGCCGATGATCAGGCATTGCTGGAAGAACTGATTGCCCACCCCAAGGAACGCGCCGAACACATCATGCTAATTGATCTGGAACGCAACGATCTGGGGCGTATCTGCGACTATGGCACGGTCAAGGTTAATGAGTTAATGACGGTGGAAAGTTACCAGCATGTCCATCACATTGTCTCCAATATTCAGGGCAAGCTGCGGGATGGCATGACGCCGGGGCAAGTTATCCGCGCCGTATTCCCCGGTGGCACGATCACTGGCTGCCCCAAAGTGCGTTGTATGGAAATCATCGCGGAACTGGAACAGACGGGCAGGGGGGCATACACCGGCTCGGTAGGCTATTTAAACCATAACGGTGACATGGATCTGAATATCCTGATCCGTACCATGACCTTGCAAGGCAGGCGCCTGCAATTCCGCACTGGCGCTGGCATCGTAATGGACTCGGTTGCACCCAACGAACTCAAGGAAACTCGCCACAAAGCACGGGGTTTGCTGCGAGCTATCGGCCATGATACAGGTTAATGGGTGCGTTACTGATCACCTGCCTGTAACCGACCGTGGCTTGTTGTACGGCGATGGTGTGTGGGAAACCATCGGTGTGCGGCAGGGCAGGCCGCAACTGCTGGAATGGCACTTGGAACGCTTGCAAACAGGTTTGTCGGCTTTGGGCATAGCGTCGCTGGACTGGGATGCCTTTCGTGAGGAAATCAGTGTCGCTTGTGAAGGTGAGGAACGCGCCATCCTCAAGCTGATTGTTACCCGTGGGGTGGGGCAGCGCGGTTACAACCCGCCTACCCTGTTGCCGCCTACCCGCATCCTGCAAGTTACTCCCTGGCCTGAATACCCTGCCGCTTACACCGCTACTGGCATTCGCCTGACGTTATGTGAAACCCGTCTCGCCCAGCAGCCGCGCTTGGCAGGTTTTAAACACCTTAACCGGCTGGAACAAGTGCTGGCTCGTGCTGAATTCGGCAGCGAATTTCAGGAAGGTTTGGTTCGCGATTATCACGGCAATGTCATTGAAGGCACAATGAGTAACCTGTTTATTATCCGCACTGATGGTACTGTTGCGACCCCTGAACTTAGCCAATGCGGTATTGCGGGAATAATGCGCCGATATATTGCTCAAACGCTTGAGAAATTCTCCATCGAATGCCACATTCAACCTTTGGCGTTGAAGGATGTCGAGCAGGCTCAAGCAATATTCATGACCAATTCCCTGATTGGTGTGTGGCCTGTGCACGAATTTTCCGGAAATTTATATAACATTCCGTTGTTAGTCAGGGAGTTACAGGCGGAAATACTATTATTACCATGAAGCTGCTATTCAAACTATTCAGTATCCTATTCCTCACGGCGGTTATCATCATTGGTTTCATGCTGTGGTATCAATACAATACGTTTCTCAAGACACCGCTGACGGTGACGCCTGAACATGCCACCTTCGAGATCAAACCCGGCAGTAATATCCGTCAGGTGTCGAATCAGCTTGAAGCGAAAAACATTATTCCTTACGGCTTGTTGTTCTTTGCCCATGCTCGTTTGCAAGGTAAAGCAGGCCAGATCAAAGCAGGTGAGTACCAGCTTGAGACTGGCATGAAGCCTGATGACTTGCTGAAAAAATTCATCGCGGGGCAGGTGATTCAATACCAGATGAGTATTATTGAAGGTAAGCGCTTCACGGATATTGTGGCAGATATTCGTAAGGATCCGACGATTGAAACGACGCTCTCCGACGCCGATTTGCAGGCTATTATGTCTAAACTTGGTGCAGCAGCAGGGATGCAACCAGAAGGCTGGTTCTTCCCGGATACTTACCATTTTCCACGCAAAACCACCGATCTCGAATTCCTGCAACGTAGCCACAAAGCCATGCAAGACTATCTGGACAAGGCATGGGAAGGGCGGGTTCTCAATCCAACGATTACCACACCTTATCAGGCGCTGATTCTGGCTTCCATCGTCGAAAAGGAAACCGGGCTTCCCGAAGAACGCCCGTTGGTGGCGCGGGTTTTCCTCAACCGTCTGGAAAAAGGCATGATGTTGCAAACTGACCCGACGGTCATTTACGGCATCGGCGACAAATACGATGGCAATATCCGCAAAGTAGATTTGCAAACGGATACGCCTTACAACACTTATACCCGTTTTGGCTTGCCGCCAACACCGATTGCAACACCCAGCAAGGCTGCGATTGATGCGGTAATGCATCCAGTCGCGAGCAATGCCCTGTATTTTGTGGCGACTACGCCCGGCGGGGCCTCACAGTTTTCTGAAACATTGGATCAGCACAACCAGGCAGTACGGCAATACATCCTCAATCGCAAAAAAGCCACGGAGCAAAAACCATGAAACGTGGTGTCTTCATCAGCCTCGAAGGCGGGGAAGGTGCTGGCAAAAGCACCAATGCCACTTGGTTGGCAGATTACTTGCGCTCACAGGGCAAAACAGTGCTGGTGACACGCGAACCGGGTGGAACCGAAGTTGCCGAAGCTATCCGCGAAGTGTTGCTGTCACCTGGGCTGCCGGGAATGAATGCGGACACTGAATTGCTACTGATGTTTGCAGCGCGTAATGAACATTTACAGTCCAAAATTCTGCCAGCACTAGGGCAGGGTACGTGGGTCATTTGCGACCGTTTTACCGATGCCACTTATGCCTATCAAGGTTACGGGCGCGGCATTTCACTGGCACGTATTGCGGAGCTGGAACACTGGGTGCAAGGCAATTTACGCCCCGATTATGTGATCCTGTTTGATCTGGATGTCGCCACCGGCATGGCGCGGGCGCAAGCACGCGGGCGTGCTGACCGTTTCGAGCAGGAACACGTCGCTTTTTTCGAGCGGATTCGGGTGGGTTATCAGGAAAGGGCGCAACAGTCGCCGCAGCGTTACCCCATCATCAATGCAGCGCAATCACTGGAACAGGTCAGGCAGCAATTACAGGCCGTCGCTGAGCGTATTGTCGCGGAAGCCGTCACATGATTTACCCCTGGCAAACGCAGGCATGGGAGAGTGTGCAACAGGCCAAAACGGGCAACCATTTGCACCATGCCTTGCTGTTCAGCGGGGAGGAGGGCTGTGGCAACGACACTTTCATTCAGGAAGTTGCTAAAGGTCTGCTGTGCCTGAAGCCACACCCTGATGGTATTGCCTGTGGGGAATGCCGTAGTTGTCAGGTATTTGCTTCTGGTGCACACCCGGATTTCATGTCGATCAGGTTACTGGAGGACAAACAGGCTATCCTGATTGACCAGATTCGTGAGTTGAACTATTTTCTGGGGCTGAGCCGCAGTTATAGTTTACGGCGGGTAGTGATCATTGCTCCGGCTGAGCGGATGAACATCAATGCTGCGAATAGTTTGTTGAAATCACTGGAAGAACCAGCGCCAGATACGCACATATTGCTGCTGACGGCGCATCCGGCAGTGTTGTTGCCCACCATCCGCAGTCGCTGCCAACGTGCCCGCTTGCCGCTGCCTACACACACTGATGCTTTGCAATGGCTACAGCAGCATAATTTGCAACATCCTGCTAAACAATTGCTGGCAAGCACGGCTGGCAGGCCACTAGCTGCTTTAGAACTCGATACCACCGATACTTTGGCACAACGTCAACAGTGGCTAACGCATTTGGCAGAATGTGTACAAGGGCAGGGGAGTATTACAGCCATTTCGGCGCATTGGGAAAAATTTGACAAAAGCCAATTGCTGGACTGGCAGTTGGATTGGTTGCTTTCCTTGTTAAAACAGGAGGTTGGTAATGGCGAAGCTGAACCGGACGATAAATTACGCGACTTGCATCGCTTGTTAGGTCAGCGACGTATCTTGAGCCTATATGATAAATTGCTTGAGCTGAAGAAATTATCCACTCATCCTCTTAACGCCCGGTTATTGCTAGAATCCATGCTAATATTGTGGCGACAAACAAATTAGTAATTTAGAGAGTGTTAATGGACGATACCCAGCAGATACAGCAAAAGAGAAAGGAGGATAGCGGTCCAGCCAGCCTCTCGATGGCTATTGCTGAAAAATCTGCATTGCACGCTTGTTACATGCCGTTTATTAAGGACGGAGGCATGTTTGTACCGACTACTGACAAATTCACCTTGCACGACGATATTATTCTGCACTTGCGCTTAGTTGAGGATGGCAAGAAACTGCTGATTCCAGGGCGAGTGGTGTGGATTGCACCGGGTGTAGGTCAGCGTGGAACCAGCCCCGGTATCGGTTTGCAATTTACAGGTGAGCACCGTTTCCGTGTCAAACAATTTATTGAAGAAATGTTGGGGGATCTCCTCAAACAACCTTCCGCCAATCCTGCTTACTGAAGGACTTCTGGGATACCTATTACATAACTACGCATAATACATATTATGTCAATTTGACATAATATAAGTGAAGTGCAGTTATGTAATAGAGTAAGAGTAGATGACATTGAACGTCATCTACCTTGGTCGTTAAAGGCGTTTACAGATCGGTGAATCGTCTGGTGTTTCCACACTGCGAACGATCGTATCGACGAAAGCATTCAATTCATCGGTAGTAATGACCGTCAATATCCGGCTCATGATGACAGGATCTACCTGCGCGATGGTTTGGCTTCCGTCTGCCAGTTGCAGATAAATACCAGCAGTACTCTTCGAGTCGTCATCCTCTATCCCTGCTTCTACTAATGCCTGATCTTCGTCACTGAGCATATCGTATAGGTCGTCCAGCTCATCCCACAGGTCATCATCGACCCCTTCCGCTATTTTGAGGACAATAGCGCCCTGCACAGGCTCAATTTCACGTTCAAAGTGCAAGTCGTGTTCTTGTAACGCCACAATAAACTTGTCAGCGATGGCTTGGGTAAAAAACAGGTATTCGAGTACTTCATTCATATTGCAACCTACTGATTTTCTTTGTTTGATATGCGTAACAGGACTTTATCCAACCATTTGGTCGGCAGTATGCGCCGCAACGTCCAAAACAGATGAGCTGGCACGGTCACCGGGTAACGCGCCTTGGGATGGTGGCTTTCCAGCGCGAGAATCACTTTCGCCAGCACTGCCTCTGGTGGCAAGGTAAACGGTGCTGCTGGTCCTTCCTTTTCCAGACGCTGGATATTGCCCTGGTATTTTAGCCGATGCACGCTTTGGTCGATACTGACTTGTTCCTTGAGGGACTGCAAAGCATTGGCGCGAAAACGGCTCTCAATTGGCCCAGGCTCGATCAGACAGACGTTGATGTCCGTATCTGCCAGTTCCAGCCGCAAGGTGTCTGCCATGCCTTCTATGGCATATTTGCTGGCATTGTATGCCCCACGAAACGGTAAGGCCACATAACCCAGCAAGGAACTGTTGTAAATGATCCGCCCTTCGTTACGTTGGCGAAAGATAGGCATCAGCATGGTGGTCAATTGATGCCAACCAAACACGTTCGTCGCAAACTGCTTTTCCAATGCTTCGCGTGACAGGTCTTCCAAAGCGCCTGCCTGACCGTAAGCGCCATTGTGGAAAACGGCGTATAACTCACTGTTGGTACGCAACATCAATTCATAAACCGCATCCTGAACGCTTTCCGGGTCAGCCAGATCCAATTGTAGGGTTTTGAAGCCCTCGCCTTCCAGCCTCTCCACATCTTCCTGTTTGCGGGCAGAGGCATAAACCTGATAGCCGCGTTCACGCAACCCTTTCGCGACACAATAACCAATGCCACTGGAACACCCGGTAATCAACACATTACGCATGTTTTGTCAGTCCTCTGCACATCAAGCGATAGATAAAGGAGAGAATGTAACGTGATTCATTGAATTCAGGCAACCGTACCCCTATTATCACGGCCTGCTAATATACACGGACTAGAGTGAAAATATGCCTATTTATGCTTATCAATGCAGTGCTTGCGGTCATGAGATGGAAGCATTACAGAAAATGTCGGATGCGCCTCTTACCGAGTGCCCATCCTGTCATGCGTCAGCGCTGACGAAAAAAGTAACGGCTGCCGCGTTTCGCTTAGGCGGTGGTG
The DNA here is from genome assembly GCF_017901135.1 of Thiothrix litoralis. Lineage (NCBI taxonomy): Bacteria > Pseudomonadati > Pseudomonadota > Gammaproteobacteria > Thiotrichales > Thiotrichaceae > Thiothrix > Thiothrix litoralis. The sequence goes on along the minus strand of NZ_CP072801.1, from coordinate 1,121,312 downwards.
GTTGGTATGAAACCGATTTCAAAAGCGGGAACAAGAAAAATCTTGCGGGTAATGATGCGCCCTCTTCCGCTTGCGGCACAGGGGCTTGTCCTGCCAGCAAAACAGATTAATCTGAGCGCTTGGGCTGGCTTTCTTCCACTTATCGGAAAAAACGGGGGACTCATTGCGTATTGCCCGCAGACCAGAATAAAATGATCGAGCTTGCTTAATTACAACAATAAAAGGTCATAAGCATTATGAAAAAATCTATTTTGGTAGCAGTCCTAGCTACCTTTTCTGCTTCTTCTGTGTTCGCTGGTGGTTCAATTTTTGGTGGTTCAGACGATGACAGTGCTGGCTCTGGTGCTATGTATGGCGGTGCTAGTATTGGCCAAACCAGTGATAGCACCTGTAACTCCGTTGTTGATCAAGGTGGTGCGTTACTAGGTAATGTTGACTGCCCTACTCCAAGTGGTTGGAAAATATTTGGCGGTTACAAAGTTACGCCAAATCTGGCGGTTGAAGGCTCTTATATTGATTTTGGCGATGCTACCACTAGCGGTACTATTCCTGTTATCCCCGGTTTGAACGCAGTCCCTAACGCTACCGCTTTGTCTTCATCTGCAACAGGGTTTAACGTATCAGGCGTTGCCAGTGTTGCAGCAACGGATGAAGTTAACTTGTTTGGTAAAGCAGGCATGATGATGTGGGACAAAAAGACAGCGGTAACCATTCAAAATGTTGGCCCTACCGCTGCCACGGTAACTCAAGAAACGTCTACTGATGGCGTTGGTATATCACTGGGTGCTGGTGCCGAGTACAAAATCAACGACAACTGGGGTATACGTGGTGAAGTTGAGCATTTCGACGGCTTAAATTCAAACCTGTATTCTGCTGGTGCGACATTTTCAACTTTCTAAATATTATCATTTCCTTGTTACTAAACTCCCAGCCCCTCCTTGCGATAAGGAAGGGGTTTTCAAGAAGGAAACCCCCAATGAAGTCTACTCTGTTATTTTGTCTCTTAGGCATGATGATGGCTCCTTCTGCCGTGCAGGCTGAAGATATATTTAACGAAACAATGACTGAACCCGGTCAGTTTTACGCAGGTTTCAGCCTGCTTAAGTCTGAAGCAGAATGCAGCTATGAAGGTGTCGCTTGTGACAGCACTGGCTACAAACTCGCGACTGGCTACAAATTCAATGAGCACCTTGCGGTGGAAGGCGGTTACTACGATCTGTTCAATAATGATGGTACTAATCCCTCTACCTTGAAAAGATCATCCGTTAATGCTTCTGGCTTGGCTTTGTCTGGCATTGGAACTTACTCCATCAATGACAAAACATCCTTATCTGGTCGAGCGGGTATCATGGCTTGGCAAGCTGACGGTAATACCGATGGCATTCGAGTTGATGCCATGAGCGGTACAGACATATTGCTCGGTGTTGGTGGAGGTTACAAGCTGAATGACCATTGGCAAATGCGTGGAGAATATGAACACGTTAGCGGTGATCTGGAAGCCAATATTTATTCCGTTGGTACAACACTCTCTACCCTGTAAACAACACGCATTCCTTTATCCAGCTTGCGTATAAGGCTGTCAGGGCTTAACATTCCCGGCTTTACAGGCAACGTTCCCGACCCAATACTCTTTCGGGCACGAATGGAAACAAACAGGAATAAGCAATGCGTAGCCATTATTGTGGGCAGGTGGATGAAGCCCTGCTGGATCAGCAAGTTACTTTGTGTGGGTGGGTAAACCGTCGTCGGGATCACGGCGGGGTTATTTTTATTGATTTGCGCGACCGCGAAGGGCTGGTACAGGTTGTATTTGACCCTGACCGTGTGGATGTTTTTAACACTGCTGAAAAGTCGCGTAATGAGTACGTATTACAAGTGGTGGGTAAGGTACGTCGTCGCCCTGCTGGCACAGAAAATGCCAACCTGCGTAGTGGCCAAATTGAAATTCTCGGTCTTGAATTAAACGTTTTAAATGCGTCTGAAACCCCACCCTTCCAATTGGACGAAGACAACGTTAACGAAGAAACCCGCCTGACGTATCGCTACATTGACTTGCGCCGCCCTGAAATGCAAAAACGGATGCAGATGCGAGCCAAAGTCACTGGCTTTTTGCGCCGTTTCCTGGAAGACAATGGTTTCCTCGACATCGAAACCCCGATGCTGACCAAGGCAACACCAGAAGGTGCACGCGATTATCTCGTGCCTAGCCGTACTCATCCGGGGTCATTCTTCGCCCTGCCCCAGTCACCACAGTTGTTCAAGCAATTGCTGATGATGTCCGGCATGGATCGTTACTACCAGTTTGCACGTTGCTTCCGTGACGAAGACCTACGGGCTGACCGCCAGCCTGAATTCACCCAGTTGGATATTGAAACTTCCTTTATGGATGACAATGCCATCATGGGAATGATGGAAGACATGATGCGGGCTACTTTCAAGGAAACCCTTGGGGTAGAATTGCCTAACCCGCTGCCACGGATGCCCTATTCCGAAGCCATGCACCGTTTTGGTTCTGACAAGCCTGACATGCGCATTCCGCTGGAGTTTATCGAAATCAGCGACCTGATGGAAAACGTTGAATTCAAGGTATTCTCTGCACCAGCCAAAGACCCTGACAGCCGCGTCGTTGCCATGCGCCTTCCTAAAGGTGCTGAGTTATCACGTAAAGAAATCGACGACTACACTAACTTTGTCGGGCGTTATGGTGCAAAAGGCTTGGCTTATATCAAGGTCAATGATGCTGCTACTGGGCGTGATGGTCTGCAATCCCCTATCCTGAAATTCCTGCCGGATGAAACTGTCAGTGGTATTATGGAACGTACCGGAGCACAAACCGGCGACCTAATTTTCTTTGGGGCTGACAAATCCCGCGTGGTTAACGATGCACTGGGTGCATTACGGGTCAAGTTGGGTCATGACCGGGGCTTGGTCGAAGGTGAATGGGCAGCCTTATGGGTTGTTGATTTCCCAATGTTTGAATGGGATGACAAAGATAACCGTTGGGTTGCACTGCATCACCCCTTCACTGCACCTAAAGGCACACCGGAAGAATTGCTGGCTAACCCCAGTCAAGCGCTTTCCATCGCGTATGACATGGTATTGAACGGTACCGAAGTCGGTGGTGGTTCAGTACGTATTCATAGCATGGAAATGCAGAAGTCTGTATTCAAATTACTGGGTATTTCTGATGAAGAAGCCAATGAGAAATTCGGCTTCTTGTTGAATGCCTTGAAATACGGCTGCCCTCCTCACGGTGGCTTGGCCTTTGGTCTGGATCGCTTGATCATGTTGATGACTGGCTCCCAATCTATCCGTGATGTGATGGCATTCCCGAAAACCCAAACAGCCGCTTGCCCATTAACCGATGCACCCGCAGAAGTTAATCTCAAGCAATTACGTGAGTTGAATATCCGGGTACAGTTACCACAGAAGTAATATCTAGCGATATAAAATCATCCTGCTGAATCAGTAGGATGATTTTATTACAGAAAACTATTCCCTGCGTGATTTTTAAATAATTCAGCATTACGTACATAACTTTTTACCGTTTGTACCGATTTATGTCTAGAAATATCCATTATTTTGAATAGGTTAGCGCCAGCCTCAGCCGCTGAAGTAATGAATCCTGAACGTAAACTATGTCCACTAAATTCATTAGGATTCAAACCTGCTGCCATTGCATATCGCTTAACAATCTCAGCAACCGAACGATCACTTAAAGTTTGTTTGCGAATTTTTCCGTTTTTTGTAATAGGTCTAAAAATTGCGCCTTCCTTAATTCCAGCAGATGTTAAGTAGTCTTGTAGTACACCTACAACATTTAAACGTCCATTCAAGATAGCAATCGTATGGCCTTCTCTCTCTTGGTCAGTTTTAGATTTCCTTATTAAGACTTTTAGTCCATCAGAAACTTCTTCTAAATCTGCCACTGTTAAGCCAACTAATTCAGAGCGACGAAACGCTCCTGCAAACCCTAACAACAAAACCGCTTTGTCACGTTTGCCTTGCAAGGTTTTAATATTACATTGCGCGATCATTTGGTAGATTTTATCTATAGTTGCCGCTGATTTTTTGGTAGCACGTACCCCGCTACTTCTACGGATACCCTTTAAAGTAACACTGACCAATTTATCAGATGTCGGTGTTGAGTATCCTGCCGCTTCATGAGCATAACGAATAGCAGCAACCCGTCGATTCAGGGTTGAAGGAGAAACCCCTTCATTCGCTTGGCTAGCAAGAAAGTCAGCAACCGTCACTGCGTTAGCAGGAATGATAGAAAGGCTTCTTGCCTCGCACCATTCAGCAAAAATTTTTATATCAGTACGGTAAGCCTTGCGTGTAGCTGTACTCGTTGCTTCTACAACAAAGTGATGAGCTTGTTCACTAACACAGGGTATCTTTTGTTCTATCGACGAAATATCCATCAATTTCCCCTTATCAAGACAACTTCCGAGAATAACACTTATCGGAAGTTATTACTATTGATAATAAAACTTACTACGTAAAAACATATTTAGAAAAAATACTCTTTCATAGTAATTACTTAGTGAGATTTAATATTGAATACTTATTAAGTATTTTACGTATTTAGTTTTTTACTAGCTCAAAGAAGGTAGCTGGTTTGCCACTACGCCCGTCAGAACGTTGTTTTACCGTTCGCTTGACTCTGCCTTGTGTTTCTAGTGACTTCAGCAAAGTATTCATCGCAGCAGATTTGATATTCTGTTGAAAAACGTTGACCCTAATTTGGGTGGTGGTCAACTTACCGTGTTTACGCAATGCTGCCATGATCTTGCCTTCGTCCTCGTTCTGCTCCCCTTCAAAGATGTAGGCGACGCTGCCGAGGCAATAATCCCAGATATGAGTGGCCGCCTGTAAATGTTGCGGCGCAACCTGCTCTTCACAATCCAGCAAGGCAAAAATACAGGCAAGCCGTAATACTTGGACACGTGAACGCTCTGACATCGGAGAATTCACTTTCGCCAGCGACAACGCCAAGGTGCTCCACAATTCCAGGGATTCGGGTGACAGCGACAATTCGTTAACATCACTGGAAAACTGAACCGCTTTAGCGACGGCATCCGCGTAATGCAGCATTTTGACGACTGGGATGCTTTCTGGGATAGCAACAATTTTCGGACGACGCACACAGATCCACAGAATACGACTGGCGAGTGCCGTAGCATATTCACTTTGTTCTAAGCGCTTCACCAATTCTTCATAGGTAATGTGACCGACGAAACACACATGCGCATCAGTAACCGTCACGCGGTTATTTTTGGTTAACGGTGAAAAGTTACCGGTATCCCAAAAGCGGCGGATCGCGGCTGAAACGGTATTACCTTCGCGGCGGGCAGCCTGTAACACAGCCGCAAATTCTTCTTCAAGGATCATCAAGCGTTTGTCGGTAACGCCCTTATCAGTAGGATTACCATCCTCATCGTCAGTATCCGCAGGGTCACGTACCGCCCAAGCCAACCCCTCCCCGCTCGACATCGGGCCATCGCGGTAAAGTGCCAAAGGCAAGCCCATTTTACGAAGTTGCACGCCCACGTAATCCAGCATGAGCTTCCTAACGGGGGCTGCGGCAGTGCCCTTCCCCCCACCAGCAGAACTCGCCGTGACACTAAACAGCCGTGGTGGTGCTTCAACATCCCCCAGACGCAGCACAGCCTTGTTACCAAAATAAGCCCCTGCCCACGTCAATAAATGGATCAGCACCCCAATCGGGTCAGCCTCAGATTGTTGGCAAGCTTCAAAGGCAAAACGTCCGGCAATGCCGTAGTAACAACCTTCGTGTGGTATCGGAAATTCTGACGGCGCTTCTTCGATCTCAATCGTATTGTATGAACCCGTATCAGGCAGCTTGACGACGTTGCTCATGGTGTTATCCCTCGGTAACTAAGTACGTTTAATTATACAGTAATTATCCAGAATTAAAACAACATAACTTACTAATTTTAATGAAATTAATTATTTTTACGTAAGTACGTTTAAAAATTTAACTCTTATACAGTCAAAGAGACATTGAAAAATACCTTTCAAGTGCCTCTTTTTAGAGGTTTTAGTTATTAACTTCCACCGACCAAACGTGTATAACAAATCCAGTTGGCATTAGGGTAAACGGTCTTGCCATCCTGCACTTCACCCGAAAATCTCAGGGCTATCATGCTATCGCCGCGTGGATTATCAGCACGTACCTTCACACCGTAATCAACACCTTGGTAATTGCATTCTATGCGACCATCGGCATTGTAAGTTACGTTGCTACCGGGAGCGTAGCCACAGTCATCCGGGTTTCTAATCGTATTTTCAGAACAATACGGGCCTTTTCCGTTGGTATCAGCGAAATAAGTACGGTCAATATTCAGTGGTTGACCATCAGCATGGTACTCGATCAAACTCAACAATTCGGCCATTGTTGGCAAGCGCCAGTCGTTTCTGCCACAAACCCCGGAACCTTTAAGCGCGTTAACGTAGCTATAAGCATCGCATGAAGCTGAGCCAAGGTTTTGGCACAATACCTGACCATTGTAGTCAACTGAGGAAGCATAACCGCTGAAGTTATGAAAGTGACGATAACGCCAATCCCTATCCTGCAAGCCGCCATCATCCGTCTTGGTTTCCCAGACCAGCCCGGTTTCTTTGTCTTTTACACAGCTCCAGCTTTGGGCATCCGTAGGTAATGGATTCCCTCCCATATCCAGCTTGAGGTAGCGTGATTCAGGAGGCGGAGTTGTAACAACAACGGGTTCAGGATCTGGCGTAACGACGGTAGGTATAGAGGCAGTAGTACTAGCACCAGTACTACTGCTTGTGGTAGGTGTCGTAATCGCTGTGTTACTGGTATTTCCTGTATCGGTCGTGGATGCTGTTCCAGAGTTACCTCCTCCACATGCTACCAGCAAAGAAGAAAATACAAGTCCGGTCGTTATTAGTATCGCCGGATGGCTATCCCTTATATCCATAAATAAACTTAATCCATTGATTTATTTGAGAAGATTCACAATGCACTATTATAAGTGTGATTCTGATTCTGTCTCACTTTTATCAGAATAAGGGTAAAATTTATCCGACCAACGACAATTTATCGGATGTCATCACTTTTTACGGATTAGCCAGCAGCCATGTATTTTAGGGTCACGTTCAAAATCTAACGGCAATGACTGCTTGCGATAATCTTGCACTATATACCTTTCCTCAACTTCAGCATCCAGCTTGAACTTGCGGAAATTGTTGGAAAAAATCAGCGTGCCATCCGCCGACAATACCCGCATGGCATCATCAATCAAGGCCAAATGGTCACGTTGTACATCAAAGGTATCCTGCATTCGCTTGGAATTGCTGAAGGTTGGCGGATCAAGAAAAATCAGGTCGTAATATTCATCGCAGTCATACAACCACTCCAACACGTTAGCCTGAATAAAGCGGTAACGCCGGTAAGGGTCATGTTGCAAATCATTTAAGCTGAAATTCTCCTTTGCCCATTCCAGATAAGTGGCGGACATATCGACACTATCGACCCGATTAGCTCCCCCCACCGCCGCATGGACGCTAGCAGTACCGGTATAGCAAAACAGGTTCAACACTTTCTGACCCTTCGCGTGTTGCTGCAACCAGTAACGTATCGGGCGATGATCAAGAAACAGGCCAGTATCCAGATAATCGCTCAAGTTAATCTTGAAACGCACCCCATGCTCGCTGACGATCAAGGCTTGTTCTGCCCGCCCCTGTTTCTCATACTGATTCTTGCCTTTTTGCTGACGACGTTGTTTTAAAACGACTTTTTTCGGATCAACACCAAGAGCCGCTGGAAGCGTCAACAAGGCTTGCTGCAAACGTTGTTCCGCTGCTTTTTCATCAATACTCTTCGGTGGCGCGTACTCCTGCACATGCAACCAGTCAGCATAACGGTCGACGGCAATCGCATATTCGGGAATATCCATGTCATAAACACGGTATGCATCGGTATGCCCTTGCTTAATAAAGTTTTTCAGCTTGCGCAGGTTTTTGGTAATGCGGTTAGCAAGATCGTCTGAAATCCACTCAGTTGGGCGTTCTTTTTGCGCCAGCTTATCGAAGGTATAAAGTTTGCACTCGGTTTCGCTGTTGAGGAAACGGTATTCCTTACTGTAGAACAAATTGGTCAAGGCAATCGGCACATCTGCTTCAGCAAACAGTGCACCCCGGTATGTTGAGGGCAGGCTTGCCATCCACGTCCCCAATGCATCAAACAGTGGGCGCAAGGTCACCACATTGGCACTGGCTTCAATCGTTGGACTGTTGATGACCAACCCCACCGCAGCCAACGTTGGCGCAGGCATTGCATTGAGATCACATTGCGTCCAGCGGGCGGCGGGTAAATCGGTAGAACGCCAATCCGCACGCGCGGCCATCACTGCTGCTGTATGGCTGTCATTACCCCAAAACTCGAAGCGTTCGGTGTGCGCAAGCCCGCTAGTACGGCGTTGCTGCGCTTCTTCCAATAGCTCTTGCCACAAATCGACATCATGACCCAGCCAACGTTCCGCCACCGTGTGTTCGCGCAATAAGCCGGGGGCAATATCGAAGGCCATCAACGCGCCTTCGATCAGAAAAGTCGCAGCCGCACATTGGGGGTCAATCAACGCCACCGTTTCTGCATCGCTGGCAATTAATTCAGGCCACCCGGCACGTACCAGCACCGCAGCCGCCAAATTTTCACGGATCGGCGCATGAGTACCCAAATCACGGTAGCCACGCTGGTGCAAACTGTGCTGATTAAGCTCGATACCAATGCTGGCATTGCCTTTGTGCAGGTTAACCACAACCACCAAATCCGGCGTATTGCTGACACTGGGACGCACCCCATGCTGGCTGCGGAATTGGTCGCCGATCTGGTCTTTGACCCACTGCGCCCCAAACTGAGTATTGCGAATATCGTCATTCAGCCCAAAGAAACGCACCTTCAGCGTACCCTCCGGGCGCAAATGCTGTTGCCAGTCGATGGAATCAATCAGTGCCTGCAATTCGGCCTGATCTTTGCCGAAGCCTTGCGCCAGTTGCAAGGTAGCGCGGGAAGCCAAACGACTCCACAGCATTGCACGATAGCCAAAGCGTAAATCCCCCAGTGCTTGCACCCCGGCATGACCGATTTTGACGGATTCAGCACCACAATGGGTTAGCTCATCCGCCAGTAACGGCTCGATAAATTGTGGGCAAGCGAAAAACCACTGCAAGGAGGTTACATTGTCTGACTGCATGTTTAATAAACCGGGGTTGCGAAGCAAAGCGAGATTCTACCACCTTTCACGCTTGTGCTAACATCTTCCAAACCTTTAACCACCTACAGGATATACACCGTGTCCATGACTACCCAACCCAAAATCGGCTGGATCGGCCCCGGCATTATGGGACGCCCCATGTGCAAACACCTGATGAAGGCTGGCTTCCCTTTGGCGGTTTACGCCCGCCGCCCTGAAACGGCGCAAGAACTGACCGCATTAGGCGCTGAATTCCATGCAACCCCGGCGGCACTTGCTGCCAATGTCGACATTGTGATCTCGATGGTCTCGGATACGCCTGACGTGGAAGCGGTTTTACTGGGTGAAAATGGGGTTATTGAAGGCGGCAAGCCGGGTTTGTTGGTCGTCGACATGAGCACCATTTCACCCGTCGCCACCCGCGAAATCGCCACAAAGCTGGCAAAAAAAGGTATCCGAATGTTGGATGCGCCGGTTTCAGGCGGTGATGTTGGCGCAATTGCCGCCACGCTTACCATCATGGTGGGTGGTAGTGCCGATGATTTGACCTACGTCCGCCCTGCCCTGGAAACGATGGGTAAAACCATTACCCATATTGGCGATCACGGCGCGGGGCAACTGGCTAAAGCCTGCAACCAACTGATTGCCGCTCAAACCGTGATTGCGGTAACGGAAGCTTTCGAGATGGCAAAAGCTGCCGGGGTTGACCCTGCAAAAGTCCGCGCAGCATTACTGGGTGGGTTCGCCTATTCCAAAGTGCTGGAATTACACGGACAGCGGATTCTGGATGAGAATTTCCAGCCCGGTTTTAAGGCGCATTTACATAATAAGGATATGCATATCGTAACGGATACCATCGCCGCGTTTGGCCTGAATCTGCCGGGAACACAACGTGCCGCCGATTACATGCAAATTTTGGTAGATGCAGGTAATGGCGAACTTGATTCGTCCGCCATTGCGAAAGTCGTGCAGCAAAATGCCAAAGCTATTTGATAGCTTGCAAACGTAACAGCATCAGCCGTACCGCTTCCCGACGCAGCTCTTCCTTGATGACGTTTTCTTCCTCTGCTGTACCAAGCACATATTGACCATCATAAACCTGGGAACGTTCTGCATTGACAGAACGTTCCACGCCTTCCGGCGTAGCAGGGGTTTTTACCCGAAAATTAACGCTGACCGAATGGCTGAATTCGCGCACCTGCCGGGTCGAGGAATAACCGGAAACTGAGCGGTTTTCCTTAAAACTGATGATACTCAAAGTCGTTGCCGCCGCTTTTTCATCCTGTTTGATGCTAACCCCGGCATCTTCCAGCCCTTCACGTAAGGCGATGGCAAAATCACTGCGCGGGTCAACGCCGTGCAGGTAAATGCCCTGACGCATCAAATCGTTAAGCGGTTTGCTGTTCCTCAGGTGGAAGAGTTCTCCCCCACACCCGGCGAGCAAGATAACCAGACTCAGGAAAAACAGCGGTATTTTCATCAGTTTGCCACGATGTTAACCAGACGTCCCTTGACGACAATGACTTTCTGCACTGTCAAGCCATCCAGAAATTTCTGTACGTTTTCATTTGCCAATGCAGTTGCCTTAATTTCCTCATCGCCAGTGCTAGCGTTAATTTGCACTTTGCCACGCACTTTACCATTGACCTGCACGATGAGTTCCAGCGTGTTTTGCACCAAAGCACTTTCGTCGATAGCTGGCCAGCGGGTATCAATGACGGCTTCATCATGCCCCAAGGCTTGCCACAATACATGGGATATATGCGGGGTAATCGGTGCCAACATTAGCACGACCTTTTCCAGTGCTTCTTGGCGTACTGCACGCCCCGTAGCACTCTCATCGGCAAAGCGAGCAATGTCGTTCAACAACTCCATATTGGCCGCCACCGCTGTGTTGAAGGTATGACGACGTGCCATATCATCCCCAACTTTTTGTACACTTTGGTAGACTTTGCGGCGCAAGGCTTGTTGGGTATCGTCCAGCGTAGTGGTATCCAGTGGTGCAGCCACACCTGAAGAAACGTGCTCAAATACCTGTTTCCACAAGCGACGCAAGAAACGTTGTGCCCCTTCCACCCCGGAATCCGACCATTCCATGCTCTGATCTGGTGGTGCGGCAAACATTGAGAATAAGCGTAAGGTATCCGCGCCGTATTTCTCGATCATTTCCTGCGGGTCAACGCCATTATTCTTGGACTTGGACATTTTGGTAATGCCACCCGATTGTACCGGTAGGCCATCAGCCATCAAGGTAGCACTCAGTAAGCGACCTTTCTCATCACGCATCACATTGACAGCAGTCGGCTGGAACCAGTCCTGCCCACCGGTATCTTTCTCGCGATAGAAGGTATCCGCTAGCACCATGCCCTGCGTCAGCAATTGAGTGAATGGTTCATCAGAATCCACCAAACCGTTGTCACGCATCAATTTGTGGAAGAAGCGCGAATACAACAAGTGCAAAATGGCGTGTTCGATCCCACCAATATACTGATCCACCGGCAGCCAATAATTGGCGCGTGAATCCAGCATTGCCTCATTGCTATCCGGGCAGGTGTAACGCGCGTAATACCAAGAAGACTCAAAGAATGTATCAAACGTATCGGTTTCACGCGTCGCTGGTTTACCGCATGTCGGACAAGTCGTTTCGTAGAATTCTGGCATTCGCTTAATCGGCGAACCGCCCGTTTCATCAAATGTCACGTCTTCTGGCAAAACGACGGGTAAATCTTTCTCAGGAACGGGCACAGCCCCGCAATCATCGCAATAAATGATCGGAATCGGACAACCCCAGTAACGCTGACGGGAAACACCCCAGTCACGCAAACGGAAATTCACACGCCGACGACCTTTACCCTTTTCAGACAAGTAGTCAGCGATGGCATTAAAAGCATCACCTGAATTGAGACCCGTGAAATCACCCGAATCAACCAGCACACCTTTGTCAGTGAAGGCAGCCACGTTCAGGTCAACCTCAGCACCATCAGCCGGGGCAATCACTTGCTTGATGGGCAAACCGTAAACGTGGGCAAATTCCCAATCACGCTGATCGTGCGCCGGAACCGCCATTACTGCACCAGAGCCATAAGACATCAGCACGAAGTTGGCAACCATCACCGGCACACTAGCGCCCGTTATCGGGTGCTGCGTCATGACGCCGGTTGCCATGCCTTTCTTTTCCATGGTCGCCATGTCCGCTTCGGCAACCTTAACCAGCTTACATTCTTCAATGAATGCCGCGAGTTCAGGCTTGGTAGCAGCAGCTTTTAAAGCCAAGGGATGTTGTGCAGCAACAGCCACATAGGTCACGCCCATCAAGGTATCCGGGCGCGTGGTGAATACACTGAGCTTGTTGTCACTACCGACCAGACCGAATTCCAGTTCGATACCTTCAGAGCGCCCGATCCAGTTTTCCTGCATGGTGCACACTTGCTGCGGCCAACCGGGCATCTTGCCGATTTCTTCCAGCAATTCATCCGCATAGGCGGTGATTTTCAAAAACCACTGATCAATTTCACGTTGTTCAATCAAGGCACCGGAACGCCAGCCGCGCCCATCGATCACTTGCTCATTCGCCAATACAGTCTGATCAACTGGATCCCAGTTCACCGTGGATTTCTTGCGATAAACCAAGCCTTTTTCGTATAACTGGGTGAAAAACCATTGTTCCCAGCGGTAATACTCAGGGGTACAGGTGGCGATTTCACGTGACCAATCAATGCCCAGCCCCATCGACTTGAGCTGCGTCCGCATGTAGTCGATGTTTTTATATGTCCACGCTGCTGGCGCAGTATTGTTTTTGATGGCTGCATTTTCGGCAGGCAAACCAAACGCATCCCAGCCCATCGGTTGCAAAACATTTTTACCCTGCATCCGCTGAAAACGTGCAATCACGTCACCGATGGTGTAATTACGTACATGCCCCATGTGTAGCACGCCGCTAGGGTATGGGAACATGGAGAGGCAGTAATACTTTTCCTTGTCAGGGTCTTCCGTCACTTCAAACGTGTGGTGCTGTTCCCAGAATTGCTGGACTTCCGGTTCCAGAGACTTATGTTGGTATTGTTCCTGCATATTACTCATAGCTAAGGCATTCATTTCACTGGTTATCGAAGGAGCGAAGCATACAAAGCCTACTGGCATATTACCAGTGGCTTAACGGGTAAACGCGAGATTATAGCGGATTATAATTACTTACGCATTTTTGCCATCGCTGCCGCTAAAGCATCGCCCATGGCCGAGTTTGTAGCAGATGCTGCATCTTTCCCGGATTTTTTAGGCATAGGCTTGCGGTTATCCACTCTGCGGTCAGCGGCTGGTTTGGCGGAATGCGGCTGCGGGCGACGTTCCTCACGATTGCCAAATTTCTGTGCGTGTTTTTGCACCGCGCTTGGCTCCGAAGACTCTGCATGTTGGTTTGGCTTTTGCTCGGCTGGTTCCAAACGCATGGTCAGGGCAATACGCTTGCGTTGCACATCAACCTCTTCCACACGCACTTTGACCACATCACCGGTGCGCACGACTTCTCGCGGGTCTTTGATGAATTTATTGGTCAATTGCGAAATATGCACCAAACCATCCTGATGCACGCCAATATCAACGAAAGCCCCAAAATTCGCCACGTTAGTGACCACACCTTCGAGGATCATGCCTGCTTCCAAGTCTATGAGTTCATTGACGCCATCACGGAAGGTAGCCGTCACGAATTCAGGACGCGGGTCACGACCAGGCTTTTCAAGTTCCGTCAGAATGTCGCGGATGGTTGGCAAACCAAACTGCTCGGTCACGTAATCCGTCGGTTTGAGGCTGCTCACCAGCTCGCTATTACCGACCAATTCTTGTAAGGGATGGCGGTTTACAGCAGCAATTTGCTCAACCAGTGTGTAGGCTTCTGGGTGGACTGCTGAAGCATCCAGCGGGTATTCACCGTCACGGATACGTAAGAAACCAGCAGCCTGTTCAAAGGTTTTCGCCCCCAAGCGCGACACTTTTTTCAACTGATTACGGTTGCGGAAAGCGCCGTTGTCGTTGCGGTATTCCACGATATTTTCGGCAATACCGCTGTTTAAACCTGACACCCGTGCCAGCAGCGCAGCGGATGCCATGTTCACATCCACGCCTACCGCGTTTACGCAGTCTTCCACCACCGCATCCAGTGAGCGTGCCAGTTCCGGCTGATTCAGGTCATGCTGATATTGGCCTACACCAATGGATTTCGGGTCTATTTTCACCAATTCTGCCAAGGGGTCTTGCAGACGACGGGCAATCGATACCGCACCCCGAATGGATACATCCAGCAACGGAAACTCTTTCGCCGCCAGTTCAGAAGCGGAATACACCGATGCACCGGCCTCAGAAACCACCACTTTCGACAAGTTCAGTTCAGGATGACGGCTGATCAGATCCCCCGCCAGTTGGTCGGTTTCGCGGGAAGCCGTGCCATTGCCGATGCTGATCAGGTCAACGTGGTATTTGGCGCAGATGTCGGCCAGCGTGGCAATCGACTGATCCCACTGCTTTTTGGGCACATGCGGATAAATGGTCGCAAAATCCAGCAACTTACCCGTCGCATCGACCACCGCGACTTTCACGCCAGTACGCAAGCCAGGGTCAAGCCCCATCGTTGCGCGTGCGCCCGCCGGTGCTGCCAGCAGTAAATCTTTGAGGTTGGCGGCGAAGACACGAATAGCTTCGGCTTCAGCCTGTTCGCGCAGACGCAGGTTGAGGTCAGTACTGAGACGGCTGTGCAGTTTAACTTTCCATGTCCAGCGCACCGTATCCAGCAACCAACGGTCGGCTGCCCTACCCTGATCGTAAATATTGAAAGCTTTAGCAATTTTTTCTTCACAAGGGTGCGTCGCACCTTCTGCCACGGTGACATCCAGTTTCAGGTCAAGAATGCCTTCATTGCGTCCACGGAATAGCGCCAAAGCACGGTGAGAAGGTATTTTGCTCAGGGCTTCGTTGTAAGCAAAGTAATCGGCGAACTTCTGACCTTCTGTTTCCTTGCCCTCCACCACGCTGGATTCCATCCCGCCCTGCTCCCACAGGTATTCGCGCAAACTGCCGCTAAGCTCGGGGTTCTCGGCGAAATCTTCCATGAGGATTTGGCGAGCACCATCCAATACCGTTTTGGTATCGGCAAACTCCAGCGCCGGATTCAGGTACTTGGCGGCTTCAGTTTCAGGGTCAAGCTGCGGATTCGCCAGCAAAGCGTCTGCCAAGGGCTGGATGCCAGCCTCGCGGGCAATCATCGCTTTGGTACGGCGCTTGGGCTTGTAAGGCAGGTAAATATCTTCCAGCTCGGTGCGAGTTTGTGCCTGCAACACCTGCTGTTCAAGATCTGCGGTGAGCTTGCCTTGTTCACGAATAGAATGGAGCACCGTCTCACGCCGCTTTTCCAGTTCACGCAAGCTACCCAAGCGGGTTTCGAGGTAACGCAGTTGGGTATCGTCCAGACCGCCCGTTTTTTCCTTACGGTAACGAGCGATGAAAGGAACCGTGGAACCCTCGTCCAGCAAGGCAACAGCAGTAGCCACTTGCTGTTCTTGAACCGCCAATTCGGTGGCAATGCGTGAAAGAATACTTTGCATACAAAACTCATTGTTGTGATCGATGGCGCACATCATAACAAAGTCGGGGTTAGCCTCAAAACAAAGCGAATTTCATGGCATTGGTGATGACTATCACAGTAAAAATCTGACTGCATGGGGATAATTCGCTCATTAAGTGATCAAACTAACTAAACAAATATTTTGGCTTTGCCAGTTTTCAAAAAGGGTCTACTATCATGGGTGTACATTTGCATCTTGCGGCAACATCTGATTTAAATATCAGTCGTTTAATGGAAAATCCAAAGCTGATTTGGACATTGGTGTTTGCCGACCAATTCAACGCTATGCGTACCAATCCTCATTTCCCACCGCCTCGTTATGCCTTGGAGCCTGAACCAGTGCAATTGCGGGAAACCTTGGGTGAATATTGGCATGGCATCCATTATCTAATGTGCGGGCAAGTCTGGAGCGGGCATTTCCCGGATGCTTTCCTGATTGATGGCGGCAGTTATGTGGGGGATGTGGATGTGGGTTATGGGCCTGCGCGAGTGTTTGAGTCCTGTGAAGTCAAACACATTACCCAAACGGTAGTTAACAAAACAGCGGCAGAGCTGGTGAGGAACTTTGATGCCAATCAAATGCTTGATGAGGATATTTATCCGCAAATCTGGGATGGCAATGACGGCACACTGGCACTGGATGCTTGCCTGAATCGCTTTAAGGCGATGCAACATTTCATGCACCATGCAGCCAAGAATCATCTCGGCCTGACCTTGTATTTGAGCCGAACAACAGAAGCCTGAACGTAAGTCCCCGTACCGTTTGATACGATGCCGGGGATTACGCCAGATTGAACACGTTTAGACAAAGTGCTTTTAAGCGACAATAGTCGCAAGGCGAGTCCGCGCATACAGGTAGTACATCAACGGAATCAGCACCAGCGTCAACACTGTCGAGACCATAATCCCGAAGATCAGTGATACCGCCAATCCGCCAAAGATGGGGTCATCAATGATAAAGAATGCACCCACCATTGCCGCCAACGCTGTCAAAGCAATGGGCTTAGCACGCACCGCACTGGAATTGATCACCGCCTGTTTCAGCGCCATACCACTGCGTATTTGCTCATTGATGAAGTCCACCAGCAAGATCGAGTTACGCACGATAATCCCCGCCAGTGCAATCATCCCGATCATCGAGGTCGCGGTAAACGGCATCCCCAGCAAAGCATGACCCGGCATTACACCGATAATGGTCAGTGGAATTGGCGACATAATAACCAGAGGAACCATATATGACCTGAACTGTGCCACGATTAGCAGGAAGATCAGAATCATCCCCACCCCATAGGCAATCCCCATGTCGCGGAAGGTTTCGTAAGTGACCTGCCATTCGCCATCCCACTTCATGCCGTACAGATACGGGTCATCAGGCTGGGCAACGAAGAACTGGTTAATCGGATTATCGTATACCGACAAGTCCTTGATGCCAGAGTAAATATCAAACATGCCATACAACGGGCTATCCGTTACCCCAGCCATATCACCCGTGACATAAACCACCGGCAGCAAGTCCTTGTGATAGATAGAATGTTCGCGGGTAGTCTCTTCCACGCTGACCAGTTCTGACATCGGCACCAGTTCACCGGCGTTACTGCGTACCCGTAAAGCTAAGACGGAATCCATCTTATCTTTGAGGGCAACGGGGAACTCCACACGGATAGGTACGGCGTACTTGATCCCCTTGCCGTGCAAGAACACCACATCTTCACCACGCAACACCGTATCAATGCTGGAAGCAATCGCATCCTGCGACACGCCTAACAACGCCGCTTTGCTGCGATCAACCTGCACCACCAAACGCTTCTGCGGCGCTTCCACGCTGTCGTCGATGTCCACAATGTCAGGCGTTTGCTCGAAAACACCCCGGATTTGCTTGGCAACACCAATCTGTCCAGCATAATCCAGCCCATACACCTCCGCCACAATCGGCGACATCACGGGCGGGCCGGGGGGCACTTCCACCACTTTCACATTGGCGTTGTACTTCTTGGCAATGTCCTGCAACGGCGGGCGCACAGCCAGCGAAATCTCATGGCTTTGCCGTTCACGCCCATGCGCATCGGTCAGGTTAACCTGAATATCGCCGACGTTAGCACCTTCCCGCAGATAGTACTGGCGCACCAAGCCATTGAAGTTGATCGGTGCTGCGGTTCCCGCGTAGATCTGGTAATCGGTCACTTCATCAACCTTGCCCAGATAATCCGCCATCTCATTGAGAACCCGCGAAGTTTGTTCCAGCGAGGTGCCTTCCGGCATATCCAGAATCACCTGAAACTCTGACTTATTGTCGAATGGCAGCATCTTCAGCACTACCAGCTTGAACATCGCCAAGGATGCCGACAACACTATCAACAAAGTGATGACCGCAAACAAACCCATGCGACGTTTACCGCCCTTTTTATCGTCCAGAAACGGCGACATGATGCCGCTGAAAAAGCCAAACAGCTTGCTGTTGTCTTCTTTGTGATGGCTGAAATCGACATTGCCAAGCATCTTGCCTGTCATCCACGGCGTGACCACATAAGCCACTGCCAATGAAATCAACATCCCCAAACTGGCATTGATCGGGATAGGTGACATATATGGTCCCATTAACCCGGAAACAAACGCCATCGGCAACAAAGCCGCGATAACAGTAAACGTCGCGAGAATCGTCGGGCCACCGACTTCATCCACCGCCAACGGAATGACCTCTAACAGTTTCTTCCCACCTTGCTGCATGTGGCGGTGAATATTTTCCACTACCACAATCGCATCATCCACCAATATCCCGATGGAGAAAATCAGCGCAAACAACGATACCCGGTTCAGGGTAAAACCATACGCCCACGAAGCAAACAAGGTCACTGCCAGCGTAATCACCACGGCTGCACCAACAATCAAAGCTTCACGCCACCCCAGCGCCAACCAGATCAGGATAGCGACCGCGATGGTTTCAATAATCAGTTTGTGGATCAGCTTTTCGGACTTGGCCTGTGCGGTTTCGCCATAATTGCGGGTCACGGTGACATTCACCCCTTCCGGCACAAACGTTCCACGTAATTTCTCAAAGCGGTCGATGACATTATTAGCAATATCCACCGCATTGGTTCCCGGCTGTTTAGCAACCGCAATGGTCACTGCTGGGGTATGAATACCCGTTGGCAAACCTTTATGCTCTGCCGCTGCACCCGTGCCAAAACTGACGTAGGCTTCCGGCGAATCAGAGGTACGTTTCACATCCGCCACGTCGCTGAGGAATACCGGCTTGCCATCGAAGACCCCGACCATTAATTCGCCGACTTCTGAGGCATCCATCAGGAAAGTACCGGCTTGTACCTGAATTTCCTCGTTATTATTCACCAGCGACACCGCGTCACGTGCTGAATTGCTTGCCTGTAACGCATTGCGCAAGTCCGCTAAAGAAATGCCATGCCCGGCAAGTTTTTCGGCGTCCAGCAAGACATGTACCACCTGTTGTGGTCCACCGATAGTGTAAATGTCACGCGAACCGGGCACGCGTTTGAGTTCCGATTCAATCGCATGGGCAACCTGATTCAACTCATACGCGCCGCGCTTGTCATCCTCTGTCCACAAGGTCAGCGCCACAATCGGCACATCATCAATGCCCTTGGGTTTGATCAGCGGCGTACCGACCCCGAGCTTTTGCGGCAACCAGTCCTGATTGGAAGCGACCTTATTGTACAAACGCACCAGTGCAGCGGTATTGTCTTCACCCACCTTATACTGCACGGTGACAACCGACATACCTGGCATGGAGGTGGAATAGATATGCTCCAGCCCCTCGATTTCCGAAAGCACCTGTTCGGCAGGCGTGCTCACCAAACTTTCCACCTGTTCAGCACTCGCCCCCGGAAACGGGATAAATACATTAGCGAAGGTCACATTGATCTGCGGGTCTTCCTCACGGGGTGTCACCATAACGGCAAATAAACCCAGCAGTAAACCGACCAATGCCAACAGCGGCGTGATTTCCGTGGTCAGGAATTTTTTCGCAATCCCGCCAGAAATGCCCAACTTTGGCTCATTCATCGCGTTTTGCTCCCTCTTGTTGCTTGAGGAAAATAGCAGCCTGTACCGGGTCAAGCGCAATGGTTTCCCCTGCGTCTACGCCCGCCAATACGCTAATGGTATTTTCATCCAGCTTTTTGCCCAGACGAATTTGACGTAAAGCAGGTCGACCTTGCGCATTGATTACATACACACCAATGACCTCGCTACGTGTTACCACGGCACTTTCCGGCACGCTGACCACACCTTGCTGTTGACCCAGCACAAAGGCCACTTTCACGAACATACCGGGGAACAAGTCTTTCGCGCCTTCCGCTAGATCAATCCGTACCTTGAATGCATTGGTTTTAGGGTCAGCATACGGGAAAAAGGTTAATGACTTGACCACCAGTGATTTGTTGGAACCATCCTGAAACACGAAGGCTTTCTTTTCCTGACGCACCTTGCCAATCAAACGCTGTGGCACTTCCACCACAACCCGCATCTGGTCGAGTGAAATACCTGTCATAATGGGCGTACCGGGGTTAACGGCTTCGCCGAGTTGCACGTGGCGCTTGGTCACAATGCCGCCAAAAGGTGCGATCAGACTGGTATAGCCCAGCTCTTCACCGGCCTGGGTCATTTGCGCTTTTGCCGCAGCCAAACGCGCTTCCGCAGCCCGCAAGCTGGCCTGAGACGTATCATAATCGGCTTTGGGAACCAAACGTTTGGCGTAAATATCACTAATGCGTTTGAAGTCGGTTTGCGCTTCGGTGAAACGGGCTTGTGCCTCATCCAAGGAGGCTTGCGCCTGTGCCACACCGGCTTGTTGATTTTTTGACTTAATACGAGCAATTACCTTGCCCGGCTCGACATAATCATCCACATCGTAAAATAATTTTTCAATCACCCCACTGGTCTGGGCAGATAAGGTGCTTTCATTCACGGCTTCTACATGACCATCCAGATAATGTAATTCAGGTGTACCAATTGCATCCACCTTAACGGTTTGCAAGGTCGACTTCACTGAGGCATCCGTTGCGGCAGCCGGTTGCTGCTCTGCTTTTCCGCAAGCAGACAAGGCCGACAATCCGACGATCAGTACCCACTTTGGTAACATTTTCATGGCATACTTACCCTAAATAAAAATAAACGTTGATGTATCCTAGCAGAGAATATTAGAAAACACTAATATGTGGTTAAATGATAACAAAACAAGGTGATCCATGAACAAGGCTATTTTAATGCCAGCAGTATTGCTGGCAATGACACTTAATGCTCCCAGTGTTTCTGCTGAAATGTATAAATGGACGGATAAACGTGGCGAAACCCACTATACCCAAACACCTCCCCCACCCGATGCCAAGGGCAAGGATATTGAGGACGATATCCGCCTTTCCACTGGCAAATTGGGTAATATCCTCCCGGAACAAGCCAGTAAAGCCACCGGCAAAGACGATATGGAGCAAGCCCGCCAAGCTGGCGAGAAGAGTGACAAGAAACACCGGGATTTCTGTGCCCAACAAGAAGCCGCCTTAAAACAAATGACCGCCAATGCCCTGATCAAATGGAAGGATAGCGAGGGTGAACGCTTCCTGACGGCTGAAGAAAAAATCAGTAAGATGAAGGAAATGCAGAATAATATTGATAGTATGTGCAAACCGGAAATGTTCAGCAGTAAAGACGGCACACCGACTAGCCAAACGGAAAAAGCCAACGATGCACGCCATTCGACCGAAGAAGGCAAAACCGTGGAGCGCAGCGCTACTAGCACACAAAAAGGTAAAGACAGCGGCACCATCACCTCTGGTAGTGGAACAACTTCCGCGTCCTCCATGCTTCCAGCAACGAATTAACTTGTTGACCTATATCAAGGGATAGCGCCAAGACCTAGTAAAGACCCTTGGTCATCCTATAATATTCCCAAGCAAATTCACATTGGTTTATTAGCAAATACTAATTACACTCTTTTCCGCACTTGCACAAATGACAGCGCTGAAAGCGAAGCTAGGAGAGAAAGCAAGTGCCTACAACAGAAGCTAAATCATAACAATCTTTAGTGGGGAGCCAGAGTAATCTGGCTCCCCACTTTTTTTGGATTTTTTGGTGCATCCACATCTGCTATTATCCTCTTGCATAAACAGGGAAGAAGCCATGACGACTGATAGAGAATCAGAGCAAACCGAGCAAAAGATCGACGATAACCGCATGATTATCGTAGGGATTGGTGCATCGGCGGGTGGACTGGAAGCACTCCGCGCACTGGTTCCCAACCTGCCGATTGATGAACGGGTCGTTTACATCCTTGCCCAGCACCTTGACCCCAAACACAGCAGCATGATGGTGCCGATCCTAGCACGTGAAACCCAGCTTCCCATTGCCGAATTACAAGACAAGCAAGCGCTGAACGCGGGTACGTTTTATATTATCCCGCCAGCAATGGACGCTTTCTACGCCAACGGGCATTTTCACTTGGAAAAAGCCACTGGCATTGGCCCCAAACCCTCGGTTGACCGCCTGTTTGCCTCACTCGCCGAAAACCACGGCAGGCATACAGTGGGCATCATCCTCTCCGGTACGGGTACTGACGGCACGCACGGCATCCGCGCCATCAAGGCCGAAGGTGGCATTACCCTTGCGCAACTGGAATCCACCGCCCGTTTCGACAGTATGCCGCATTCTGCTATTGGCACGGGGCATGTCGATCTCGCACTTCCCCCCGAAGATATTGCCCAGCAAATCCACGATATGCTGGCACAACCTGATATTTCCTTTCTGTTTGCTAGCAAGCCCGAACCCAGCGAAGACGAGATTCAGGAAATCCTGCGGATGCTGCTTGACCAGACCGGCACGGATTTTCGCGATTACAAACGTAATACGCTGTTGCGCCGCATCGAACGGCGCATGACCGTCCACAAATGCAAACAACTGAGTGAATACGCTGCTTTCCTGAAGCAAAAACCTGAAGAACTCTATGAGCTGCATAACGACATCCTGATTTCGGTCACCAGCTTTTTTCGCGATACCGATGCGTATCAGGCACTACGCCGGGTGCTGGAAGATATCGTGCCACAAGGTGGCCATGAAATCCGCGTCTGGGTTGCCGGGTGTGCGACTGGCGAAGAAGCCTATTCCATCGCCATTATGTTGTCGGAATACCTTGGCAACCGCATCGCCCGTTACAAGGTGCAAATTTTTGGTACCGACCTGTATGACGGCGTGCTGACCATTGCGCGTCAGGCGCGTTACTCCAAAGCCTCGGTTGCCGGTATTGAACAGCGAATCCTCGACAAATACTTCATCCAGAAAGACGGTGAATACCAGCTTACCCAAACCATCCGCAACATGGTGCTGTTTGCCCGCCACGATCTGGTGCGTGACCCACCGTTCTCACACCTTAATTTAGTAACATGCCGTAATGTACTGATTTACTTCAACCAAACCTTGCAGCGCAATGTGCTGGAATCCTTTCACTACGGGCTGGAACCGGATGGCATTATGTTTCTTGGCAAGTCCGAAACCATCGGTGGTAGTGATCGCTTGTTTATTACCGTTGACCGCAAAGCACGCATTTACCGGCGGCGCAGTGATGTCAAAGGTCACCTGCCCTACTTGTTACAAAGCCGTTCCTTACGGGAACAACGTAACCAGCCATATAACGGCAATGCGCGTGATAAGCCGCGAGCCAAGCTACAGGACTCCATCGACAAATTGCTGGTCAATATTTATCAGCCTGCCTGCATCATGCTGGATGACCGCCAGGAAATTGTCTATGTACGTGGTCAAGTTGACCCTTTTCTGGGGTTTGCTGAAGGGCGGGCGGCATTAAGCGTGCTTGACCTGATTCGCCCCGAATTGCGTCAGGACTTGCGCGGGCTGATATACAAAGCCCGGCGTACCGATGAAACCATCAGCAGCCGCCGCATCAATTTCAAACTGGGGGGTGAAGCCGTGCGCATCGTCATGCGTACCCGCCATTTCCCCGCCGGAAAATTGACAGAAAGCGAAGTCAGCATTGTCATCTTTGAGGTACTGCCGCCCAGCGACTACCCCAACAGTGCCGAGCAGGATGCCCTGCATGTCAGCGATACCTTGCGCCTCAAGGAACTCGAAGAAGAATTGCGCGAAGTTCGCGAAAGCCTGCAAACCACCATTGAAGAGCTGGAAACCTCCAACGAGGAACTGCAATCCACCTACGAAGAAGCGCAGTCCACCAATGAGGAACTCTACACCTCAAGCGAAGAGTTGCAGACCTCCAACGAGGAATTGCAATCCACCAACGAAGAATTACGCACCGTCAATCAGGAAGTCAGCGTCAAAAGTAGCGAGCTGGAAGCTGCCAACCTGCAACTCAAAGCCAGCAATGACCAGTTGCTCCACGAAATTGAGGAACGCAAATGGGCAGAAGCACGTCTGGAAATCGAACGCGCCAAACTCGACACCATTTTCCAGAGCCAACCCAACTGGATTAATATTTGCACGCTTGATGGCATGATTGAGGAGGTCAACCCGGCAGGCTCCATCATTATGGAAGCCAAACATCCGGGGCAATTGATCGGACACTCACTCAAAGACTTCATGTTCCCCGAATACCAGCACGAGGTTGATACATGTATCAACCAGATTGCCAAAACAGGGGAGTTTCATGCCCGTGAAGTGAAAGTCAAAACCTTCAAGGGCAATGTACGTTGGCTGGAAATTCGCCCCGTGCTCATCCATCTCGATAATGACGAACTGCGTATTATGTCGATTATTGTCGACCATACCGAGCGCATGATTGCCCAAAACCTGCTGGCTGAACGCCAACAGGAACTTGCACACATTATGCGCCTCAATACGCTGGGAGAAATGGCATCCGGTATTGCCCACGAACTGAATCAGCCGCTATCAGCCATTGGCAATTATATTCGTGGCTGTGAATTACGCATGAACAGCAAAGAATGCAGCATGGAAGACATTGCGGATGTCATGAAATTAGTGAGTACCCAAGTGCGACGGGCAGGCGAAATCCTGCGTTACGCTAAAGACTTCACCCGCAAAGATCAGGATGTGGAATGGCGTGAACATGACATCAACAGCATCATTAAAGAAACACTACACCTGTTGGATACCACAGAACAATTCAAACAGGTCAAACTGAACACAGCACTATCCCCGCATCTGGGTTTGGTAAACGTCAATAAAATACAGATTGAGCAAGTATTGGTTAACATGATACTCAATGCGCTGGATGCAATGGCTGAAACGTCAATAAACACTATCGACTCCCTGTATATCCGCAGTGAACCGCTTGGCAATCAAGAGGTGCGCGTATCAGTCATTGACGAGGGCACGGGTTTGCCCAATGATTTTGCCAGCAAAATCTTCCGTCCATTTTACACCAGTAAAAAGAATGGCATGGGCATGGGGTTGCCGATCAGCAGTTCCATTATCGAAGCACACGGTGGTAAACTTGAGGCCAGTAATAACAATACCAAAGGTGCAACGTTCAGCTTCACGTTGCCAATCAAAGGAAACAACCGTTCATGAATTATCAACCAACCGTTTTCATTGTTGATGACGACCCTGCTGTGCGCGATTCATTGCGCTGGTTATTGGAGTCGATGCGTTTGAGGGTCGCCACTTTTGGCTCTGCCGAGGATTTCCTGAAGTTTTACACCATGCACATGGTGGGCTGCCTGATTCTGGACGTGCGGATGCCGGGTATGAGCGGCTTGCAATTACAGCAGTTCCTCACCAAGCAAAAATACTCGCTACCGATTATTTTCATCACCGGGCACGGCGACATTCCCATGGCCGTGCGGGCAATGCAGGCGGGTGCAATGTATTTTCTGGAAAAGCCTTTTGAAGACCAGGTGCTGCTCGACTACGTGCATGAAGCCTTGGCACTGGACAATGACAACCAGCAATCCCGCATCCGCCTGACCATGATTCAGGCGCGTATTGCCAATCTGACCGAACGCGAACGCGAAGTGATGGAACTGGTGATCGACAACCATTCCAACAAGGAAATTGCCAGCAAACTCGGCGTTAGCATCAAAACCGTCGAGTTTCACCGCAGCCACATGATGGATAAAATGCACGCCACCTCCCTCATCGAACTGGTGAACATGGCGCGGGAAGCTACCAGCAACGAGTAAACGCTGGCAGCCGTATGGGTGGAATCAGTTCTGGTGCTCACCCACCAAATGGTAACTGCGCACGGTGCGCCCATCGGGTTCCACCGAATGCAGGTGTACGTCGTAACCCCACAGCCGATAAACGTGGCGCAGCATTTCATTCACCTCGCCATTCAGCGGGCGGCGTTCATTCAGCACATGCTGCAAGGTCAGGGAACGGTCGCCGCGCAGATTCACCTTGAAAATTTGAATGTCCGGCTCTTGCTGGCTCAGGTTGTATTGCATGGACAAGGTTTCCCGTACCCGCCGATAACCTTCATCATTGTGGATCGCGGTCACGTCGATGGTGTTTTTGCGGTCATCGTCTTCCAGCGCGAAAAAGTGGAAATCCCGGATAATTTTCGGTGACATAAATTGCAGGATGAAGCTCTCATCGCGATAATTGCGCATCACATGATCCAGCGTGGTCAACCAATCACTCCCCGCCATATCCGGGAACCAGTGCTTATCTTCCTCCGTTGGGTTTTCGCAAATACGGCGGATGTCAGTCATCATCGCAAAACCCAAGGCATAAGGGTTAATGCCACTGTAATACGGGCTATCAAAACCGGGTTGCATCACCACATTGGTATGGGAAGTGAGGAACTCCATCATGAAGCCTTCGTTCACTAGCCCTTCGTCGTACATCTCATTGAGGATGGTGTAATGCCAAAACGTCGCCCACCCTTCGTTCATTACCTGCGTCTGGCGTTGCGGGTAAAAATATTGCGCTACCTTACGCACGATGCGGATGATTTCACGCTGCCAAATGTCCAGTGAAGGCGAATTTTTTTCGATGAAATACAGCAGGTTTTCCTGTGGATCTTCAGGAAAATGGCGAACAGCCTTTTCTTCTTCGCGCTCACGTCCACGGTGCGGCAAAGTGCGCCACAAATCGTTGATGTGTTGCTGAATATACAGCTCACGTTCCTGCTGGCGGTTTTGTTCTTCCGCTGCTGAAATCGGGGCGGGACGCTTATAACGGTCGACCCCGTAATTCATCAAGGCATGGCAAGAATCCAGCAACAACTCGACCTGCTCTACCCCGTAACGCTCCTCACACTGGCTGATGTATTTCTTGGCAAACATCAGGTAATCAATGATGGCCTCGGCATCCGTCCAAGTTCGGAACAGGTAGTTGCCTTTGAAGAACGAGTTATGCCCATAACACGCGTGCGCAATCACCAGCGCTTGCATCGTCATGGTATTTTCTTCCATCAAATAGGCAATGCAAGGGTTTGAATTGATGACGATTTCATACGCCAACCCCATGCGCCCCCGACTGTACTTCTGTTCAGTGTCGACGAAGTGTTTGCCATACGACCAGTGATTGTAAAACACTGGCATCCCGATGGACGCATAAGCATCCATCATCTGGTCAGAGCGGATCATTTCAATCTGGTTTGGGTAGGTATCCAGCTTGAACTTGTCGCGGGCAATGCGGGCAATCTCGCGCTCATAAGCTTCGATGGTGGCAAACGTCCATTCCGAACTGGTCGAAATATAGTGTTTTTCAGGGTAATCTTTTTCAGGATTATGCTCAGTCATCAGTCAAGCTCCTCACCCGTGTGGCGTTTAAACAATTCACGGAATACCGGGTAGATTTCCGCATTATTGCGCACCCGCTGGATAGCAAAACGATCCATAAAGTCCCGTTGCAAATGCTCATACAGATGCCACAAGCCTTGCGGATCACGGTCGCCAATTTCGATATAGGTGTAATACTGCACAAAGGGCAGAATATTGCTGATCAGGGCATCATGGCAGCGCTGGTTATCTTCATGCCAATTGTCACCGTCCGAGGCTTGCGCCACGTAGATATTCCACTGGCTGGGGGAGTAACGCTCTTCAATGATGTCGCCCATCAAGTTCAAAGCGCTGGACACCACCGTTCCGCCGGTTTCACGGGCGTAGAAGAAGGTGTTCTCATCCACTTCCTGCGCTTGGGTATGATGACGGATAAACACCACCTCAATCTTCTCGTAGTTCTTTTTCAAGAACAAATACAGCAGGAAAAAGAACCGTTTGGCGGTGTCTTTTATATCCTGTGTCATGGAACCCGATACGTCCATCACGCAAAACATCACCGCTTTTGGCGACGGCTTCGGGACTTTCACTTTGAGGTTGTACTTGAGGTCGAAATCGTCCAGCCACGGAATCGCGTGAATCTTCACATTCAGGTGGGTCAACTCAGCTTTTAGCAGCGAGCGTTGGGCTTCCGTTTCCGGGCTGTCACCTGCCTGCTCCAGCGCTTCGAGTGCTGCCAACACTTCGCGGCGACGACGGCGTTCCTTACCACGCAAGGCAATGCGGCGGCCTTGGGCACTGCGCATCGAACGCACAATATTGATTTGCGCCGGATTACCGACTTCGCTAACACCCGCACGGTGATAGTCAAAGGAATCCGTACTCAATAACTGGCGCTTGACCATATTGGGCAAGGCCAAATCTTCAAACAGGTATTCGAGGAATTCCTCCTGCGAGATCTGGAACACGAAGTCTTCCATGCCCTCGCCATCGGCGGAAGCTTGCCCGGAACCACGACCACCACCCGCACCACCGGGTGGACGCTGGATACGGTCGCCTTCGACAAATTCCTTGTTGCCAGTATGCACAATGCTACGCTTACCGCCTTCACCATGACGGAACACAGGTTCGGAAATGTCGCGTTTGGGGATCGTAATACTCTCCCCCTGCTCCATATCCGTGATGTTGCGGCGGCTGACAGCATCCGATACCGCCCGGCGAATCTGTTTCTGGTAACGTTTGAGGAA
The DNA here is from genome assembly GCF_017901135.1 of Thiothrix litoralis. NCBI lineage: Bacteria > Pseudomonadati > Pseudomonadota > Gammaproteobacteria > Thiotrichales > Thiotrichaceae > Thiothrix > Thiothrix litoralis. The sequence goes on along the minus strand of NZ_CP072801.1, from coordinate 1,092,535 downwards.
GCGTTCCCGATTCACCAGACTCTTGTTTTTGCTGTTCAGTCGACGGTCAACGATATAGGCCATACGGCACTCCTTATGGTTGTTACCGATTACTGCGACTTGCGTACCCGCAAGTACCATTCAGCCAGCAAACGTACCTGCTTTTCGGTGTAACCACGTTTCATCATGCGCTCCACGAAGTTGTTGTGTTTGCGCTGTTCATCTGCCGTGGATTTTGCCCCGTAGGAAATGACCGGCAGCAAGTCTTCGGTGCTGGAGAACATTTTCATCTCGATGACGCGGCGCAGCTTTTCGTAACTCGTCCACGCTGGATTACGCCCACCATTATTGGCACGCGCCCGCAGTACGAAGTTGACAATCTCGTTACGGAAATCTTTGGGATTGCTGATACCGGCCGGTTTCTCGATTTTTTCCAGATCAGCATTGAGCGATGAACGATCGAGGAATTCGCCGGTTTCAGGGTCACGGAATTCCTGATCCTGAATCCAGAAATCCGCGTAAGTCACGTAACGGTCGAACAGATTCTGACCATATTCGGAATACGATTCGAGGTAAGCCGTCTGGATTTCCTTGCCGATGAAATCCACATAACGCGGCGCAAGGTATTCCTTGATAAAGCGGATGTAACGGTCTTGCAGTTCGCGCTGGAATTGCTCCTTCTCGATCTGGCGTTCCAGCACGTACATCAGATGCACCGGGTCAGCCGCGATTTCGGTGGCATCGTAGTTGAACACTTTCGACAAAATCTTGAAGGCGAAGCGGGTGGAAAGGCCATTCATGCCCTCGTCTACGCCACCGGCATCCTGATATTCCTGGATGGTCTTGGCCTTGGGATCAATATCCTTGAGGTTTTCACCGTCGTAAATACGCATTTTGGAAAATAGGCTGGAATTTTCCGGCTCTTTCAGGCGCGACAGAATAATGAACTGCGCCAACATCTTCAGCGTATCCGGCGCACACGGCGATGCAGCCAGGGAACTGTTGAATAGCAGCTTGTCGTAAATCTTGATTTCTTCGGTCACACGCAGGCAATACGGCACTTTCACGATCGACACACGGTCAATGAAGGCTTCGTTATTGCGGTTGTTTTTGAACGTCTGCCATTCAGATTCGTTGGAATGCGCCAGAATCACCCCGCTGAACGGGATAGCCCCAATGCTTTCCGTGCCATTGAAGTTGCCCTCCTGCGTGGCGGTCAACAATGGGTGCAGCACCTTGATGGGTGCTTTGAACATTTCCACGAATTCCATCAAGCCCTGATTTGACAAGCACAAACCGCCGGAATAGCTGTAAGCATCCGTGTCGTTCTGCGGGTAATCTTCCAGCTTGCGGATATCGACTTTCCCCACCAGTGCCGAAATATCCTGATTGTTTTCATCGCCCGGCTCGGTCTTGGAAACCGCAATCTGGTTAAGGCGCGAAGGATAACGTTTCACCACTCTGAACTTGGTAATATCCCCGCCGAATTCGTGCAAACGCTTCACTGCCCAAGGCGACATAATGGTTTTCAGGTAACGCGAAGGAATGCCGAAATCTTCTTCCAGAATCGCGCCATCTTCTTCCACCGTGAACAAACCCAGCGGGGATTCGTTGATCGGCGAGCCTTTGATGCTGTAAATGGGCGCTTTCTCAATCAAGGCTTTGAGGCGTTCCGCGAGGGAAGATTTACCACCGCCCACCGGCCCCAACAGGTAAAGAACCTGTTTACTCTCTTCCAAACCCTGCGCAGCATGACGGAAGAAGGACACGATTTGTTCAATGCACTCTTCCATGCCATAGAATTCGGAAAAAGCCGGGTAACGGCGGATGACTTTGTTGGAAAAAATGCGGCTCAGGCGCGGGTCGCGGGACGTATCGACCAGCTCGGCTTCACCGATGGCGTACAACAGCCGTTCAGCGGCGGTGGCATAGGCCATATTGTCGCGCTTGCAAATATCCAGATACTCCTGCAACGAGTATTCTTCTTCTTGTAAGGCTTCGTATCGAGACTGATAGTGATTGAAAATGCTACTCATATTATACCCCTTCATGGTGAATACGGGGGGCAGGTAACTGCCCTGCGGTTGTATATCCAGATGACTATCTTCATCTGATAGTGACAGTTTGCAAGTCAAATGCCAAGTGACTGTAAGCTGACCGGTGTTGAATATAAGTGAAAAAGTGTAATTAGCAGACCAACGGATTCTCTGCTATACCCTTATGGTCAAGTGTTGCAATGATGACTATTACACTTTTCAATGCTGGCAATTCAAACAAATGAGAATGAGGAGGATTTTTTACATGCTAAAACAGATCACACTGGTGTCTAGTCTGTTGCTTATCGCATCCGTACCCGCCCATGCGGTTGAATTCATGGATGCTGCTTGGGCAAAACAAGCCTGCGCGGCTTGGAATGCAGACGCCAATCTGACCAGCGGTCTGATGGACGCTGACGGCTATTCCTGGATTAAGAACGACAATAAACGAGGCTACAAACTGGTGCAAATGTACCGCACCGATTGTGGTGAAAGTACCAAAGTACAGCTCAACATTGTTATGCAAGGCGACAAAGCCACATGCAGTTACGGTGGCGCTCCCGATGGCAAGAAAATGGACGCTAGCTACGACTACCTGATGCACGCTACTGATGCAGACTGGACTTGCATGGGCGAAGGCAAGTTCGGTTGTGGTGCAATGGGTGCGATGGCATCCGGCAAACTGAAATTCGACGGGCCAAAAATGGAAGCCATGAAAGTCATGGGGCCGTTTGAAGGCTTTCTGCAACTCACGGGCAAAGTAGCCGGAACCAAAACCGAGTGTAAGGCCAAGTAAACACTCGCATGACGGGGTGTCAGTCTACACCCCGTTTCATGCTATTATCTGCGCCGTCAATATCAGGATAACAAACATGTCGGAGCAGCTCCCATCCCCTCTTCAAAACTACCGAATGCGCAGCTTGTCGCAGTCGTTCGGCTTCCGTACCGTTGTGATCATTTTACTGGGTTTGCTGATGCTTATCCCCTTACTCATGGCGGAAAAAGTTGTTACCGACCGCAATACCTATTATCAGGAAGCATTGCATAATATTGCCGCGTCATGGGGTAAAAAACAGACCTTAACCGGCCCGGTATTGGTCGTGCCATATGTCGAGCATTTCACCAACGTCGATACCGTCACCGATGAAAATGGCGAAAATCGGGTGGTCAGCAAAGACATTTACAACGACCGCACCGCCATTTTGTTACCAGAAAATCTTGAAATCCGCGCTGACCTGAAAGAGGAACACCGTCAACGCGGCATTTATGACGCACTGGTTTACACCGCCAACGTCAGCCTTACCGGTAAATTCAACCACGCCGCCGTGCTGCAATCCGGCGAAGGCGAACGCCGTATCTTGTGGAACAAAGCCTTCATCGCCATCGGGCTGGATGACACCCGCGCCATTGATACCGCCTCCAACTTTTTCTGGAATGACGGGCGCACCGGCCTGCAACCCGGCACCGGCATCAGCAAACTGTTGCCCACCGGTTTCCACGTACCGCTGAGCGTCAACGCCGACAGCAACCCCAACAATGAATTCAAGCTGACCCTGAGTTTACGCGGCAGCGACGGGCTGTTGTTTGCACCGCTGGGTGAAAACACTACCATCCGCATGACATCCTCTTGGACTCACCCCAGCTTTCAGGGTGAATTGTTGCCGGACAAACACGAAGTGGGCGAGGAAGGTTTCCATGCCGAATGGGACATCCCGCATCTGGTGCGCAGTTACCCACAATACTGGGTGCTGGAAGATCAGCAGGACAAGGCTTACGATTTACGCGAAGCCACCGCCGGGGTCAGCCTGTACGAGCCTGTTTCGCTGTATTCACGCATTACCCGCGCTGTCAAATACGGGGCGCTGTTCATCACCCTGACCTTCGTGGTGTTCCTCGCGTTTGAAATCAGCCTGAAACGGCGGCTGCATGTGCTGCAATACGGCATCGTCGGGGTAGCACTCTCGCTGTTTTACCTGATCCTGCTGGCTTTGGCGGAACACATCGGCTTCCTCTATGCCTACCTTGCCGCTGCCTCCACCACTGTGCTCAGCATTACCTTTTACATGGGGGCAATCCTGCACAATAGTCGCCGCACGGTACTCATTTTCCTGCTGCTCGCCACCTTGTACGGCTTGCTGTACCTGTTGTTGCAAATGGAAGATTACGCCCTGCTGGTCGGTGTTGGCCTGTTATTGCTCGCCCTGCTCATCATGATGACCGCAACGCGCCACCTGAAACAAAGTGATTAAACAATGGATAAATTCACACTCGATTGGCACAGCACGGTAGCAACCCACCGTGACCTGTTGTTTTCCAACAAAATTATGGCAGGGCATTGCGCCCAACACAACAGCATCACCTACGCCCCCGGTGAAGCCTGCGCACCCTTGCAGACAAACCAGCCGCCAGTCAGCTTTCCGCGTCACCAGTTTAACGGCAAGCAACGCCACCTGAACATCGACCCCAAGGTCGGGCGCTTTTACCCGCAAGGCTATGCGTGGGAAGCGCTGGATTGCGCCCGCAACGATTTCCGCCCGTTCCGCTTGATTGGTGCAACGGCTGACACCCTGACGGTGGATACCAATCACCCGCTGGCAGCCTATGCCCTGAGCTTGAGCGCTCCCTATGAGGAGGCGCAATGGCCGGATATTGCTGCGCTGCTCTGTGCCAATGGCGCCGGAATGCAAGCACCCTACCCCGGTGTCAGCCCTGACTTTTACGGCACTTACCCCTTCAAGCGGGCGGATGAGCGTGATGACACCCAGTTCTACCACACCCCCCGTCTGGTCAACCATCTGGATAAAACCGCACGGGCGCAACTGACGGCACTCTACGGGCGACTGTTACAACCGGGCATGAAAATCCTCGATCTGATGAGCAGCCATGTTTCCCATTTACCGGATGAGTTGAATGAGCTGCACGTCACTGGGCTGGGCATGAATCAGGCCGAATTAGCCGCCAACCCACGTCTGCAACAGCGGGTAGTACACGACTTGAACCTAAACCCGCAACTCCCCTTTGCTGATGCCAGTTTTGATGCGGTGATTTGCAGTGTTTCCATCGAATACCTCACCCAACCGCTGGCGGTCATGCAGGCGTTGGCGCGGGTGGTCAAAACAGGTGGCAAGGTTATCATGGCGTTTTCGACCCGCTGGTTCCCCAACAAAGCCATCAGCTTGTGGATGGAAATGCACCCCTTCGAGCGTCAGGGGCTGGTGTTGGATTATTTCCTGAAAACTGCGCAATTCAGCGACTTGCATACGGAATCTGTTCGGGGTTTGCCACGCCCAACGGACGATCCGCATAGCCGGGAAACGGCGTTATCTGATCCGATTTTTGCGGTGTGGGGGACGAAAAGCTACCACACTTCAGCAGACAGATATTCTGCATTCAACTGACCCCGCAAGCTACGCCACTGCGGCAGGAACTCATCCATGAGTGCAGTAAAATTGGCGTTATGTTGCCGCTCCAACAAATGCGCCAATTCATGTATCAACACATATTCCAAGCATTCCGGCGACTTCTTGGCGAGTTCCAGATTCAACCAAATACGCTGCTCAGTGATATTGCAGCTTCCCCACTTGGTTTTCATGCGTTTGATACCCCAGTCCGTGACTTGCTTTCCAATACGCGGCTGCCATTTTTCCAATAAGACGGGAATACGTTGTTTCAATTGTTGGCGGTAATAATCGTGTAGCAAACGTTCGCGGTTTGCGGTGCTTGTACCGGGGGTGACGCTCAGGTGCAGGAACTCCCCTCTGGGCGCAATCTGATGTTTGCCGGATTGATATACCACCTCCAACCGATAGCGCGTTCCCCATAGGTAATGGGATTCACCGGACACCATTTCACGTAGACTTTGACGGGGTTGCTGCTGGAAACGTTGCTGTTGGGTTTTAATCCATTTCAGACGTGTTACCACGGCGAGGCGGATATTGTCGGTACTAAAATGCTCAGGTGCTGAAACCCGCACCTGCCCATCCGGTGGATATACCCCTAAATGCAGATTTTTGATGGCTTTGCGTGTGACATACACGGGAATGTCACTGACAGTAAACAGAGGATTCGACAAGGAGCTAGTGGTATTCATACTGCGCTTTGATTAGCTTTAACAAGTCCTCTACTGTAGCAGAGTCCTCGCCTACTACCCGCGTGACTGCCTGACGAACCCGCTTTTCTTTCATGTGGGCGGCGGCATTATTGCCTGTCCAGCCTGCTTTTTTGTAGCTCATCACGGTTTCATGCACGGCAAGCGTCAGGCTTTCGTCACGCTCCAGATTCGCGTAGAGGTTGCGCATGGCTTGGGTTTTGAGGGTAGTGGGATAATCTTGCGGTATTTGGCTTTGGCGCATTTGTTCTGCCAATGCCTTGAGCTTTTCCAGATATTGCTGGTATTCCTGCACTTCGGTCTGACGTTGTTGGATCAGGGCATCCAGCAAGTCAGACAAATTATCGTAGTAAGCCGGGTTGACGCTGCGAGTATCGCTAATATTTTTGCGGATGTTGTTTTCGATGGTTTCCGCCACGGCTGTTTCGCTTTTGCGCACGCTTTCCGGCAAACGGCTTTCCAGCGCGGCAATGCCACTATCAACCAACACTTCAATCAAACCTTTGTCGCCGAAGTCTGCCAACATATCGCTATCATCGGCGCGGATAAACTGGTCGAAGATGTGACGCATCGCGGGTTCGAGGTCTTTGGCATCCTTATAATCACCACTGGCAAGTTTCACCGCCTCCCTTGCGTCGTGATAGTGGCGCACTTCCACCCGGATTTTTTCTGCTTCACTGGCGGAATAGCCCACCTCCTGCAACTCCCCGGCAATCTCGGCATACGCCCGTAGATAAGCACCGCTCAGTTTGTAGAATGCGAGGCGTTTGGCTTCGTTCTGTTCGGCTTCGTCACGGTTCAGCGGATTGCTGGCAACGAAGTAAGCCAGGTAATCATTGGTATCTCGCGGCAACGCAACGGGTTCACACAGGGCTTTAATCGCTTCGCGGGTTTCTTCCAGTTTCAGCTTGGCTTGTTTCAGGCGGTTTTTCAGCAAGTCTTGTATATCGGTACTGTCATAGTCGGCAAATGCGCCACCCGTGTAATCACCCATTGCGTCTTTGATGCTGTTGAACAGGTCTTTGTAATCGATGATGTAGCCGTAGGTTTTTTCCTCACCATCCAGACGATTGACGCGGCAAATAGCTTGAAACAGCCCGTGGTTTTGCATTTTCTTGTCGATGTACAAGTAGGTGGCCGATGGCGCGTCGAAACCTGTCAGCAGTTTATCCACCACAATCAGCAGGCGCATTTGTGCAGGTTGTTCCTTGAACTGCTTTTTGACCTTTTTCTCGAACTCCTCCACGCGTTTGACGGCTTCATCTTCGGGTTGATTGAAATACGTTGCCAACATCTTGCGGTAAATCTTGTATTTGTGCAGGTTTTCGGTGTCGCCCTCGTCACCACCCTCGCCTTTAATACTGGCAGCCGTGGGTTGGTAACTGGTGATAATCGCGGATTTACCCGCCAGACTGGCATCCGTTGCCGCAAGCAACTCATACACCTTGCAAGCTTGGTACACATCTGCACACACCAACATGGCATTACCGTGCTGACTCTCCAAACGTGGCTTGGTGGTCATATCCAGCACAATGTCATTCACAATTTGCTGCAAGCGGGATTTGCTGGAGAGCACGCTTTGCATGGTCAGCCATTTTTGCTTGACCCGCGCCTTGGCAATGTTGGAGAGATTTTTGGTTTTTTCCGCAAAAAAAAGGTCGATCTTCGCCTTATTACCCACGTATTGGCTAATGTCCCGCGCTTCGTAGCATAAATCCAGCACCACGTTGTCATTGACCGCTTGATCAAATTTGTAGGTGTGAATGTAAGAGCCAAACGTTTCGATACTGGTTTGCTTGTCATCTTTCAGCAACGGCGTGCCGGTAAAGCCCACAAACAAGGCATTCGGCAACAGCTTTTGCATCGCCTTGTGCAGCTTGCCGGACTGGGTACGGTGGCATTCATCCACAAATACAAACAAATTGCCTTTGGCGGAAAAGTCCTTGGGGATACTGCTCAGCAGTTCCTTGATGAAGGTGCTGGTCTGTTGTTCGCTGCCCTCTTCGCCCGCGCCGAATTTGTGGATCAGGGAGCACATCAACCATTCAATCGGCTGGTGCAACACACCCAGCATGTCGCGCCCACTGTTGCAGCGGTAAATGTGTTCGTCGACCCCCTTGAACACACCTTCGATTTGTTCGTCCAGCTCGGTGCGGTCGGTAATGATCAACACGCGGCTGCCATCAACATTTTCGCGCAGCCACTTCGCCAGCCACACCATGGTCAGGCTTTTGCCTGAGCCTTGCGTGTGCCAGATAATGCCGCCCTCGCGTTGGTGTATACGGGCTTGCGCCGCTTTGAGGCCGAAATATTGGTTATGGCGACACAGCTTTTTCACGCCAGCGTCAAACACTACAAAGTCGTGGATGAGCTCCAGCACACGGTGTTTGCTGGCAATGCGTAACAGAGCGCAATCCAGTGGGCTTTCTACCGTACCGCAGTTGTATTGGGGCAAGTATTGTTGGTCTTTGCTGTCGGTTTTCGGGTTGTACGCGGGGTTTTCTTCTCGCCATTCCAGATAATATTTGGATTTGGTTTCAATGGTGCCGTAACGCAAGCCTTCGCTGTCATTGCCCGCCATCACCAACTGCATTGTGGTGAAAAACGGGCGGATGAAGGTGCTGCTTTGGTTATCCAGATTTTGCGCAATGCCTTCCGCCACACCCACGGTAGCGCGTTTCAGCTCCAATACGCCCAGTGCGATACCGTTGACGTACAGCACAATATCGGGGCGCTTGTCATACTTGCCGCTAATCGTGACTTCTTCGGCTATGGCGAAATCGTTATGGGTGGGATTTTCCCAGTCAATCAGGTGGATGGTACGGGTGTGTTCACTGTGGTCGGGCTTGATTTTTACCCCATAACGCAGCAAGCCGTACAAGGTCTGATTGGGGGTATAAAGATTGTCGCCATCCCCCAAGGCATTATCTCGCGCCAATTCTTGCAGGGTTTTGTCAATCAGGGCATCACTGACGTTTTGCTTGCGTAACCACGCGCTCAGGTAGTCGGGTTCGATATTGCGGTTGTTGGCGCGTTTTTCCCAATTGCCGAGGTACTCGTAACCGAGTTTGTCCTGAAACAAACGGACGACGCGGTTTTGGGTGATGCGCTCGCGGTCACTGACGTTACTCATGTCTTCCGAATTTTCCTTTTATAAACAAAATCTTAAAAAAATAACACACAACATACAGACTGGCATAAATTTAAGCTCATAGAAGAGACAAATTACCATAAAATCGGTAATATCTCATATCCTAAACTTGACCCCAGTAAAGCATGTCACCAAAAGTTTTCATCAGCTACAGTCACGATTCTGACGAGCATCGCCAGTTTGTACTAGAGCTATCTGAGCAACTACGTGATGATGGCATTGATTGTTTCATTGATCAGTACGTCAACGGCGCACCTCCCGAAGGCTGGCAGCGGTGGATGAAAAAACAGATTGAGCAAGCACACTTCGTTTTGGTTGTTTGCACACCAATTTACTTAAAACGCTTCGATGGGGAAGATCCTAGTAGTGGTAGAGGTGTTAACTTTGAGGGAACAATCATATCTCAAGTACTGTATGACCAATTTCAACAGAACACTAAGTTCATACCAGTAATTCCAGAATCCGGTAACATTGATAACGTACCATGGATATTGAAAAGTGGATCAACATACAAACTAAACTCTGACTACGAAGTACTATATCGCGTACTAACCAATCAACCGAAAAATTCAGCAAAACCATTAGGCAAACTAAAACGATACCCTATAGGCGAAAGATCAGTTCCTAAAAAAATAGAGCGCAAATTTATCATGTCAAAAAATTTAAAAATTGCCGCAGTCATATCGTCGATCATTACAATACTGGCATATACAACTGGAATACCGAGTATTCCTGATCTTTTAGGAAAAAAGAATATAGACACTCCTCAGTCTCCTTCTGCAAATGGAAATATCATTAGTGGAAGCAATAATATTGTAGGGAACCAAACCAATAATGAGGTTAAAGGAAATCAAAACAATAATAATATTGACAGCATTCAAGTTCAGAATAACTACTATGAATCAAATCCTAGTAATAGCTCGAATAGAACAACTGATTCCGTTCCAAATGAAATAGGAGGTTATGTTTATGATGCCATTACAAAGCAATATCTTGATGGAGTAGTTGTTACAATCCGTGATGAAAACATGACAACAAAGACCAATGGTTATTTTTCATTTAAAAATATTATGAACAACCCGAAAAATAAAGAAATTGTTAGCTTTGCAAAACTAGGATACCATAGCGAAACCATTGAAATAGCATTTGGAAAAAAAGACGCACCTATTAAATTAAAACCAGAGTGATCAATTTATGGACTTTAAAAAAACATCAAAAATAGCAATTTTACTATTAATTTCTATTTTTCCTGAAATTTTATATAGCAAAACTCTTTCAGGAGTTTTATATGCAGTTGATAGTAAAGGCATAGAAAGACCATTAGACGGAGTTAGAATAACAATTTCTCACACTGGACAATTTGACGAAACAAAGAATAATGGGCAATTTGAAATTGAAATACCAGAAAACCTAGATTCAGGCGATAAAATAAATCTCACAACAGATAAGAATGGCTGGTCAGTTTTCTCTCCTTATGATGGAGAAACATATATCCCCAAAAATTGGCAAACAGAACGACTAAAAATCAGAATTGTTCCATATATCATTAGCTTATTTCCAAACGTCTATTATGACTCCACAATAAAAAACCCAGACAACACCATTGGCGGATATTGGGTACAAGTAATTGTCACATCAAGTAAAAACAAAGCTGACCGCTTTATTAGCCTTCTGCAATCAAAAGGGTTAAAGGCACGTTCAGAGCCAATTACCTTAAAGAAAAAACTCAATTACCAAGTAAGCACTGGCCCTTTTAAGACTGAGGATGAAGCTAAAAAAGTTAGAGATCAACTTATTAACGATCCGAACTTACCAAATGATATTTTTGTCCCATAACGAACTATTACCATGCCTGTGTTTTCAGCCGCATCAACGCTTTATTAATGTGTTTAGGCTGCATCAATTTGGCTTTACGGGCATTCCAATCGGTAACGCCTTGCTGAATTACCTTATTATCAGCGGTTTTGTTTTCGTTAGCTACCCAATGGACAGTCGCTAATAACTCCATGCCGTAAGGCGTTTCAAAACCTTCAATCAATTGGCTAACCTGTTGTAAACGCTGCGCGGCTTCGGCATCGTCGGCAAGGAATTGCTCCGCTTGTTGCACAGCACCCGCCAGCAGGTAGATTTGTGAATCCTTGCTGCGGTTCGCCGTAACCCCGGATGAAGTGTCCCTCCATGCGTTGCAGCATATGGTTGAGGTTATCCGCATAAGAGCCGTACAAATGTTTGGTGTAATTCAGGTGCAACGGTTCACCCGCCACTTGCAGGAAATACGCCAGTTTTTGCACTTCCAGCAAGCTCAGTCGGTAGCCCTGTCTGGAATAAACTTCCATTGATTTCAATAATAAAGCAATTTGGCGAGTTATCACTTTCTAACCTTTCCGCATTAATCAACACTGTATTTTTTCAGTACATCAGCCAATGAAGCGGGCGTTTGTTTACTTGGTATATCAATCCCTTCCAAACGGGAACTATGCACAAAATTCTCTCGCTTTGTTTGTTCGTACAGTTCATCCGGTGATACTTCGGGTAAACCTACTGCCAACCGCGTCCTCCCCGTCAGCAACTCCTGCATCATCCCCTGCTTCATCGCCTTGGTCTTCGCCAGCCGCTGCTCCAATGCCGCGATGTCCTCATCCATCGCCGACAACACCCCCGCAATCGCCCCCTGCTCTTCTTTTAGCGGAACAATAATTTGAAATTCAAGCAGTTTTTCAACAGATAAACCGGGCTGTGCTGAAGATTCGGAATACTGATTTAAATTCATATCATCCAGAACAAAAGCAAGCCATTTAATATTTGTGTTTAATGTGGGTGTTACGACAATGGCATGTTCTGATGCAAAGAATTTACCTGTAACACTTATAATATTACCGCATAATGCGCCTTGCCGCCCGATAAGCGCATAATGTCCCTCATGGGTATATTGTTTTGTAAAACCACGCAAACCATTACCGCCATAACAAGGATAATCTGCATTATCACTAATGGCTTCAGCAGTAATTGTCATTCCACTTTTCATTGAGCAAATAGCTTTTAGCTTGCAAACCTCCCAATCCTCCGGTATTTCCCCCAACTCGCTCGCCTTCATCCCTTTGCCTTCACCAAACCCCGCCAACCGTTGCTTGCCCGTCAAAAGCTGCTGCATGGTAGCGGTTTTTATATCGCGTTTTTTGGCAATCTGGGCATTGAGTGGTAACTGTTCACGGGCTTGCAACTGCCAGAGTCTGAGCTATGCTTGAAAGATGAACGAGCTAACGATCACCACCGATTTTACTGATATTGCGTTGCCAACCGATTTGGCCACCTCCCAGCAGCTTAACCGTGATCTGCTGACGTTGGTGGTTGCGTTGCAGGCACGGGTAAAACAACTGGAAGCGGAACTGACAGAACTGAAAGAACGCCTGAATGACTCCTCCGCCACCTCCTCTAACCCCCCGTCACGTGACACGCCCGAACAACGCGCCCAACGCGAGCGCAAACCGAAAAGCCCGTTAAAACGCGGCGGTCAGCCAGGACACAGCAAACATGAACGCACCTTGGTGGAGGAATCACGCCTGGATGCTATCCAGCATTACTATCCCGAAGGCTGTTGCCGTTGTGGTGGTCATCTGGTGCTGGAAACCACGCCGAGCCAGCGTCATCAGGTATTTGACCTACCGGAAGTTGCTTATCAAGTAACGGAACACCGCCTGTATGCGGGTACGTGTAGTTGCTGCGGGAAACGTCAGGTAGCCGAGTTACCCGAAGACATCCCCAGCGGGCAGATGGGTGCTGGCTTGATCAGTTGGATCACCCTGATGAACGGGGCGTGCCGCCTGTCCACGCGGCAAATCCAGTTACTGCTGGAAGAACAATGGCAGTTATCCTTCAGTAGCGGTGCGATCAGTGAGGCTACTGCCCCCGTCAGCCGTTGGTTAGCACCCTTATATGCTCAGGCGGGTGATGCAGTGCGTAGCAGCCCGGTGGTAAACGCGGATGAAACCAGTCACTACCGTGGGCGCGAACGTGAATGGTTATGGGTGATGTGTTCGCCACAGGTGGTGTACTTCATGACGCATTACTCACGCGGCAAAGGTGCAGCGGACGAATTGCTGGGAAAATTCAATGGCGTACTCGTGACCGACCAGCACGGCGGCTATAATCACCACCCCAATGAACGACGGCAACTGTGCTGGGCGCACATTATCCGTAAGTTCAAAAAAATAGCACAACGTTACGGGCGTGCAGGCATCTTAGGGAAGCGTTTGCTGCGTCTGGCACGCCTGATTGTCCACTTGCATAACCGCAAGCTCGCAGGTGCTTACTCGGACAGGTTGTACCGGCAACGCATGGATAAACTCCGCGAAGCCTTCCGCCAGACATTGGTAGCAGGTAGCGGCTTACGTCAAGCACAACATCCTGATAAGCCGACTAAAACCGCCAACCAGTGCCAACGCTTACGGGATGATGACCTGATGTTATGGACATTTTTGCGTCATTCCGGTGTTCCTCTGACCAACAATGCTGCCGAACGGGCTATCCGCCCCTATGTCATCTGGCGTAAGACCAGCTTTTTTAGCCAATCTTTCCGAGGTGATCAATTCCGCCCGTTAATACTGACTATCGTGGAAACCTGCAAACGCCTAGGTATCAGCGCTTACCGAATTATCCGCCAAGCGTGTCAGCAGGCATTGGCTAAAAAGCCGGTGACGGTGCGTTTGCCTATTCCCCCTCCGCAAGTATTGAAGGGGGCTGCTCCGTGAACAGTTACCATTGAGTGACGCAATCAGGGCATCGACATCAGAAAGAACGGTAGCGATAGCGGTTTGTTCTTCTTTGGTTGGCGGCGAAGTAATAATTAACTCGTGCAAGTCATTTCGATTAACACCAGGCACGCCACTTTTTCCACTATGGGATTGAAAATCAATGGTCTTCAACAAAAAATAAATAAATAGCGGATCATTATCCTTAAAATCACTAACATATAGAGTGGTATTTAATGGCCAAAAGTCTTCTTCGACAAAAAAGGTTTCACCAATCGTTCCATATCGTCCGGTGACAACTCCATTAGCTTTAGCCATCGCTTTATTATGAAAACCAGAAACACCAGCAGAAGAAATAATTGGTACCTGCCCAACCTTTCTTAACCGACTTGGCAAATCAAAGCCACGCTGCAAGGTCGTAATATTACCTAACGTTTTAACATCCCAGTCTTCGGGGATAATGCCGACTTCGGTTTGTTTGTAGCCTGCGGGAACTTTGATTTCACTCATGGCTTCCCCCTGTCAGTCTAGGAAAAGATGTAACAGGCACTGTCTGTTGAATCTTTATAACCATAAAAGATCGGTCAGGCAGTGTCTGACTTATCTCCGGCAGTAGAGAATATGATTCACTCAATTCGAGACGCAGTGCGTCTTGAATTGGGAATGCAGTAGCGTTTAGTTTCATGCGTCGCCCCCTTCGTTTAGCAGCCGCAGGTATTCAGCGTAGACAAACACCCGATTGCGCCGTTGCCCCGTTAATTCTTCCACAATGCCATGCTGAATCAGGCTATTAACCGCTTTAGTGGTCGTCGGAAAACTTAGCCCACTGGCGGCTGACAATTGTTTGATATTGCTTAAAGGACGATTACGTAAGCTGGTCAACACCCGCAAAGGTGCATGGCTAACACTGGCTGAGCCACTCTGATGCACCCGTTCCCAATCTTGGGCAAAGCATTGGTCGAGGCACTTGGCAGTGTTGACAGCACCTCTTGCGGTGGTAACGACACCTTCCAGAAAGAAATCGACCCACGCCTCCCATTCGCCATGACTACGCACCCGATCAAGTCGCTCGTAATACAAACTACGGTGAGTTTTAAAATACAGGCTCAAATACAGTAGGGGTTGGCTGAGCAAGCCGCCGTGATGCAATAACATGGCAATCAACAGCCTTCCCAGACGACCATTACCATCCAGAAAAGGGTGGATGGTTTCAAATTGCACATGCGCCAGCGCTGCCCGTAACAAGGTTGGCAACCCATCGTTTTCGGCATGAAAAAACTGTTCCAGTGCTGCCATACAACTTTCCAGCTCATGCGGCGGTGGCGGGACAAAACGGGCATTACCCGGTCGAGTGCCACCAATCCAGTTTTGGCTTTGCCGAAACTCACCGGGTAGCTTTTCACGACCCCGCGCTTGCTGCATAAGCTTTTCGTGCATTTCACGTAACAGACGATTGCACAAGGGAAATCCCTCACCAAGCCGCGTCATGCCATGTTCGAGTGCCGCGACGTAATGACTGACTTCTTGAACATCATCCAGCGGCACACCGGGTGATTCCTCCAGTTCAAATAACATTAAGTCAGACAGAGAGGACTGTGTGCCTTCAATCTGGGACGATAACACTGCTTCGCGCCGCACATAGCTATACAAAAAAAGATGGGGGTTCGGTAGTAAGGTGGTAATGCTATCGAGTTGCCCTAAAGCATGGGTAGCTTGTTCCAGTAAGCGTTGACGCGCCCCCGCCAGTTCTAAGGGTGGTTGTGGTGGCAATGGGGACGGTACAAAAGCATTGACGGCTTCTCCACCAATAATACTGGTGTGATACCGTCCAGTAGTGCGTTCGATCATGCTGTTCTTCCAATGGCTTTAATAAGAAATTCAACTATTAAAGATATTGGCAAATTATTTAATAAGAATCCAGTGTTGCGTGTTTGCTTAGCGTGATTCATGCCTTCAACCCCATCGCTTGCAAGTGTTTAGCAACCGTAGCACTGAGTGCGGCGGTTTGTTGTTCCAACGTCGGCAACGGTTGCGCGTAACGCTCGTGCAGTTGCTTCAGGCGGTTGGCGAATTGCTGAATCATGCGCTCGATGTCAGAGCGTACCCGCGCCTCCAGCGTTGCCAGCCATTTCTTATCGACCATCAGCACCTTCATATCAAACTCGTCCAGCTTGCCGTATTGCTCCAGCACTTGCAGGTTGAGCTGCTCCTGCGCCTCTTTGACCGCTTTTTTAGCTTGCCCCTCCGCTTCCAACAATGTCAGCCACGTTTCAATGATTTCAATCTCGGCGACATACTCGGCGGAAGGGTGCGAAATCCGGTGCATCTCGAACAAGGTTTGCCAGTCTTCACGCTGCTGCTTCAAGGTTTTACGCGCCGTTGCTGCCTCAGCAAGTTTCCGCAGATAATCATCCAGCACACGATTTTCCGCCGGAGTGTAGCTATCCGTCAGCCGCTCTTTCACATCCTTGACGGCAATTTTGCCCTTGGCATTTTTGAAGTCCGCCAGCACCGGCTCATCATCCAGCGCACGGATGCGGCTTTCCAACACATCCAAGGCTTTACGCTGGCTGTCGTACTGCGCAAAACCCGCTTTGTCGAAAGCTTTCCACGCCAAATCCTCAGTATCCGCCAGCTCTTTTTCAGCCTCGGCTTTATTGCTGACATCCTTCAATACGCCGTCTTCCCCGCCATGCTCCTCCTGATGCTCAGTGAGGGCTTGCGTCGCATCATCCTGCACCTGTTGCAAGGCATCCAGCGCCGCCTGTTCAGCCGCAAAATAATGCTCAATCACTAACGCAGGCGCGATAAAGTCCATCTTGAACTTTTGCGCACTTTTACCGCTGCCTACCACCAAATCCGGCTTTTCGACATCTTTATCCTTATCATCTTTACGCACCAGACGTACCAATGCAGGCGGCGACCAGCCTTCTAGCGCAAGCATGTACACATCGTCTTGGAAGGTTTCCGCCCAGTAATCCATCAAAATCTGGTAAACCGCGTACTTGTCCAGCAACGGCGCACCCGTAAACGTCAGCAATAAATCTTCGGACAATTCACGGATTTTGTCTTTAGGCTTGACCCCCTGCGACAAGGCTTTCAAACCCTCCACATGCCGCTCCCGCCATGCCGTGAAACGCTGCATCGCCTGATCCGCAAATGCCTGATACTCCTCGCCCGCCAGCATCGTGCGCTTAAAATCCTTGGCAGCACACTGGCTCTGGAAATAGGTCGGGCGTTGGGCATCCGCCTGAAAAAGCTGTTTGCGCAAGCTCGGGAATTGCCGCCAATAATGTTCCAGCAAATCCAGATCACGCTGCGGGATACCGCCGTTCAAATGCGCGTCAAGATCATGAATGTCTTCCGGCTCGGAAGCATCAATGTAACGCGGAATATTCAGGTTATAGCCATTCCCCGCAATCTCCGCCAACGTCACCATGCGGCTATACCGCGCCACTTCTAATTGCTTGGTGAACACATCCACCATCTGGTGAATATCCTGACTACGCAGGCGGTTCTTGTTGCCGTCCTTGATAAAGCCCTTGCTGGCATCCACCATGAAAATGCCTTTGCGGGCGTGGGCATCTTCCTTGTCCAGCACAATAATGCAGGCCGGAATCCCCGTGCCATAAAACAGGTTGGCAGGCAAACCGATAATGCCCTTGATATAGCCCTGCCGAATCAGATTTTGGCGAATATCCGCCTCGGCATTACCCCGGAACAACACGCCATGCGGCAAGATCACCGCCGCCTTTCCTGTGCTTTTCATGGATTTGAGGATGTGCAGCAGAAACGCATAATCGCCGTTTTTGGAAGGTGGCACGCCATACTCAAAGCGCCCGAACGGGTCTTCCTCGACATTCACCCCGTTAGTCCACTGCTTGTTGGAAAACGGCGGATTCGCCACCACGAAATCGAAGGTTTCCAGCGTATCGGCTGATGTCAAAAACAGCGGATTCGCTAAGGTATTGCCCTGCTGGATGTCAGCATCGGCATTTTCATGCAGGATCATGTTCATCTTCGCCAACGCGGTGGTGGCGTTGTCATTTTCCTGCCCATACAGCGTCAGCCCATTCGGAGCTTGATCAGCCACTTTCAGCAACAAAGAGCCTGAGCCGCAAGTCGGGTCATACACGGTTTTGTCCTGAGTCGTATGTGGCGTAATGCCGATAATCTTGGCCAACACCTGCGACACTTCGGACGGTGTATAGAATTGCCCCTTGCTCTTGCCGGACTGCACCGCAAAGTGGCGCATCAGGTATTCATACGCATCACCGAGCAAATCGTCATCGGTAGCGCGGTTGCCACCCAATACCAAGCCTTCAAAAATACCGATCAGCTTGCTCAGGCGGTCGATCATGTCCTTACCGCTGCCCAACTTGTCGGGGTTGTTGAAGTCGGCGTTATTAATAACGCGCTTGAGGTGGTTTTCCTCAGCGAGCTTGTCGATGACCTTCTGCACATCCTCGCCAATATGGGGCTTGCCCTTGAGCTTGACCATATCGGCGAAGGAAGCCCCTTCCGGCACATCAATCAACGAATCTGCCTGCCCCGCCTTGTCGGATACGTATTTCACAAACAACAAGGTGAGGATGTAATCCTTGTATTGGGAAGCGTCCATGCTGCCGCGCAACACATCGCAGCTTTCCCACAGGGAGCGGTAGAGTTCGGTTTTCTTGATAGCCATGCCAGTCCTGCACAATGATGAGAGAGCAAGGAGTATAGCGGTTTGACAGCGCCTTGTTTATGGCTCATTTGCGAAGATAACCCCACAAAAGATTCGCTTTTTAGCAATTTCCTACATCCATAACGCATACTCAGCCGTATAGGTAAGGTACAAGTTATGACAAAGGAAAACGCGGATATGTACAGAAAAAACATTGCCATCATCGGTTCAGGTATAACAGGACTTGCATCAGCATGGCTATTGCACAAGCAGTACAACGTCACGCTGTTTGAAAAGAATAACTACATCGGCGGGCATACCCACACCATCGACGTACCCGAACAGGCTGGCAACGTTCCGGTCGACACCGGCTTTATCGTCTACAATGACCGCAATTACCCCAATCTGATCGGTTTGTTCGCACAACTGGGCGTTGCCACCCGCGACACCGATATGTCTTTCGCGTTTTCACTGAATCAGGGGGAGCTGGAATATTCCGGTTCGAGCTTCGACACCCTGTTTGCACAACGTAAGAATCTGTTCCGCCCACGTCACTGGCGCTTGCTGGCGGAAATCATGCGTTTCAACAAGATTGCGCATCAATTGCTGGCCAACCCGACCGCCGTTCCCGACATGAGTCTGGGCGAGATGCTGGATGCCCACCAGTTTTCCCGCGACATGCGCGAACATTACCTGTTGCCGATGGGGGCAGCCATTTGGTCATGCCCGGTCGATACCATGCTGAAGTTTCCTGCGCTCAGCTTCCTCCGCTTCTTCGCCAACCACGGTTTGATTGATCTCCGTAACCGTCCCCAATGGCGAACAGTTTGCGGAGGAAGTTCTTTTTACGTGCGCAAACTCCTCACGGAAATGGGCGACAAGATCACCTTGCAAGCGGGTGCAGTGCGCGTAGAACGTTCTGCCACCCAAGCCAGCGTGTTCACTGAAACCGAAAAGCACGACTTTGATGCGGTGATTTTTGCCTGCCACGCCGATGAAGCGCTGGCGCTGCTGGCACAACCCACACCCGAGGAACAGCGCATCCTCGGCTGCTTCCACTACGAAAAGAACCAGACCTACCTGCACACCGACGCCAAACTGATGCCGGTGAACCACAAAGTCTGGTCGTCGTGGAATTACCTCGCCACCAGCCAGCCAGCATCACGTCAACAAATGACCGCGAGCTACTGGATGAACAAGCTGCAAGGGTTGAACACCCCCAAGGATTATTTCGTCACCCTCAACCCGTATGAATTGCCGCGTGACGAACACATCATTGCCGAAATGACTTACGAACACCCGGTCTTCGATCAGGCTGCCATGAACGCGCAACCCCAGCTTGCCAGCCTGCAAGGTCAACAACATTCCTGGTTCTGTGGCAGTTACCACCGCTACGGTTTCCATGAAGATGCCCTCGCCTCTGCGGTGAAAATCTGCAAAGACTTCGGCATTACCCCGGTTTGGGTCAACGCACAGGAGACGACTCCTCAACCTGTGCTCCCCATAGCGATGGCTGGGGCGGTAACGCCATGAACACGTTAGAGGCTGCTGCTATCTTCCCCTCCACAGTGATGCACAGTCGGCGTTTTCCTATCCGTTACCGTTTCAGCTATCGCGTTTTTAGTTTGCTGGTCGACATCGACCAGCTCGACGAAGTGGGGCGTAACCCACTGTTTTCCATTAACCGTTTCAACTTATTCAGCTTGTACCAGCGCGATCACGGCGCACGCGATGGCAGCCCCTGGCGTGCGTGGGCGCAACAGCTTTTACAACAAAATGGCATTTTTTCTGCTGATGGTCAAATCCAGTTGCTGTGTTTCCCACGTATCTTGGGGTATGGGTTCAACCCACTGAGTTTGTGGTTTTGTTACGCGGCTAATGGTGACTTACAGGCGGTGATTTGCGAAGTACGCAATACCTTCGGTGAGCACCACCACTACCTGCTACATCGGCACAATCAGGCGCTTGCCCCCATCGTGACTGGCGCCAAGCAGAAGATATTCCACGTTTCCCCCTTCATCGGGATGCAGGCACGCTATGAGTTTTTCATCCACCAACCCGGTGAAAAGCTCAATATCGTGATCCACGAATACGAGGGCGACGACCTGATGCTGGTAGCCACGCAGAAAGGCACACGCCTGCCCTTGACGGCAGGCGTTTTACTCCGCCAGTTTGCGAGCATCCCCTTCATGACCTTGAAAATCATGGTCTTGATCCACTGGCAAGCACTCAAAATCTGGCGTAAAGGCGGAAAATTTCACCGCAAGCCACCCCCACCGACCGAGGAGGTCAGCTAATGAATCTAGAAAACACCCTGACAACCCCGCTTGCCCCAAACTTTGAACATTTGCCCACTTTCAAGCGCTGGTTAATGTCGGTATTAGCACGCATCCGCCACGGCAAACTCACGATTTATCTGGATGGGGAATGCTACGTAGTCGGTGATACGGACGAATACCACGCCACCATCCATATCCATCACCCGATGCGCTTGGCATGGAAATGCCTGACCAAAGGCGATTTAGGTTTCGGACAAGCCTACCTAAGCGGTGACTGGTCGAGTGATCACCCCGCCGATTTGCTGACCTTACTGGTACAAAACTGGCACAAGATCGGTACAACGCTGGATGCTCGCGGGCAATGGTTACGCCTGCCCACCAAGTGGTTGCACCAACTACGCCGCAACAGCGTCAAAAACAGCCGCAAGAACATTGCCCACCACTACGACATGGGCAACGATTTCTACCGCGAATGGCTGGATGGCGGCATGACCTATTCGTCTGCACTGTACACCTCAGCGGAGATGTCGCTGGAACAGGCACAACACGCCAAATACCAGCGCATCCTCGATGAATTGCAGGCACAACCGGGGCAAAGCATCCTCGAAATCGGCTGCGGCTGGGGCGGTTTCGCCGAAGTTGCCGCAGAAGCCGGTTGCAAGGTGCACGGCATTACCCTTTCCAGCGAACAACTCGCGTGGGCACAACAACGCCTCGCCCGCTTTGGCGAGCAGACCCACCTGGAGCTGCGCGATTACCGCCACCTGGAAGGCACTTACGACCACATTGTGTCCATCGAAATGTTTGAAGCGGTCGGCGAAGAATATTGGCAAACCTATTTCGACACCCTGCAACGCAGCCTGAAACAGGGTGGCCGCGCCGTGCTGCAAATCATCACCATCGGCGACGAATGGTTTGAAACCTACCGCGCCCGCCCGGATTTTATCCAACGTTACGTCTTCCCCGGTGGCATGTTGCCTTGCCCTGCCAAACTGGATGCACTGGTTGCTGAGAGTAACCTTAAACAAATCAATCACATTGGTTTTGGTGCAGACTATGCGCATACGCTGGCGGAATGGGACAAGCGTTTCAGCGCTGCCCTGCCTGCCCTGCGCCCGCTGGGGTATGACCAACGCTTTGAACGCTTGTGGCGTTATTACCTCGCCTATTGCGAAGCTGGTTTCAACGAGGGGCGCATTGACGTAATCCAGTTGACCTTGGAGAAACCACGCGCATGAACGCCGCCCATTATCGCCAGTTGTTGTTTTACGGTTTGCCGGGGCTGCCGCTGGCGATGTTGGGCTTGCCGTTGTATGTGTATTTACCGTCGTTTTATGCGCAAAGTCTCGGGCTTTCCCTGACAGTGGTGGGCATGGCCTTGCTGGCCGCACGCGGGCTGGATGTGCTCACCGACCCGCTGATCGGCTGGTTAAATGACAAGGTGCACAGCCGTATCGGGCGGCGCAAATTGTTTATGCTGCTGGGTACGCCGTTGTTACTGGTGGGGCTGGAATACTTGCTGCGCCCCACGGGTAAGGTTGACGGGTTTTACCTGTTCTTTTGGTCATTCATCACCTATATGGGCTGGACGCTGGTCAGTATTCCTTGGCAGGCGTGGGGCGCGGAAATGACCCGCGACTACCACGGCAAGAGCGCCTTGTCCGCCAGCCGCGAGGGCTTTGCCATTCTCGGTACGGTGGTGGTGATCAGTTTACCGTTCCTAACAGGATCACCGGAGGCAGCGACTACCTTGGGGACGCTTGCCAATCTCCTGTGGTTTTTGTTACCCCTGAGCTTATTACCGGCCTTGGTATGGCTGGTGGAACGCCGTCAGGAGCGTCGGTTCGCGCCTTTGCGCAAGGTGGGCAACATCCTTTCAGCACATCCAGCGATACGCCAATTGTTGCCCGCTTACTTTATTAACAGTTTAGCCAATGCCTTACCCGCCACCTTGTTCATCCTGTTTGTGACGCATGTGCTGCAAACCTCGGAACAAGTCGGTGTGTTGCTGATGGTTTACTTTCTCAGTGGTGTTCTTGGTCTGCCGCTGTGGTTGTGGTTAGCCAAACGCCTCGACAAAAGTCGAGCATGGGCATTGGCGCTTATTTTATCGGTCGCCGCGTTTGCGTTTGTGCCGTTTTTAGGGGCAGGTGATGCGGGCTGGTTCATGGTGATTTGTGCGGTCAGCGGGCTGGCGCTGGGGGCTGATGTGGCATTGCCCGCCTCGATGCAGGCGGATATTGCCCAGCAAATGCAGCATCAGGGTAATCCGAATACGGGCTTGCTGTTTGGGCTGTGGGGTTTGTTGACCAAGCTGGCGCTGGCCTTGGCGGTGGGCATTGCCTTTCCGCTGCTGGATTGGGCGGGGTTTGTACAAGATGCCACCACGCAAACCCGCACGACCTTGTGGGGAATGGCGTTGCTCTACGCCGGGTTGCCGGTACTGCTGAAAAGCTGGGTGATTTGGCGGATGTGGCACTTCCCTTTTAGTGAAGTTGATTTTCGGGATTATTGGGAGATGAGTTATGCGAATGCGCTCTATTCTGCTTACCCTTCTGCTCTTCATCGTGAGCGGGTGCAGCAGCATGAAGATTGAAGACTACGCGAGTTTTACACCGCGCTTTGACCTGTTTCAGTACTTTCAGGGGAATACCCGAGGCTGGGGCGTGTTTCAGGATCGCGGCGGTGCGCTCAAACGCCAGTTCGTGGTCGACATTAACGGCGTCATCGACAACAACGGCGAGTTGGTCATGACGGAAAATTTTGTCTGGAACGATGGCGAAAAATCCCAACGAATCTGGCGCATCCGCAAAACGGACGAACACCATTACACCGGGCGTGCCGATGATGTGGTGGGTGAAGCCAAAGGCGTGACTTACGGCAATGCACTGAACTGGGCGTATGACCTGAAACTGCCGGTGGATGGCAAAGTCTGGCAAGTCAGCTTCGATGACTGGATGTACATGCAGCCGGATGGCGTGATGTTGAACCGCGCAAAAATGAGCAAATTCGGCATTACTCTGGGTGAAGTCACCATCTCATTCCAGAAACGTTAGAACAGGAGACAACCCATGCACACACTTACGTCCATACTACTGCTGACGACGTTATTACTAGCGCCGCTCAGTGTTATGGCAAAGCTCCCGGCGGGTTTGAAAACCGTCGGTCAGGGCGATGCGTTTTACCTGAGCGTGATCAAGGTTTATAACGCCAGCTTGGCGGTCGGCAACAATGCGACCCGCACCAATGTGCTGGAGGCCGATGTATCACGCTGCCTGACGCTGGATTACGCGGTGGATTTAAGCGCCGACAAATTCGCACTGGCAGCCGATACTATCCTCAAACGCCAGCATGACACTGCCACCTTGCAAAGCATCAATCCCCAACTTGCACAATTACACAATGCTTATCAGGATGTGAAAGTAGGCGACATTTACCAAATGTGTTACGACGCCAAGCAACAAACCACCCGCTTGCTGCTGAATGACAAACCGTTGACCAGCGTGAAATCAGCCGAATTTGCCAACGTGTATTTCGGGATTTGGTTGGGTGAGAAACAACCGATTACACAGGCGTTGCGGGAAAGTTTACTGAAGGGATTGTGAGTAAACAGTGTACTAGCCGTTTCGACTAACTCCACTTACAATAAGGGATGTTACACTTCGCAGGATTCCACCCAATGGCTGAAACACTCACCACCACAATCCGCCCAGAACTCTTACAGGCGCTGATTGATCATGCCGAACACGGCATCACCATTGCTGAGCGCGAGGGTAATGACACCATTTTACTGTACGTGAACCGTGCCTTTGAGGAATTGACCGGCTATACCTCTGATGAGTGCTTATACAAAGATTGCCGTTTCCTGCAAAACGCTGACCACGAGCAGCCCGAACTCCTGAAAATTCGCACCGCTATCGAGAGTGAGCAGCCGGTACGTGCGGTATTACGCAATTACCGTAAAGACGGCACACTGTTCTGGAATGACCTGACCATTAGCCCGTACTTCGACCGTGAAGAGGGTGTGATGTATTACATTGGCGTACAAAAAGACGTTACCCAAACCATTGCTTTACAAGAAGAACTCGCACGCTTACAAGCACGTTTGGCAGAACTGGAATCCTGATCTGCCTTTACGCCTGCAACTTACCCCGCAACCAACGCATCAGCCACCCCAGTACCGGCAATTTGCTGTAAACATGCTCTGCCGGATCCCAATAATCCACATGCTCCAGCGCCAAGCCTTCTGCATTGAAACGCACCACACTCGTACCGGGGATTTCCCATGCCTCACCCTTCAAGGTCTGAAAATGGTAATCCCAGCGGATAAATAACGTATCTCCCGTCACCGCATGGTCGCTAATCACAAAGCGCGAATCGCGGGTAGTCACAAACATGTGTTCAAAAATCCGCGTAATCGCTGCTAACCCGCGCACATCGTTGAACGGGTCTTTGAAACGCGCATCCGCCGCAAAAATCTCCGCCAAACGTTCCAAGCCATCCGGTGTCAAGCTCGTGAAGGTTTGCAAATAATGCTCCACATGCCCCATTACAGCGCCCCCTTGGTCAGCTTGAAATACAACCAATACGGCAACAACCGCAGCACTTTCAGCAGGTAAACAAAGCGTTTCGGGAAGGCAATTTCAAAATTACGGCGGGGCAAATCGCGCATAATGGCTTGCGCGGCCTCCTCCGGCTCCAGCAAAAACGGCATCTTGAAAGCATTTTTATCCGTCAGCGGCGAACGTACAAAACCGGGGTTAACCACCCGCAACAGCACGCCCCGCGCCTTCAATTCCAGATGCAGCGATTCCGCAAGGCTAATCACCGCCGCCTTGCTGGCACTGTACGGCGCAGATTTCGGCAAACCCCGATACCCGGCAACGCTCGCCGTTAGCAAGATTTGCCCGCGCCCCCGCGCCAACATCAACGGCATGATCGCATCCAGCCCGTTCACCGCCCCCAGATAATTGATGTCACACAACTTGCGGAACAGCTCGATATTGAAATCAGCCAAGGGCATCGGGGTGTAATCCCCCGCATTCAACACGCACAGCTCAATCTCGCCCAACTCGCGGGTAATCGCTGCCGCCGCTTCATGCAGGCTCGGCACATCGGTCACATCCACCGTGTAAGGGTGCAAGGCCGGGTGTTGCGCCTGCATCGCCTGTAACGCATCCAGCCGCCGGGCGCTAATCGCCACTTGCCAACCCGCTTGCGCCAATTGGAACGCCAACGCTTGCCCGATACCAGAACTTGCGCCCACCAACCATGCGACAGAAGGAGATGATTTCATCCGGTAAATGCCTCTTTGGAAGCCAAATAAGCCAATTCATCCGCCGTACTTACCCGCCCCAGCGCGGCATTGCGATGCGGAAAACGCCCAAAGCGCCGTACAATCTCACGGTGGTGGCGGGCAAACTGCGCATTGCCCTCCAGCCCGCTGGCATCAAACAAACGCACTGACTCATCCTGATCCGCCAGATGTTCGCTGTGCATCAAAGGCATGTACAAAAACGCCAGCCTATCTTTGGGTAACTGCTGATCGAAACCTTGCTTAACCGCGTGTTTAGTAATGGCAACCGCTTGCTGTTCCGTGGAAAAACTGCGAGCCTCCCCGCGAAACATGTTTAAGGGGAACTGATCGAGCACGATACACAAGGCAAGGCAACCCTCGGCACTGTCGCGCCACGCACCCCATTCACCAGCGGCGGCGCTTGCCCACAAGGCTTCGTAACGCGCCAGAATGTCCGCATCAATCGCCGGGGTGGAGGCAAACCACTGCTCAGACATTGGCGGCTTGTACCAAAAATCCAGAATATCGGCAGGCGTAATCTTGCTTGTCATGAGACTGCCACTCCCGCTGCGACCAATAGCAGCACCACAATCACCGTCAAATGCAAACGCATTTTCCCGTAGTCCGCCGACAAGCGCTTAAACAGCAACAGCGAATCGACGATATAAGCCAACACCACTAACCCCGCCAACAAGAACAACGCCCATTTAATCGGCAGCAACAAAGAAAACCACGCCAACACACTCGGCACAACGCTAAACAGCAATAACTTGCCCAGATCATGCTCATCCAGCTTATCCTGCATCCCCAGCGCCACGCCCCAATGCACCGCCCCGAGAAAGCTCAGGATAATTGCCGCATACGCAGCCAGCCACCAATCCAGCCGCACATTTTCCAGCCACGGCAAGCTAGACCCCAACAACAAAGCCACGCTCAGCACAGCAAACGGCAACAAGCCGCCGTAACCTAACCACCACATCAATCTGGGCAAGGGACGTTTCGGGTACATGGGAATCTCCTTTTCTGAATTGTCGGTCATAGACAAGATTGTAGTCTGTGTACGGCTATTGTAGAGAAACCGGATAACCACGGTGAGTAATTGAAAAAGCCCCCACCATGCGGAATGCTGACCACACTCTGTTTACCCACAAGGCTATACACCATGAACACCTCGAAAGTGACCTGTTTCCACGATGGCGAATGCCCGATTTGCAACCTCGAAATCAACGGCATGAAAAAACTCGACACCGCAGGCAACATTCAGTGGGTCGACATTACCAAAGACCACGACGCCTTAGCGGCGGCAGGCATCACCTACCAACAAGCCATGGCGCGGATTCACGTGATCGACACCCAACAGCACATGCAAACCGGCGTGCGCGGGTTTCTGGCCGTATGGAAACAACTTCCCTATTACCGCCGCCTCGCCGCCATCGTAGAGCGCGTGCCCTTGCTTATCCCTGTCATGGAATGGGGCTACCGCTTGTTTGCGTATTACCGCTTACCACTGACAGGGAAAAAGCGCTTACCAGCGGATAATCAAGGGTAGTTATTCCTGCTTTACATAAATCAGCTTGTCGGTGGCAAACCCAAGGCTTTTGGCCTTTTCCACCAAGCGCTGTTGCACGGCTGCATCCAGTTGCGGCGTGCGTGACAGAATCCACAAGTAATCGCGGTCATTGCCAACGATCATCACGTATTGGTAATTCGGGTCGAGTTCCACAATGTTGTAACCGCCGTAGAAGGGGCCAAAGAACGATACTTTTAGCTGCCCCACGTCTTTCGATCCCACGAATTTGGCGCGGCCTTCCGCCTCTTCCCACTGCTGTTTGTTGGTATTGTAACCCCGGTTGAGGACACGAATAGTACCATCCTCACGCGGGCTGTATTCTGCTGTCACCTGCTCCAAGCCACGCTCAAAGGAATGGTCAAGGCGGGCAACTTCATACCACCGCCCCAGATAACGATCGACCTGAAAGCCCGCTACCGGGGTAATCCCCTCAGGAACACCCACGCAACCAGCCAACACCCAGGCCAGCATCAACACCAATAATTTTTTCATCAGTCGTGCGCGAGATACCCCTGCCTTTAGGCATGGGGAGGGATAGCGCGTCGGCGACAGCCGACCCTCTTCTCGCTCCTCCGTTTGGTTTGCTATCTTCGGTTGTTGACTCTTCACGAAATATACGATATTTTGTGAATAATGAAAACTAAACGCGCCTACCAATTCCGATTCTACCCAGACCCACAACAAGAAACGTTGCTGGCTCAGACGTTCGGTTGTGTGCGCTACGTTTACAACAGCATCTTGCGTTACCGCACGGATGCCTACTATCAGGCTCAGGAAAAAGTTGGGTACACGAAAGCGAGTTCCCAACTGACTGCCATCAAAAAACTGCCTGAAGCTACTTTCCTGAACGACGTTTCCAGTGTTCCGCTGCAACAATGCTTGAGGAATCAGCAAACGGCGTTCAAAAACTTCTTTGAAGGTCGGGCAAAATACCCTGTCTTCAAATCTAAAAAGCACCGCCAATCGGCTGAATTCACGTACCGCGCGTTCAGCTACCGTGACGGTGAATTGAAACTGGCGAAGTGCGATAAACCGCTGAATATCAAGTGGAGTCAGGCACTTCCGGCTGACCCCACCACGGTTACTGTTTCCAAAGATCAGGCCGGACGCTATTTTGTGTCTTGCTTGTGTGAATTTGAACCCACGCTGTTGCCCGTCACCGATAAAAAGGCAGGCATTGACGTGGGCATCAAGGATTTGTTCGTTACCTCTGACGGTTTTAAATCCGGTAATCCCCGCCACACCGCACAACACGCGGCTAAACTCGCGAAGTACCAACGCCGTCTTGCCAAGAAGACACTCGGCAGCAAGAACCGGTTGAAAGCTAAACGCAAGGTCGCCCGTGTTCACGCGAAAATTTCCGATGACCGTTCGGACAACTTGCACAAGTTGTCCCGCAAACTGATTAACGAGAACCAAGTGGTTTGTGCTGAAAACCTCGCCGTGAAGAACATGATTAAGAACCCAACGTTAGCCAAGCACATTGCGGATGCAAGTTGGGGTGAGTTCACTCGCCAGCTTGCGT
Source organism: Thiothrix litoralis (assembly GCF_017901135.1). NCBI lineage: Bacteria > Pseudomonadati > Pseudomonadota > Gammaproteobacteria > Thiotrichales > Thiotrichaceae > Thiothrix > Thiothrix litoralis. The sequence continues at coordinate 1,063,177 of NZ_CP072801.1, read as the reverse complement.
ACAAAGCTGGCTGGTACGGGAGGACATACGTTGAGATAGGGAGATTCTTCCCGTCCACTAAACGCTGTTCCTGCTGTGGGTTCGTGAAAGAAAACATGCCGCTGGACGTGCGATCGTGGGAGTGCCCCGAATGCGGCACAACCCACGACCGTGACGTGAATGCAGCACGTAACATTTTAGCCGCCGGGCTGGCGGTGTTAGCCTTTGGAGAGAATGTTAGTGGCGATGGCATTTCGGTGTCGTCGTCCTGTTCTCGGTGAATTAGGAATCCCCCGGCTTTAGCCGTGGGGAGTAGTCAACCATCACTCCTTTCAATCGTCTCTAATTGCCGCTGTGCCTGCTGATAACTCAAGCCAGCGATACCTGACAGTTGCATCGACTTACCCAACGAACTCGCCAAAGCCGAGGCAAACACCCGCTGGTAAAACGGCAGCGCTTGCACATAGACGGGTAACGCCTCATCCAATGATTGACTGGCTTGCAAGGCTTGTTGAAAACGTTCGCGCCGAGTCGCGATAAACGCCATGAAGCTCTGATCATGGCTGGCTTCTTCACTCAAGGTCAGCGTCCACGCAAGGTCATTGTGCAACTCACAACAACCAATAACCTGATCAAACGTGCCGACACTCCATTGCTGTGGCGCCATCAAGGATAACTGGAAACGCTCACCGTAACGGTACAGCCAATAGCTGCGCCCCCTCACCGGCTTGAAGCTAAAGCGGCTTTCCAGAATAAACATTGATGTAAACAACTCAGCAGCAATCTGCTCAACCTGTTTGGGTAAGACAATGACCCCTGACTTCGCCCCACCCAAAGCAGCCAGCACCGGAACCAGCCCTTTGCCTTGTGGGTTTGGATTTTTATACGTCATGCTTTGCTCCTAACGAGTACGCTGCGATGGGCACACAAACCGCCCCACCCCAAACCCGCGCTTGCCGAGGTGCTTAGTGGTGCGCCCCGCCATGCGCTTGCGCCACATCCGAAAACTGGAGGGTTGCATCTGGTCGCGCATCAGTTTGATGACCGCCGCTTCATTGAGCGCGTATTGGGTTTGAATAGCCTCAAACGGGGTGCGATCTTCCCACGCCATTTCAATAATCCGGCCAATATCAGCGACGTTCATTTTTTCACCTTCCTTACCAGTCAATTACGCTATTATCCCAATCAGAACACGTCTTGTCACACTCTTGTATAAATACCAGATACAAAGCAAGACTAATTGCAAAGTTTGCATACAAAAAACACACTCACCCGCTAGGCTATTGTGAAAGGAAACCTCCATGTACCGAGCCAAACTGCAAGCCCAACTCAAATCCCTCAGCACGATTAACCCCACCACCCAATGCTGGGAATGGCAGGGGCAAATCAGCAATAGTGGGCGTGGGCGCATCATGATTCAGGATGACGGAATGCCGCGCACTGTCGGTGCAGACGATGCCAGTTACATCGCGTTTTTCGGGGAAATCCCGCCGAAATCGCTGGTACGCCAAACCTGCGGCAATCGCCTGTGCATCAACCCTGAACACCTCGAAGCGATGAAATTGCCATGAGTACTATCGACGAAAAACACAACGCCAGTGTCCCGGCCGGACGGTTGGCACGCATGGCACGCCTAGGCTCACTCGCCACAGGCGTTGCAGGTGGCATGATTGCCGAAGGCGCACGCCAACTCGCCCAAGGCAACCGCCCCACAGTCAGCGACTTGCTGCTCACCCCGGCGAATGCCAAGCGCGTGGCCGATGAGTTGGCACGCTTGCGCGGCGCAGCGATGAAAGTCGGGCAACTGCTGTCGATGGATGCGGGCGATATGCTTCCCCCCGAACTCACCGAGATCCTCTCGCGGCTGCGTTCCGACGCCAAACCCATGCCGTTAAGCCAACTCGCCAAAGTGCTGGATGAGAATTGGGGCAAAGGCTGGAACACGCACTTCCAGCAATTTTCTTTCCAACCCTTAGCGGCGGCTTCCATCGGGCAAGTGCATTCGGCGCAAACCAAAGACGGGCGGCATCTGGCGCTGAAAATCCAGTACCCCGGCGTGCGCGAAAGCATCGGCAGCGACGTGGATAATGTCGCGACCTTGCTGCGCATTTCCGGGCTGATCCCCAAAGGCATCGACTACCAGCACCTGTTGGAAGAAGCCAAACTGCAATTGCATCAGGAAGCCGATTATTTGCAGGAAGCGGCGCACATGCGTCATTACCAAACCCTGCTGGTGGATAGCCCTGAATTTACGATCGCGACAGTGCATGACGATTTCACCACCGTGAATATTCTGGCGATGGATTACATTGGTGGTGTGCCGATTGAATCGCTGTCGAGTGCGCCGCAAGAAGAGCGTGATCGCGTCATGACCTTGCTGATGAGCTTATTATTCCGCGAAATCTTCGACTTCCGGCTGGTGCAGACCGACCCGAATTTTGCCAATTACCGCTATGACCGCGCCACGCAGCAATTGATCCTGCTCGACTTTGGAGCAACACGCGCCTACCCCACCAGCATTGCCGAAGGCTACCATCAGGTGATGCAGGGCGCTGTGCAAAAAGACCGCGCCATGATGGATGCGGGTGCGACGCAAATCGGTTTCTTCCAGGAGTTTATTCGCCCAGAACAGCGCGAAGCGGTGCTGGACTTGTTTGTGCAAGCCTGTGAACCACTACGTTGGGATGGCGTGTATGATTTCGGCACGTCGAATCTGGCAACACGTATCCGCGATGCGGGCATGGCCTTGAGCATGGAACAGGACTATTGGCATACCCCACCAGCGGATGCGCTGTTTTTGCACCGTAAGCTCGGCGGGCTGTATTTGCTGGCGGCGAAGCTGCGGGCGCGGGTGGATGTGGGTGGGTTGTTCGCGCTAAAATGAATGTGGTGTTGTGGAAGCAGAAGCTGTATTACCGTTATGAAAAGACTACCTGTTGGCATTAGCACTCTCGCTGATTTTGTCTACGACAATTACCTCTACGTGGACAAGACTCCCTATGTCCGGCAACTGGTCGAGTCGGGCAAATACTTCTTCCTATCGCGCCCGCGCCGCTTTGGCAAATCGCTGCTGGTCGATACCCTCTACCAATTGTTTCAAGGCAATGAGGCATTATTTCGCGGTTTGCACATCCACCCGCATTGGGATTGGTCAGTATCATACCCTGTGATCACTATCAGCTTTGCCGATGGTGGCGGTCACAACAGCACCGAACTGGACGAAAAAATCCGTGAACACCTGATCATTAACCAAGAACGCCTAGGGCTTGAGCCTTGCAAAATGCCGAGCCTCTCCGGTTGTTTCGGCGAATTGATCCGCAACGCCAAAGCCAAATACGGGCGCAATGTAGTGATACTGATTGATGAGTACGACAAACCCATTCTGGATAACATTGAAAACGCCACCGAAATTGCCACTGACATGCGCGATACCTTGCGCAGTTTTTATTCGGTGATCAAAGGACAAGATGCCAATATCCGCTTTGCATTGCTGACAGGGGTGAGTAAATTCTCCAAAGTTTCGTTATTCAGCGGCTTGAATAATCTTAACGACATTACCATTGATGCGCGTTACAGCGCCCTATGCGGCTACACCCAAACAGAGTTGGAACACACCTTTGCTGATTACCTGCAAGGGGTCGACCTTCCCACGATGAAACGCTGGTACAACGGTTATGGCTGGCTAGGTGAGCGCGTCTACAACCCCTTCGATATACTGCTGTTTCTGGATAAAGGTAAAAAATACCTGCCACATTGGTTTGAAACGGGTTCACCCACGTTTCTGGTCGATGTGCTGAAAAAACGGCGTTTCCATTTGCCCAACCTCGAAGCGGTGCGCATGGATTACAAAAAGCTGGGCGATTTTGATGTGGATCGTTTGAATATCGAGACGCTGTTGTTCCAGACCGGCTATTTGACGATCAAACAGGAGATAAACAATGGCGAGGGGCGAGCGCCGGATTACCTATTAACCTACCCCAACCACGAAGTGCGCTACAGCTTGATGGGCTACTTTTTGGATAATTACCTCACCAACACACCACACGCTTTAGGCACGGTGAGCGAAGCCTTGTACTGCGGCGATTTGCCCGCATTTGAACAACATATCCGCAGCCTCTTTGCCAATATTGCTTACGAAAACTACAACAAGAATCCGATGGCGCAATACGAAGGCTATTACGCTGCGGTCATCTACGCCTATCTGTGTGCGTTGGGCATGGAAACGCAGGTGGAAGTCAGCAACAATCAAGGGCGGATTGATATGACCATTCGTTTTCAACGCCCCGATGGCTTGCGGCAGGTCTACATCATCGAGTTCAAAATGGTCAAGGGCACAGAAGGCGATGGCAGCGCAATGAAACAAATCAAGGAAAAAGATTACGCCGCGCCGTATCGGGATGGGCAACACCAGATTACGCTGCTGGGGATGGAGTTCAGCGAACAGGCGCGAAATCTGGTCGGGTTTGAGTGGGAACAAGGGGCTTAACCATGAAATGTTTAATGGTACGTCAACCGTGGGCAAGCCAAATTGCCAACGGCAGCAAAACCGTGGCGACTTGCTGATTGGTGCAAGCAAAAATATGGCAGGGCAGCGCATGGCAGATGGCACGCCCTACCCCTCTGGCATGGCGATAGCCCACGTTAAACTGGTGGATTGCGTCCCCTTCAATGCCAAACAACACGGCAAAGCCGCTGGCTGTGACCGCGACACCGCGCAAGATTGCGAAGACTCCGGCGACTGGGCATGGATTTTCGCCGATGCCCGCGCCATCGAACCTTTTCCCGTCAAGGGGCGTATTGCATACGCCCTCTTTGGTGACCCCCACCAACCTCGTCAACGTCACCTACGCCCAAACCAGCGCCAGCATCAACACCAACCCGCAGGGAATGCGTGACATGCAAGCCCGCGCCTTCGCCGCCCGTGATGCGCAATACTTGCTGCTCAAAGCGCCCCCTGCTTCCGGCAAATCCCGCGCCCTGATGTTTTTGGGGCTGGATAAACTCTACAACCAAGGCGTGAAAAAAGTCATCGTCGCCGTGCCAGAACGCTCCATCGGCAGCTCGTTTTCCAGCACCAAGCTCAGCGAACACGGCTTTTTTGCTGATTGGGAACTCAACGATGATTACAACCTGTGTACCCCCGGCGGTGAAACCAGCAAGGTCAAAGCCTTTCAGCAATTCCTGGATGACAACGCCGCCACTCTCCTGATTTGTACCCACGCCACCCTGCGCTTTGCCTTTGAAGGCTTGGAAACCAGCCGCCTCAATAATACCTTGCTGGCCATCGATGAATTTCACCAACCAAAGTGACCTACAACTACTACGAGCAGCTCAACGGCTATACACACTTGAAAACGTTGGGGATTGGCTACCACTTTTATCAGGGGCGTTACCTCACCGCTATCGGGGAAATTCTCGATACCGACAAGAAAACCATCCTGCACATTCCCAACGTTAACGCGGGCGAGTCCACCAAAGACAAACGTAACGAAGTCGACCGGATACTCGACATTATCGGGCGTGTCACCCATCAGGATGCCACCACAGGCGTCATTTTTGTGGAACGTACTGACGGCAAGATCATAAAAGTCGCCGATTTGGTCAATGACACCCCCAAAGACCGCGACAAGATCGTCGCCTACCTGCGCGACATTAACAGCGCCGCTGACATGGATCTGATCATTGCGCTCGGCATGGCTAAAGAAGGCTTCGACTGGCCTTTCTGCGAACACGCCTTAACCGTGGGTTATCGCGGTTCACTCACCGAAATCATCCAGATCATCGGGCGAGCCACTCGCGATAGCCAAGGCAAACCCCACGCGCAATTCACCAACCTGATTGCCCAACCCGATGCCGCCGATGCACAGGTCAAGCTTTCGGTGAATAATATGCTCAAAGCCATCACCGCCTCACTGTTGATGGAACAGGTACTCGCCCCCAATTTCACCTTCAAAACCAAACGCTTTGACGATGAGGAAGACACCCCACCGGGCACGATCAAAATCCGGGGTTTCAAAGAACCCAGCTCCCGGCGCGTGAAAGACATTGTGGAGTCCGACCTCAACGACCTCAAAGCCGCCATTTTGCAAGACAGCACCCTCCTGAAAGTCTTGCCGGGTGAATTTGGAAAGTGATTCAGGAAACCATCGACGCGGGGCGCATTGCGATGACGGATGAGGAGGCGGTGATTTTGTACCGCGACAAAATCGGCGTCTTCCTGAAAACCCACGTAGGTTTACTGGAAGTAAAACCGCAAACCAGTCATGTATTTGCAAGGCTTGCGCGAAGATACGGAAAAAATGGCGGCGTTATTGCCGTTGGATCGCTTCCTGTTGTTATTGGGCGGCGATTTAGGTGAAAAGGATGACGACAATATTTTCAAGCTCAAACACGTCACGGCTGCCGAACGTGCCAGCGCCGAACTGATTGCTAAACGCAAACCCTGCAAACATTTCGCGGCACATGAGGCCGATTTCGCGCAAGTGCAACAAGAACTCAAAGCAGGCACGCGCCAATTGCTGCGCTTCAATGACAAAGGTGAGCAACTGGTCGCAGGCGCGTATTACGTGTTGGGTGGCGTTTTGCTGAAACTGGCAGCGATTAACTTCACCTCACAAGAAAAAACCGTCGCGGGCAAACGGTTTCGCAAAGATGGGCGCACCTACTGCATTTTTGAGAATGGCACAGAATCCAATATGCTGTACCGCTCACTGGCCAAAGCCTTGTATCAGGATGGCAAGATCGTTTCTGACAGCAATACCCAAATTCAACAGGACTTCGCGAAACGCTTTGGCGGTGTCACGGAGGAAGATACCGTGACAGGCTACGTGTATGTGCTGCGTTCTTTAAGCCAAGACCCCGCCATTCGTGGATGGCAGATGTTGAGGTGGTGGCAGAATACCAAACCTATAACCTCAACCCGCAAAAAATGGAATGGCTGCTACACACATTTTTCGCGGAAAGCTGTTTGAATCTGGATGTGTTTGATAGCAAAAGCAAACGCCACATGCCACGTGAATGGTTTATTGTGCCGTTCCCCCTGATCGAGACGACGATTGGGCTGCTGTTGAATGAACAGATTAGGGATTACCGTTACAATGCCGTTAATCAGCGAATTGTCGGACTGAAGTGGTAACATTACAGGATGTTCACCACACAAAACCCCGCAGTGTTTTATCCTTAAGCCTATGAATATCCTGATTGTTGAAGATGACCGCCAAACTGCCAGTTTCATCCAGAAAGGTCTGATGGAAAGTGGCTATGTTGTTGACCACGCCGCTGATGGCGAGGACGGCTTGCACCTTGCCCTGCAAGGCAATTATGACGTGCTCATTGTCGACCGGATGTTACCCAAACGCGACGGGCTTTCGCTGATCCAGACGCTACGGGCGCAAGGGCTGCAAACCCCGGTGCTGATCCTCAGCGCCCTGGGGGATGTCGATCATCGGGTGGAAGGCTTACGTGCCGGGGGGGATGATTACCTCGTCAAACCCTATGCGTTCAGCGAATTGCTGGCGAGGCTGCAAGCGCTGTTACGCCGCACCCAACCCGTACAGGAATTCACCACGCTGAAAGTCCGCGATCTAGAACTCGACCTGCTGAAACGCCGCGTCACCCGTGGCGGAACCGTCATCCCCTTGCAACCGCGTGAATTCAACCTGCTGGAATACCTGATGCGCCACGCCGGGCAGGTCGTCACTCGCACCATGCTGCTGGAAAAGGTCTGGGATTACCACTTCGACCCGCAAACCAATGTGATCGACGTACACATCAGCCGTCTACGCGGCAAGATCGACAAGGATTTTGACACACCATTGCTGCATACCATCCGAGGCGCAGGGTATCTGCTACATGACCCGCAAGCTGCTTAACACCTCGGTTTTTCGCCTGTCTCTGGTCTACGCGCTGCTGTTCAGCGTGGTAGCGGCAGGTGCATTGGGTTTCATTTACTGGATGGCCAAAGGCCAGATGGGGCAGCAAACCGATGCCCGCCTGCAACTGGAAACCGATGCCTTATTGGCGATGTACAGCGAACTCCCGGTAGACCGTTTCACCACCATCATCAGTATGCGCAACAGCGAAAATGGCTCACGCTATCTGGTAGCACGGCTGATTCACCGCAGCCAGCACGATTTCGCCAAAGATCTTGAATTTGAGCCGGTCAACAACAACCCCACCCAAGGCGTTGCCACCCTGCCACTGAGCGAAGTGATCGGTAAAAACCGCAGCTCTGAACCGGCGCGTTTAATGCTGACTATTTTGCCGGGCGGCTACCAATTACTGGTGGTGACGGATCTGAAGGAGCAGCATACCCTGCTGAATCGTCTGCTGGAAACGGTCTTGGCCGCTATCGGCATCATCTTCGCACTGGCACTGGCAGGTGGTATCGTTATGAACCGTCACGTCCAACACCGCATCAATGCAGTCGGGCGCACCGCCAACAACATTATCAGCGGCGACCTGTCACAGCGAATGCCTGTCACCGGGCGTAACGATGAATTCGACAGTCTCAGCCATGTGCTCAACACCATGCTGGCGCGAATCGAGCAACTGATGCAAAGTATGCGCGAAGTCACCGACAACCTTGCCCACGACCTGCGCAACCCCCTGAACCGCTTACGTAACCGGCTGGAGTCCAGCTTATACCACCCCAGCGCAAGCACCGATTACCCGCAACTGATTCAGGACACGATTCAGGATGTGGATGAACTGATCAAAACCTTCAACGCTCTGCTCAGCATTGCACAGGTAGAATCCAGCAGCCAACGTCAGGACTGGGAACAGGTGGATTTAAGTACCCTGACCGAAGAGCTTGCCGATCTATACACGGCAGTGGCGGAAGAAGACAATCTCACCCTCAATCACCATGCCGACGCTGATTTGCACATCCACGGCAACCGCCAATTGCTGGCGCAAGCCATCACCAACCTGCTCGACAATGCGGTGAAATACACCCCGGCAGGCGGCATTATTCAACTGGATGCTACTCGGCAAAACGGTAACATTATCATTACCGTTAGCGACAACGGCCCCGGCATTCCCGCCGAACAACGCGAACAGGTCTTCAAACGCTTTACCCGGCTTGACAATGCCCGCAGTACACCCGGCAACGGGCTGGGTTTAAGTCTGGTGAAAGCCGTCGCCGAATTGCATGGCGCAAGCGTGCAGTTAGCGGATAATCAACCCGGTCTCAAGGCCAGCCTGAAACTGCCTGCTTCGCGTTGATTAATGCGGATTATTTACCGTTGAGTTTTTGCAGCGCATCCTGACCAATACCTTGAGCCGTATCAGCAGTCGCACGATTAACCGCTTGCACCAGATCGCTGGCGGGGATAGGCATTCCGTTGATCATCATCGAGGTCGGGGTGTTGGCGTATTCACCCATGGTATTACGGTAATCCATATCCGGGCTGCTCAGACCGTAAATGCACACCGCTTGGGAAACATCCGTGGCGGGCTGGCCTTCCAGAATAAAGTCCAACGTTACTTGCCATTGCACGCCTTTCTGTTCGCTCTGCTGTTCGGCTTGCCAAACCACGGCCTTGTTGCCAGCCAGTGCCACCGTGACAGCCTTACAGGTTTTGAGCGGTGAATCCAGCCCATGACCACCGGAACACCCGGCTAACACACCCACGATGGTTACGATTACCAGTCTGCGCATTTATTACTCCCTCTCTTGCACTACATCATGCCGGAAACCCGACAATGCGTTATCATCATCCTTTGGATTTCCAATGAGAACAGAAAACATGTACGAAGAAAAGCATAAGCATCTAAAAGAACTGGAAAAAGTGCTAGCAACACGCATTGAAAGTGTCAGCACTGACCTGAGTCATGAACACGACGCCGATTCTGCCGAACAAGTAACCGAGCGCGAAAATGAAGACGTGTTACGCAACTTGAAGGAAGAAACCCGGCTCGAACTGAAACAGGTACGCAGCGCCCTCAAGCGGATTGAAAGCGGCGAATACGGCACTTGCGCCACTTGCGGCGAAGCCATTAGCCCTGCACGGCTGGATGCCCTGCCGTATGCGACGCTTTGCATCCGTTGCGCCCGTTAAATGTAGTGAGATTAGGAGTCAATATGCGTTTGAGAATAGGTTTCACCCTGAGCATGGCACTATTACTCAGTGCTTGTGCCAGTACCCCGACACCCATGACGGCTAACCCGCAAATAGCGCGTGCTGCCAGCCCCGCTTCCCTGAACTGCACCCAGAATCATGGCAAACTGGAAATTTACCAAACCCCGGAAGGCGAAAAAGCCAACTGCCTGCTTCCCGGTGGCAAAGTCTGCGACGAATGGGAAATGTTCCGGGGCAACTGCCCTACCCGAACCGTCAACGCTAATATGGGATTTTTGGGTCTTTAAAACAATCCATAAAAATAATTAATTAAATGGGAATTTTCAGTGATAGTCCTTGTCTAATAGAAACCTGACAAAATCATTGAAGGTCACGCATGAATACTGGAACCAAAGGGGCTATTTCGCGTTACTTATGCCGCTTGCCAAGCCTGAGCGTTGCTGTCGTACTGCTACTCGCCGGTTGCGGTGGTGGCACTAATTCTGGCGGCGACACAAGCAACCATACGGGTAATGGCGGCGCAGGCGCAGTCACCACCAGCGGTCGCCTGCTGCTGCTTGACCCGACCCGTAACAATGCCAGTACGGCTATCAGCGGCCTGCAATATTCGGATAACGGCAGTGTGAGTGGCGCAGATGGCAGCTTTAGCGTCGCCAGCGGCAATAGCCTATTGCTTTACCTCGGCAACAATACCCCACTAAGCGTTCCCGCCAAAGCCAGTGTCACCCAGCAGGATATTGCCGCCACTACCTGTAGCAGTAACGCCGACCCAACGGCTTGTGCCTACACGCTCAGTAAAAATCTGGAACGCTTTTTACTGAGCATGGATAGTGACCGCAATGCTAGCAACGGCATCCAGCTTTCCCCCAATGCCAACAACTTGAATATGGCATGGACGGTTTCCACTGACCAGTTTGAAGCCGTGTTGGCGCAACAACTGGCGGCTTATGGGCAAACCCCGGCGGCCTTGTTCAAACCTTCGCTGGGTATTAATAGTGAAGCGCCGCAAGCTGAACAAAACAGCATCTCATCGCCCATTCCCTTTGCTGATATTTTTCGTGTTGCCCGCCCTTTGCGTGAATATTCCTGTCAAGACACCGCTTATGATGCATACGGCTGGGCAACCACACCACCCAGCTCCACCTGTCTTGTCCGTACCTTCCTACTGGATAGCGCCACACAAGGCCAAGTGCCTAACGGACGCTACAGCGTATTGTATGAAGGCACCGGCAAAATAGACTATTCTGGTTACGCCAAAATAGTCAGCAGCACAGCGGGGCGTGATGAAATTGACATTAACCTACCCGCCAAACTGGATAGCGTCGCCACCAATAACCGCATCGGTTTACGCATTACCAGCGGCACTGTCAAAAATATTCGAATGATCATGCCGGGGGGTATCTGTGAAGGCAAACCGTCCACACGGGTAGACAGTGCGGCGAATTGTCCAGCCGGACAATACCGCAGCTTTGAAGATACCTTACGCGCTGACCGCAATGCTATTGTATTTAACCCAGATTACTTGCGTTTCCTCAAAGACTTCCGCGTCGTGCGCATGATGAATTTGATGGAGGCTAGCCCCAGTTACCTCACCTGTGCACAAACCGAGGTCGGCAAGCCGAATAGCTTCATCCGAGATGCCAATAACAATTTGATCTTCGACCAAACCTGCATGACTCAAGAATTCCTCTGGGATCAACGCAGCAAGATGAGCGATGCCGTATGGGGTGCATCCGGCAATATCGCGCGTCTGGAGCGTTACGGACGGGGTGTACCCATCGAAGTACAAGTCGAACTAGCCAACCAGTTAAACGCACACCCGTGGTTTAACATTCCGCACAATGCCTCTGAAACCTACATCAGGGAATTTGCCCGCTACGTTGAAGCACACCTCAACATCGGCCTAAAAGCCCATGTCGAATACAGTAATGAAGCCTGGAATGGGATCTTCTGGGCATATCATTACATGCTCAAAAAAGGTGAAACACTAGGTGATCCTACCGATCCGTGGCGCGGCGCTAATTTCTATGCCAAACAAGCCAGCAAAGTGTTTCAGATTTGGGAAGATGAATTTGGTGGTACACAACGCCTGATTCGCCTGCTGGGGACATACCAGAATGATGCCAACCGTACTGAAAGAATGCTGGCCTACAGCGATACCCGACAATATGTAGATGCCATTGCCACGGGCGGCTATTTCTATGCTTGCTGGCGGAATGATGACGCTAAACTGCCTGCTTGCAATGATGGCAACAAAATCCCCAAGCCGCTGGTGAATGCCACCTCTGTTGATGATATTTTTGACGCGATTGATAACCCGAACGACCCGTTTGGCATGGAAGGTCTTAAGAACCAGTTCATTAAGCAAGTGGCGGTCGCACAAAAGTATGGTAAAGCCCTGTATGCGTATGAAGGCGGACAACACCTGACCATTGGTGGAGAAATCGCCACCGATCGTAAACAAAACATGCTGGATTTACTTCAAGCTGCCAACCGTGACCCGCGCATGGGCGAACATTACCAACGCTTGTTGGAAACGTGGAAAGCGGCGGGTGGGCAAACCTTCATGCTGTTTAGCGTGCCACACACCTTCAGCCAGTATGGCAGTTTCGGGATTAAGGAAAGCCTGAATCAGCCCCGCAACAGCGCACCGAAGTATGACGGGGCAATGAAGTTTCAGGAGGGACAGGGGCAGTGTTGGTGGAGTGGGTGTTAATGGTTATTTACAAACCCGCATAGAATAAATAATAATCACCCCAGAGTCAGGTAGCAAGGGGCGATTAATGGGCAAATCACGCCCGATAGCACATGTGCGTTTTGATGAACAAGGTCAAGCCATTGAGCATTGGCTGGATGATCATTTACGCGATGTTGCAGCACTGGCAACACAATATGCCAATACATTCAACAGTACCGACTGGGCGCATGTCGCCGGAATCTGGCACGACCTCGGCAAATACAATCCTGAATTTCAACGCTACATCAGCGACAAAACCGGCTACGTAGCCGCCAATGCACATATCGAAACTGACCATGCTCCCGGCAAAGTCAATCACTCCGCTGCGGGTGCGTTATACGCCATACAGAAACATCCCGCATTGGGCAGAATTCTGGCCTACTTGATTGCAGGCCATCACTCCGGCTTACCCGACTGGGTGAAAGATGATGCTGATGGGCGTTCGCTGGAAGAAATCCTACAAGACAGTATCCATCTCGACAAAGCCCTGCAAGTCCCCGTTCCAGCCGATATTCTGCAAACCAAAATGCCCACCTCTCCGCCTGTGGATGGCATTGATAACGCTGCTTTGTGGATACGGATGCTGTTTTCCTGCCTCGTGGACGCGGACTTTCTGGATACCGAACGGTTTATGCAGGAAGACAAGTTCGACCAGCGCGGGCAATACCCCGAAATAGCCAGTCTGCTGACCCGTTTCAACCAGCACATGGCAAGTTTTGCAGCCAAAGCAGCCGATACCCCGGTCAACCGTTTGCGGACACAAATTCTGCGTGATTGCCGGGGCGCAGCGCCAAAACCACCGGGCATTTTCTCCCTGACCGTGCCCACGGGTGGCGGCAAAACCTTATCCGGTATGGCGTTTGCATTGGAACATGCCATCCAGCACGGTAAGCAGCGCGTCATTTACGCCATTCCCTACACCAGCATCATTGAGCAAACCGCCAATATTTACCGCAACATTTTCGGCAACTGTGTGGTGGAACATCACAGCAATCTCGACCCCGATAGAGAGAATGCTCAAAGCCGTTTGGCAGCGGAAAACTGGGATGCACCGATTATTGTGACCACCAATGTGCAACTGTTTGAATCGCTGTTTGCCAGCCGCACCAGCCGTTGCCGCAAGCTGCATAACTTGGCGAACAGCGTGATCGTACTGGATGAAGCACAATTGTTGCCACCCGAATTCCTGAACCCGATTCTGGGCGTGATGAAGGCTTTGGTGGAACATTATGGCGTAACGTTTGTGCTCTCCACGGCTACCCAGCCCGCGCTGCACACCTATCACGACCCGTTTGGCAAAGCGGTGGTGCAAGGGTTTGATGCTGAGCAAATCAGCGAAATCATGCCTGATCCCGCTGCCTTGTTCGTGGCACTGGAGCGGGTAGCAGTCGAGTTACCCGCTGACTTGGTTAGCGAACGTTCGTGGGAAGATTTGGCAGAGGAAATCGCCGAACGCGATTCCGTGCTGGTCATTGTCAACACCAAGCAGCAGGCGGCGGAACTCTGTCGTTTATTGCCTGCCGATACCTATTACCTCACCACCAATTTGTGCGGGGAACACCGTTCCGAGAAGCTGAAAGACATTCGCCAACGCTTGCAAGACGGCGAACCCGTGCGGGTAGTCAGCACACAGTTGATCGAAGCCGGGGTTGATGTGGATTTCCCGGTGGTTTACCGGGCATTGGCGGGGCTGGACTCAATTGCACAGGCTGCCGGACGCTGTAACCGTGAAGGCAAGCTGGTAGAACAAGGGCGCGTGGTGGTGTTTGTGCCGCCACTCAATGCCAAGTTGCCAGGGCATCTGGGGCGGTCTGTCACCGTGAGCCGTTCCTTGCTGCCGACTTTCACCGCAGCGCCGTTACACCATTCGCACTTTCAGACCTACTTTGAGCATTTCTATGCACGGGCGGAGTCACGGGACAAACATGGCATTGTTGATTTGCTTGCCCAGAATGCGCGTGAGTTGAAAATCCAGTTTCGCACCGCTGCCCAGCGTTTCAGGCTGATTGATGATGAGGGCTCTGCGGTGCTGGTGACATACGGCGATGGCGCAAAGCTGATTGAACAACTGAAATTCATTGGGCCGAAACGTAACCTGATGCGCAAGCTGCAACGCTACACCGTGACCGTGCGTGAACAGGTGAAAAAGCGTTTGGTGCAGGCGGGCGACATTCGCGAACTTGCCAACCTGCCGGGGGTTTACGAGCAGATTACGCCCGGCCTGTATGACCAGAAACTTGGATTATTGGTCGATGGCGTATCGCTGTCTGCCGAATCCTTATACCTATGAGGTAAAGCCACTATGCAAACGTTTTGTCTGGAAGTCTCAGGTGATTTTGCCTGCTTCACCCGCCCGGAAATGAAGGTGGAGCGGGTGTCTTACGATGTCATCACGCCTTCTGCTGCCCGCGCCGTGTTTGAGGCGATTTTCTGGAAGCCTGCGATTCGCTGGCATATCCGCCGGATTGAGGTGTTGAAACCGATTCGCTGGATCAATTTGCGCCGCAATGAAGTGTCCGGGGTTGTACCTGCGGGGGCAGTCAAATCTGCGATGAAGCAGGGCAAAGGCAATCTTGGCATGTACGTGGAAGAAGACCGCCAGCAACGTGCTGGTTTGTTCT
This sequence comes from Thiothrix litoralis, assembly GCF_017901135.1. Lineage (NCBI taxonomy): Bacteria > Pseudomonadati > Pseudomonadota > Gammaproteobacteria > Thiotrichales > Thiotrichaceae > Thiothrix > Thiothrix litoralis. The sequence continues at coordinate 1,047,758 of NZ_CP072801.1, read as the reverse complement.
TGCGGGATGTGCGTTATCGGCTGCACGCTGAGTTTGAAATGCTGAACAACAACCCGGAAAACAATCCGCTCAAGTTTGCTGAGATGTTCAAACGCCGCGCCAGCAAAGGGCAATGTTTCAACCAGCCTTATCTGGGCACTCGCGAATTCTCCTGTGATTTCCGTTTGGTTGAAGCGGATACCGCGCCAGCACAACCGTTGCCCGAAACGCGGGAACTGGGCTGGATGTTGTATGACATGGATTTTGCCGATACCACCAACCCCATGCCGCGCTTCTTTCAGGCCAACATGCAAGACGGCGTTATTCACGTTCCGGCATGGGATAGCGAGGAGATACGCGGATGATCCTGCAAGCCCTCTATGACTACTACCAACGCAAATCAGCCAGTGCAGATTCTGCTTTAGCCCCCGCCGGATTTGAGTACAAGGAAATCCCCTTCATTCTGGAGATTACGGCTGATGGCAAGCTGGCGCAGATTGAAGATACCCGTACAGGTGATGGCAAAAAGAAGCGGGCAAAGTCCGAACGTGTGCCACAAGGGGTGAAGAAAACCTCCGGTGTTGCCGCCAATCTGTTGTGGGACAACGCCGAATACGTGCTGGGTATTGATACTAAAGACAAGCCAGAGCGGGTGAAAGAACAACAAGCCGCTTTTGCCGAGCGCATCCGCCAATTGGCTATTACTGAACAGGACACAGGCATCGCGGCGGTACTGGCCTTTCTGGACAGTTTGGATACCGAAACATTACAGCAGCAACCACAATGGGAAGAGATTGCCGCCAGCAACCCCAACCTGACATTCCGTTTACAGGGGCAATCACACTTGGTCTGTCAAAGCCGCAAAGTGCAAGCTGCCTTGATGAATGCCGCCAGTGACGATAATGCCAAAGCCACTTGTTTATTGACGGGTGAACAGGCTGAAATTGAACGTCTTCATCCATCTATCAAGGGCGTCTGGGGAGCGCAAAGTTCTGGGGCAAACATCATTTCCTTTAACCTCGATGCCTTCACCTCTTACGGCAAGAGTCAGAGTTTCAATGCACCTGTCAGTAAAGAGGCGGCTTTTGCCTATACCACGGCGTTGAATCACCTACTGAGTAAAGACTCCACGCAGCGGATGCAGGTTGGGGATGCTTCCACTGTATTTTGGGCGGAGAAAGAACACCCGCTGGAAGATGATTTCACGGCTCTATGGGGTGCGGCAGACAGTAAAAAAGATGATCCCGACCGCAATACCAATGCCGTAAAAGCCCTGTATAAATCAGTGCAGGAATACGGGCGTAACCCGGCTTTGGGTGAAGAAACCCGCTTTTTCATTCTGGGGCTTGCACCTAATGCAGCGCGTATCAGCATCCGTTTCTGGCATGTGGGAACGGTACGCGAAGTCAGCCAGCGGATTGTCGATCATTTCGACTATTTGGCGATTGATCGCCGTGAGCATGAGGCGGAATTTCTGCCGCTGTGGTTGTTGCTACGTTCAACCGCGTTGCTGGGCAAAACCGAGAATGTTCCGCCGAATCTAGCGGGTGATATGATTCGCTGCATTCTGGAAGGCTTGCCTTACCCACAAACACTATTGGCTTCAGCGGTGCGGCGTATCCGTGCGGAGCAGGAAGTTACTTACCCACGGGCGGCTTTGCTCAAAGCCTATTTGAACCGACTTAATCCAACGGAGAATCTTGCCGTGTCACTTGATCTTGAAAATGCCAATACGGGCTACCGTTTAGGTCGCCTGTTTGCCGTGCTGGAAAAAATCCAGGAAGAAGCGCAACCCGGTATCAATGCCACCATTCGTGACCGTTATTACGGGGCAGCTTCTGCCACACCGGTCACCGTGTTTTCCACGCTGTTGAAATTGAAAAACCATCACCTGAGCAAGCTGGATAACAAAGGCCGGGTGAGCAACTTTGAAAAACTGCTGGGTGAAATTCTGGGCGGCATTGTGGATTTCCCAGCTCATTTACCCTTGGCGGATCAAGGCCGCTTTGCGATTGGTTACTACCACCAGCGCCAAGATTTTTTCAAAAAACGTGAAACCAAAGATTCCAACCAAGGAGACTCCGCATGAGCCTGCAAAACCGTTATGACTTCGTACTGCTGTTTGATGTGAAAGACGGCAACCCCAATGGCGACCCGGATGCAGGCAATCTGCCGCGTGTTGATGCCGAAACCGGGCAAGGTTTGGTGACCGATGTCAGCCTGAAACGCAAAGTCCGCAATTTCATTGGGCTGCTGAAGGAAGAACAGCCACCGTATGAAATCTACGTCAAGGAAAAAGCGATTCTGAATAAGCAGCATGAACGCGCCTATCAAGCCATTCCCGGCGGTGCAGAAATATTGGCTAGCGATGATAAGAAACGCAAAGGCGGCGACAAGGTAGAAGAAGCACGTCAGTGGATGTGTCACAACTTCTACGATGTGAGGACGTTCGGTGCGGTTATGTCCACTGGGGTGAACTGCGGTCAGGTACGTGGGCCGGTGCAAATGACATTCGCCCGGTCGGTTGATCCGGTGATTGCCAGCGAGCATTCGATTACCCGGATGGCGGTAGCGACCGAAAAAGAAGCCGAAAAGCAGGATGGTGACAACCGCACAATGGGGCGCAAGTTCACCGTGCCTTATGGTTTGTACGTTGCGCACGGCTTCATTTCCGCGCATTTGGCCGATCAAACAGGCTTCTCTGACGGCGATCTGGAACTGCTGTGGCAGGCATTGGGCAATATGTTTGAACATGACCGTTCTGCTGCGCGTGGCGAAATGTCTACCCGTGGTTTGTATGTATTCAAGCATGACAGCAAGCTGGGTAACGCCCAAGCCTTTAGCTTGTTTGAGCGTATCAAGGCTGAGTTGAAAGATAAGCACGCAGTGCCACGTCACTTCAGTGATTACACCGTCACGGTGGACGCAGACAACTTGCCCAACGGTGTGGAACTGCTGACATTGGTGGGGTAATGTTTAATGGCTGAACTCACCCCCATCATGCTCTCGGCGCTGCAACACTACAGTTATTGCCCGCGTCAGTGCGCCCTGATCCATCAGGAGCAGACCTTTGACGACAACGTGCATACGGTACGTGGGCATTTGGCGCACGAGCGAGTGGATAGCGGTGAAAGTGGCACGGAATATGGTGTGCGGGTGGAGCGTTCGTTGCCTTTGTACAGTGAGCGCTACGGGCTGACGGGGCGGGCGGATGCGGTGGAGTTTCTCGAAGATGGCACGCCCTACCCGGTCGAGTACAAGCAGGGCAAGCGCCAGAAAAAAGCCCATGATGATGTGCAATTGGTCGGGCAAGCCTTGTGTCTGGAGGAAATGACGGGCATGGCTGTGCCGGAAGGGGCGATTTTCCACCATAAAAGCCGTCGCCGCCGCGCTGTGCCGATAACACCGGAATTGCGCGACTACACCCTTGGTTTGATTGCCAAGGTGCGGGCGTTGCTGGAGTCGGGGAAAATGCCGCCGCCCGTGGATGAGCGTGCTTTGTGCAAGGAATGTTCGTTGCAGGACAGTTGCCAGCCGGATATTGCAGGCAATCGGGCGCGTATCCGCCGCTTGCACGCTACTTTGTTTGAAACCGACGACGGTGGGGATGTGTGAAACAATTACTCAATACGTTGTACGTGTCCACTGAGGGCGCATACTTGCGGCTGGAAGGCGAAACGCTGGTGGTGATGGTGGATCAGACCAAAAAAGGTCAGGTTCCGCTGCATCATTTGGGCGCGATTGTGTGCCTGGGGCGGGTTAGCATGAGTCCGGCATTGATGGCGCGGAACATGGAAGACGGGCGCAGCATCGTGTGGCTGAATGAACACGGGCGGTTTCAGGCGCGGGTGGAAGGCCCTGTGAATGGCAATATCTTGCTGCGGCAGGCGCAATTCCGTGCTGCTGATAAGGTGGACATTGCGCTGGAAATCAGCAAGGCGTTCATCGCGGGCAAGTTGCGCAATAGCCGCAATGTGTTGTTGCGTAGTGCGCGGGACAGCAAGGATGAGGAGGCTAAGGCGCAATTGGTGCGGGCGGCTAAGTCGCTGGGGATCAACTTGCGTAATCTGGCTCATGCGGAATCGGCGGCGTCGGTGTTGGGACTGGAAGGGGATGCGGCGCGGGTGTATTTCGAGCAGTTCAATACCATGATCAAGCCGCAGATGCGTGAGGAATTTGAGTACAAGGGGCGTAGTCGTCGCCCGCCGAAGGATGCGGTGAATGCGTTGATTTCGTTCTTGTACGCGCTGTTGTTGAATGATTGCCGCAGTGCGCTGGAAACGGTGGGGCTTGATCCGCAACTGGGGTTTTTCCATGTGGTGCGCCCCGGTCGGCCTGCGTTGGCGTTGGATTTGCTGGAAGAATTCCGCGCGGTGTTGGGTGATCGGCTGGCGTTGACGCTGATCAATCGCGGGCAGTTGCGCCAGAAGGATTTCGATTTTCGCCCCGGTGGTGCGGTGATGTTGAACGATACCGGGCGCAAAACCGTGATCGTGGCGTATCAGGAGCGTAAAAAGGAAACCTTGCAGCATCCGGTGCTGGAAACGCAGGTGGAAATTGGTTTGTTGCCGTTGCTGCAAGCGCGGATGTTGGCGCGTTATTTACGCGGGGATGTAGAGGCATATATCCCGTTCTTTAACAAATGAGTGAAGAAAAGAACCCCTCACCCCAACCCCTCTCCCTCAAGGGGCGAGGGGCTATTGCGTGGATTGGAGAAATGTATGTTGGTATTGGTGAGTTATGATGTTTCGACGCTGGAGGCGGCTGGGCGCAAGCGTTTGCGGCGGGTGGCGAAGGTATGCCAGAACTATGGGCAGCGGGTGCAAAAGTCGGTGTTTGAGTGTCAGGTGGATGCGGCTACGCTGGAAATCTTGCAGGATGCTTTGTTGAAGGAAATCAGCCTGACGGAAGACAATTTGCGCATCTACCGCTTGACCGAGCCGCTGAGCCGTAATGTGAAAGAGTATGGCAAATTCCGGGCGACTGACTTTGAAGCGCCGTTGATTCTTTAAGTAATTTTGTGTTTATGGATCAGTTTGTTACGGACTTTTCGCCGGAATTTTGCTATACTGGGGCAGTAAGATTGACATCCTCCCCACGGCTAAAGCCGGGGGATTCCTCCTGCGAGACGGTAATGTCCTACCGCGAGAATGTTCCGGGCTGCATTGACATCTCTGTCAAGTAGTGCCCCACAGTCGGGGCAAGTCCATTCTCTTATTCCAAGTCCTGCTCTACCTTTCGGACTGTTGACAGAAATACTTCCGCAACACGAACAGGCTTGGGTACTGTACGCTTCGTTGACTTCGAGAAACACGCCTTGCATCGCTTTCGATTTTGCATCAAGTTGTGTTTTCAGCATTGACCACCCGGCATCCAATACGGACTTAGCCATATTGGTTTTGACGAGTGCCTTACTGCTGACGTTGCCGACAACGATTAATGAATTTTCACGCACCAGCTTGGTGGTGAACTTGTGCAGGTGGTCAGCCCTGCGGTTTTTAACCTTGGCGTGGATAGCCTTGACGCGCTTCTTTTTGTTGGCGCGTTGGGCTACCGCCAGTTGCTGTTCAGCATTGCGGTAGAACTGCTTTGATTCCAGTTTTAAACCGTTGCTACAAGTGGCGGTATCTTTCAGACCAAGATCAATCCCGACTTCACCGCGCCCTGCGACTTCAACAACGGGCACTTGCACCACGACATTGAAATACCAACGTCCACGGGAATCCTCGGTGAAAGAGCCGGAACGGAAGTCGTACTGCGACAAGCCGTAGCTATCCCACACTTTGAAAAAGTGCTTGTTGTAGCGAACTTGTCCGTCCTTCCACACGGCTGCACCTGATTTGAAGGGAATCCAGCCCAGTGAACGACGGCTACCGCCAGACACACGCCAGCGTAGCTTATCTTTTTTGAACTGTTTGCGAGCTTTAGCGTGTGCCTCCGTTACTTCCTGCACCGTCTGCGAGTGAATGGTGAAACCGCGTGCCTTCTTGAAAATGGCTTGGCTTTTGGCTAGGTCAAATGCTGTGAAGGTGTTACGAATCCAGCCAACACCCGGAACAGGAACATAGCTGTAGTCTGCGGTAGTCGCATTGGCTTCATTCCAAATTTGGTTACACTCGAACGCCCACTGCTTTAGGACAGCAGCGTGCTTGTCCTTGACGCGGACTTTGAGTGTTTTCAGGATGGTGGCTTCTGTATTCATGTGGTATATTCTACACTCAGTTAACTAGGAGAACAACATGGAAAGCACAAAATACGCATCAGTCAGGGTGAAAGTTGAAACCTATCGTGACTTGAAAAAAGCCGCGATAGATGAAGGCATTCCATTCACACAGTTGATTGACAAGCTGCTTGCTCTTTACCAAGAAAGAGAAGTTAGCCAAAGACGCTTATATCCCCATGCCTAAAGGCAGGGGTATTACGCGATTTGTGATAAGCTACGCGAACCCTTAGCTATGCCGAAAAAGCGGGGGGGTTCGCGGATTTTTAACTTGTTGATTTTCATGGTACTTTAAATGTCTTCCTTCTATTATTCTTACATTATTAACTGGAAGTGGATTGAAACGCGCAACCCCTCGAAAAATCTCTTGTATTTTATGCCCTTACACACGGGCTATTCTCCCGGCTTTATTGGTCGGGAGTGGATTGAAACAGTATCCAGCGGGCACAAAACCTGCTGAAGCAAATTCTCCCGGCTTTATTGGTCGGGAGTGGATTGAAACTTTTGAACGCGCGGACAAATACCATCCAAGCAGAATTCTCCCGGCTTTATTGGTCGGGAGTGGATTGAAACCATCCACATCCACAGTCTATTCTGCGGGGTTTGATTCTCCCGGCTTTATTGGTCGGGAGTGGATTGAAACCAGTCAGTCGCCCAGGATGGAGCGTCGACTGGCGGATTCTCCCGGCTTTATTGGTCGGGAGTGGATTGAAACGATGCTCCTCCTAGCGACCCTACTTCCCGGATGCGATTCTCCCGGCTTTATTGGTCGGGAGTGGATTGAAACAGCCCTAATCGCTGGTAAAGCCGGGATTGAAGAATATTCTCCCGGCTTTATTGGTCGGGAGTGGATTGAAACACCTTGGCTCTCACGAACAGCACTGCATATAATTGATTCTCCCGGCTTTATTGGTCGGGAGTGGATTGAAACACTACCTTAACTTTGACCCTGCGGAATTGACCGAATTCTCCCGGCTTTATTGGTCGGGAGTGGATTGAAACTAACACCATCCCCAGATGTCGGCGGGTCTTCCGACCATTCTCCCGGCTTTATTGGTCGGGAGTGGATTGAAACCACTGCTTCCAGCACGTAGTCATCGCGCACGAAGTATTCTCCCGGCTTTATTGGTCGGGAGTGGATTGAAACGCGGTGGGTGCCGATCCAAAGCCACAGGTAGATGCATTCTCCCGGCTTTATTGGTCGGGAGTGGATTGAAACAAGCCCCAATACCTTTTCGCGGCGCATACAAAATATTCTCCCGGCTTTATTGGTCGGGAGTGGATTGAAACATCGTCATTTGTGAATTCGTAATATGTCAGCACACCATTCTCCCGGCTTTATTGGTCGGGAGTGGATTGAAACAGCACGGTTTTGGGCGTGCCGAATACAGCAGGGTATTCTCCCGGCTTTATTGGTCGGGAGTGGATTGAAACGACCAATTACATCCGGTCTACAATTGTATGCAGTATTCTCCCGGCTTTATTGGTCGGGAGTGGATTGAAACCCTGTATCACCATCCCACCTAACAATAGCATTATCATTCTCCCGGCTTTATTGGTCGGGAGTGGATTGAAACGATGGTCAAGCCTGCGATATGGATAGTCATTTGTGATTCTCCCGGCTTTATTGGTCGGGAGTGGATTAAAACACATAGCTGATCGTTTGTGTCAATGCTTAACATACCCCAAATTCTCCAGCGCAAAGCGTTTCGGCGTAATCCCGAACGTTTGCCACGCCGAGTTATCGCTACAGGTATTCCCTTCCAGCAACATCACGATCTGGTCACGGGTAATCGGGAACCATGCCTGCTTATCCAACACGCCTGCGACCACTTTGAGGATTGCCGCCGGGGCAGGCACGGCAAGTTTGCCACTGCGCCCGGAAGCCTGCGCCAAGGTCTGAATAATGGCTTTCCAACTCACCGCATCCGCCCCGCACAACGCAAAGGTTTTGCCGATGGCAGCAGGATTATCCAGCGCCCCTACGAACGCCTGCGCCACATCCGTCACATGCACGGGCTGCATCTGAAATTCACCCGCTTGCAAGATATTCACCCCGCCAAAAAACAGCGGTGCGGGAATCGGCGGCAACACCAGTTCTTTCTGCAATTGCGTGCAAAACTCCATCTTGCCACGCGGCTCACCGAAAATAACCGAAGGCCGGAACACCGTCCACGCCAGCCCGGAAGCTTGCACGCATTGTTCAGCGCGGAACTTGGTATCCTGATATTTCGTGCCGCCCGCTTTCACGCCGTTGGCACTCATCAGGATGAAATGCTTCACACCCTGACGTTGCGCGGCAGCGACTGTACGCTCCACACCCAGAAACTGGCTTTCTTCGTAAGTGATGCCCTTGGCGGGGAATTCGCGCAGGATGCCGATCAGGTAAATCACCGCATCCGTGTCTTGCAAGCAATTATCCAGCGCGGCGTTATCACCAATGTCGCCAGAAACGATTTCACACTGGCTGGCAGCGGCGAGTTTGCCCTCGCTCCCCGCCCGCACCAACACACGCGGGGTATGCCCGGCCTGTAACAACGCGTCAATGAGGTAAGTGCCGACGAAGCCTGTACCGCCGATAATGCTGACATTCATATTTAAAATCCTTGTGATTGCTGCCTATTAGGAATTATCGCCCCATATCCACTGCAATAGCCATAAACACCAGTTTAATGATGGATGTTGTAAGACTCTTGTATAAATACCCGATGCATTATAGGACTAATTGCATCACTTTCGTACAAGAAAGATACTTAAGTAACAATAACCGCTAGGAGAATTTGATTATGCGCGTCTGTACGCTTGACCCGATCACACTGGAAGATGTCACCGACCTCGAAAACGCCCCGTTCATCATGGATGGCGACCTAAAAATCTACTTCCAGTCCGAAGCCAACAAATGTGAATACCTTGATATTCCCATGCATGGCGGTGAAAACAGCCCCGGCTTGAAGAAAATTTTCGACGACATGGCCGACTGCTCCATCACAGGCAGCATCAACTAATGCCACGACGGGTATTAGTCGCGGGCGCATCGGGCGGTATTGGGCAAGCCTTCTGCCAGCAGCTTGCCGCACAATTTCCCGACATCGAACTGATACGCCTAGCACGCAACACGGATAACTTGTTGCCACTCGGCATCGCCACGCAAGATATTGGCTTCGACCTCAGCGACGAAGCCAGCATTAGTGCCGCGCTGCAAACCTTACCGGACAAAGCCGAGATCGACTGGGTATTCATCGCCACCGGCTGGTTACATGACGCCACCACCCAGCCGGAAAAAACCTGGCGCAATCTGGAAGTTGACCACCTGTTACGCTCGTTCACCCTCAATGCCGTTGGCCCCGCGTTACTGGTCAAACACCTGTTGGCAAAGCTGAACCCCAAACACCCGACCACAATGGGCATCCTGTCTGCACGGGTTGGCAGCATCAGTGATAATCGGTTGGGAGGCTGGCATTCTTACCGCGCCAGCAAAGCCGCCTTGAACATGCTGATCAAGAATTTTGCCATCGAACTGGATCGCCTGAAACGCCCGACCATCATCGTTGGCTTGCAACCCGGTACCACCGCTACCGCGCTCTCCGCGCCTTTTCAGCGCAACGTATCGCCGGAACATTTACAGACAACCGAATTCACAGCGCATCACTTGCTCAAAGTCATGCAAACCTTGAAAAGTGCTGATTCAGGCCAATTATTCGATTTTCTGGGGCAGCCGTTTGCTCCCTGAGCTACCCCGAAACATTTATTCATCAACACACCACTTGAAATTCCCCTGGCTGGCACGATCTTATCCAATATGAATAGTTGACCTTCTCACTAGGTTAATACACATACCATAGAGGCAAAAGAATGAACGAACCACTTATCCTGATTCCCATGCGTGACATTGTGCTATTTCCCGGCATGGCCATCCCCATCACCATTGGGCGCGAACAATCACTGGCAGCCGCACAGGAAGCCGTCAAAAATGGCAGCAAAATCGGTCTGGTACTGCAAAAGCAGCCCGACATTAACGAGCCAGCTAGCGACCACCTGCACCCTATTGGCACGCTGGCCAATATTGTGCGCTACGTCACCACCTCCAGCGGCACACACCATTTAGTGGTGCAAGGCGAGGAACGTTTCCGCGTGCGCGATTACGTGGAAGGCTTGCCGTATCTGGCGGCACACGTCGACATGATTCCTGAAGCCGATGACGACGACCCCGAAATCAAGGCACGGATGCGCCACTTGCAGGAAAAAGCCATCGAAACCCTGCAACTGTTACCGCAAGCCCCGCCCGAAGCGGTAGCTGCGATCCAGAGCATGGAATACGCAGGCGCACTCGCCGATTTGGTCAGCAATTTCCTCGACATCAGCCCGCAGGAAAAGCAGGTGATCCTCGAAACCACCGCGCTGCGCGAACGCCTCGACAAGGTAGCCGAACACGTGCGCCACCAGCTTGAAGTGCTAAAACTCACCCGCGAAATCGACCAGCAAACCAAACAGTCGATGGATGCCCGCCAGCGCGAATACATGCTGCGCGAACGCCTCAAAGCCATCCAAAAGGAACTGGGCGAAGACGATGACGACAGCAACCAAAGCGAAATCGACGAACTGAAACAAGCGATTGCCGACGCCAATATGTCCACCGAGGCTGCCGAACAAGCCCGCAAGGAACTCAAGCGCCTGCAAAAAATGCCGGAATCCTCCGGTGAATATTCCATGATTCGCACCTACCTCGACTGGCTCACCGACCTACCGTGGAACACGCTGGAAGCGGAAAACATCGACATCGCCAAAGCCCGCGAAGTGCTCGACGAAGACCATTACGGTTTGGAGAAAATCAAAAAGCGCATCCTCGAATACCTCGCGGTACGCAAACTCAACCCGCAAGGCCGCAGCCCGATTCTGTGTTTCGTGGGGCCTCCCGGTGTCGGCAAAACCTCGCTGGGCAAAAGCATTGCGCGGTCGCTTGGCCTGCCCTTCGTGCGTTCCAGCCTTGGCGGGGTACATGACGAAGCTGAAATCCGGGGGCATCGCCGCACCTACATGGGCGCATTACCCGGCAATATCATTCAGGAAATGCGCAAAGCCGGAAGCCGCAACCCGGTATTCATGCTCGACGAAATCGACAAACTCGGCGGCGGCGGTTTCCACGGCGACCCAGCAGCGGCCTTACTGGAAGTGCTTGACCCGGCGCAAAACGAAACTTTCCGCGACAACTATCTGGCGTTGCCGTTTGACCTGAGCAAAGTGGTATTCATTGCTACTGCCAACGTGCTAGATTCCATTCCAGGGCCGTTGCGTGACCGCATGGAAATCATCAGCCTGCCCGGTTACACCGAAGACGAAAAGGTCGAAATCGCCAAACGCTACCTGCTTTCGCGTCAGCTTGAAGCGCATGGCCTGAAACCGGCACAAGCCCACGTCAGCGAAGCCGCCTTGCGCAGCATCGTCAGCGATTACACCCGCGAAGCTGGTTGCCGCAACTTGGAACGCGAAATCGCAGCCGTGTTGCGTAATGCCGCCATCCAGATTGCGGAGGGCAACACCGAGCGGGTAGCGATTACCCCGGCGGAATTGCCCGCGATCCTCGGCTCGCAACGCTTTGAAAGCGAAGTGGCCATGCGCACCAGCGTACCCGGCGTGGCGACTGGCTTGGCGTGGACACCGGTGGGTGGCGACATCCTGTTCATCGAAACCACTAAAATGCCGGGGCATGGCAAGCTGATCATCACCGGGCAACTCGGCGACGTGATGAAGGAAAGTGCGCAAGCCGCCCTGAGCCTGATCAAGTCGCAAGCCAGACGCTTTGGGGTTGATCCGCAAATCTTCGAAAAACACGACATCCACTTGCACGTTCCGGCGGGCGCAATCCCCAAGGATGGCCCCAGTGCAGGCGTGTCGATTTTCACCTCGCTGGTCTCCTTGCTGAGTGATCGTAAGGTGCGTAGTGATGTAGCAATGACTGGCGAAATCAGTTTGCGCGGCTTGGTGCTACCGATTGGTGGGGTCAAGGAAAAATGCCTCGCCGCCTTGCGTGCCGGGATTCACACCGTGATGTTGCCTGCACGTAACCGCCGCGATCTGGAAGATGTGCCGGAAAATGCCCGCAAACAGCTCAACTTCATCTGGCTGGAACGGGTGGAAGATGCGATTGCGGCGGCGCTGGAACTGCCGGAAGTGGCGATGCAGACGGCAGCTTGATTGACCTTACTCCGTTAATCTTTCAGGCAAGCATCCCGTAAGCGTGCCTCGACCCGTAACGCTGTCATGCGCTGCGGGTCAGCAACGGCTGGGTATAGATGGAAGCTGGCTGCCACTTCTTGCGCATACTGGCTGGCCATTTGCTCTACGCGGTCGCGGCTTTCCAGCGACAAGCCTTGCAGCATCAGCAGGTGCGGCGATAAGCGCTGTAGGTAACGTTCACACAATGCCTGTTCCGCCGGGTTATCCCAGGTTTCGCGTAATAACAGGGGTGGAAAATAGTCCGCTGGCAAGTGTGCGTCTAGCACTTCAGCAGCGGTATTCAGCGCTTGACCGCTACCATCCGCCGCACGCAAGAACCAGCGGGTTTGGGGGTTTTGTCCGGCACGCTGTTTGACGTTTTGTTCAAGTCGGTAACTGGGTGGGGGTGCGCCGCGCCGTTCTTCTTCGGGGGTGTTGTACAGGTCTAGCTGGCTGGCATTGAGCGCTTTCCAGATCGGGTGGATGCTGGTTTGCGGCATTTCGCTGGCAAGGCGGCAACTGGCGAGCAGCGCCAAAGGCCGACGGTATTTTTCATCCAGCAACCAGAATTCGTAGTAATCGTCTTGTGGCAGAGGTACGGCGGTGGTTTCGAGTGCGGTTACCAGTGGTCGGTAGGCGCTTTCTACCGCGTCACGCTCAATGCTGGGGTCGAGGGGATAGGGGCGGAAACCGTTGCGCTTTGTCCAACGCCCGATACGAGCGTACTGGATACCGCGTGGCGTATGACATTGGAATTGAAGTTCCCACTCCAATCCATTGTAACTTAAGGCACGAATCTGCTCTGATGCCACTACCTGAACAGCACCGTTAAAGGGATTGTGCAAGCGTTTGGCATAGGCTTTCATGCGGGAGACTCCTTAGACTTAACCGGCTGGGTTGGGGCGTCTGCGCCGCCGTCCACCGCCCCCCTGACCACCGCCACTGTGTTGACGGGGTGGGCGGTTGCCATCAGGGTGATGGTTGACCCGCTCACGCTGGGTGCGCTGCGGACGCTTCAGTTCAGTGGGGAGCAATTCAGCAGTAATCCGTTCCACCGGAATCGACTTGCCGGTGTATTCCTCAATATCCGGCAGGTAAAACGCAGTGTCTTCACACGCAAAACTGTGCGCCTCACCCGATGCCCCGGCACGCGCAGTACGCCCGATACGGTGGACATAATCTTCCGCCAATTGCGGCAAATCGAAGTTGAAGACGTGCGACACATCGGGGATGTGCAAACCACGTGCCGCCACATCGGTGGCAATCATCACTTGAAACTCACCCGCCTCAAACGCTTGCAGCAGCTTTTCACGCTTGTTCTGGCGTACATCGCCGGAAATCAGGTCGGAGGTAATGCCATTCGCCCGCAAGAAATCATCAATCTTTTCCGCAATGTGCTTGGTATTAACGAACACAATCGCCCGGAACGGCTGGAGCTTACGGATCAGGCCAATCAACAGGGGAATCTTTTCATCATTCGCTGGGAAGTACACATGCTCGGTAATATTATCCGCCCGCACCGATTCGGTCTCGATTTTGACCTGTTGCGGGTTATTCATGTGCTCATACGCCAATTCCAGCACGCGCTGCGACAGCGTAGCGGAAAACAGCATGTTCAAACGTTTCGCAGGCGGCGGCATTTTGTGCATCAGGAAGCGCACATCTTGAATGAAACCCATGTCAAACATGCGGTCGGCTTCATCCATCACCAAGGCTTGGGTGTATTTGAGGGTGAAAACGTGTTGTTTCCAGTAATCAATCACCCGACCCGGCGTACCGATCAACACATCCACCGGCTCTTCAAATTGACGGCGTTGCTTGTCGTAGCCTGCCCCACCGTAGACCAGCACCGAACGTAAGCCGGTATGCTTGCCCAGCTCTTCAGCATCACGCGCAATCTGGATCGCCAGTTCGCGGGTCGGCGCGAGGATCATGCAGCGCACGGTGCCTGCCCCGGCATCCGGCAACGGGTTACTCAGTAAATGCTGGAACACAGCCACCAGAAACGCGCCGGTTTTACCCGTACCCGTTTGTGCCTGACCAGCAATATCCTGCCCTGCCAAGGTGAATGGCAAGGTTTCCGCCTGAATGCGCGAGCAAAATTCAAAACCGGTTTCCCGAATAGAGGCCAATAAGCGCTCATCCAGCGGGAAATCGTCGAAACGTGTTTGACTTAAATACAAATTTTCCATTGCGTGAGAATATCACACTGCCTCAACAAGTCGTCACAAAAAGCACCGCAACTTTGACCTATTTTTCAAGAAAACCGTACACAAGTTTGTATTGTCGACAGCTTTCTTGAGCAATGTCGACAATAGCGCTGATTAAACCTGATTTTCGGATGAAATGTATTCTAATAGTCGACACCATACGATATTATCTTTTGCCTTCTTTATACCTGAACGACATATTGTCGACATTACACAGCGCTACCGGAGGCGTCACATGAGTACAACAGGCACACTGGCACAACACCTTGCCAGCACGTTGGGACTGAAAACTTCACAAAACCTTTATTGGAACCAATCATCCCCGGTTCTATACGAACAAGCCCTGAATCGCAGCGAAGGCAAAATCAGCGAAGATGGCGTATTTGTTGCCTACACAGGCACCTTTACAGGCCGCGCCCCCAACGATAAATTTATCGTGGATGATGCTGGCTCGCATGACAAGGTATGGTGGGGCAAAGTCAACAAGGCATTGAGTGAAGCACAGTTCAACCAAATTTTGGCAGATGCCCTTCAGTTCCTTGATGGACGTGAACTGTTTGTACAAGACCTGTTAGCAGGCGCAAGCGAAGCCGATGAATTGCCGGTGCGTATTATTACCCAATATGCTTGGCACGCTTTGTTTGCCCGCAATATGTTTATCCGCCCAGACGAATTGAACCGCACGCTAGATGTGGCTGAACCCAAATTTACGGTCATCCATGTGCCTGATATGCAGGCAGACCCGGAAACGCACGGCACACATTCCGGGGCTTTCGTCCTGTTGAACCTGAGCCGTGGGCTGATTCTGATTGGCGGCACGCATTACGCGGGCGAAATCAAGAAATCCATCTTCTCGGTACTCAACTACCTGCTGCCGCAACGTGGCATTATGTCGATGCACGCTTCCGCCAATGTTGGCAAAGAAGGCGACGTTGCTATCCTGTTCGGGCTTTCTGGCACGGGCAAGACGACCCTTTCCGCTGATCCAAAACGCTCGCTGATTGGTGATGACGAGCACGGTTGGAGCGACAATGGCGTGTTCAATCTGGAAGGCGGCTGCTACGCCAAGGTCATCAACCTCTCGGCAGAACAAGAGCCGATGATCTACCAAACCACCAAAACCTTCGGCACGGTGCTGGAAAACGTGGTAATGGATCAGGCAACCCGCAAGCTGAATCTGGATGATAACAGCCTGACCGAAAACACCCGCGCCAGCTACCCCATTACCCAGATTCCGGGCGCGTTGTACCCCGGCAAAGCAGGCCACCCCAAGCACATTATCATGCTGACCTGTGATGCTTTCGGTGTGTTGCCACCGATTTCCAAACTGACCACCGAACAGGCGATGTACCACTTCATTTCCGGTTATACCGCCAAGGTTGCGGGCACGGAAAAAGGTGTGACTGAACCGACGGCGACTTTCAGCACTTGCTTTGGTGCGCCGTTCATGGCGTTGCATCCGTCGGTTTACGCGGATTTGTTGGGCAAGAAGATCAATGAACACGGGGTTTCGTGCTGGCTGGTGAATACGGGCTGGACAGGCGGCGCTTACGGTGTGGGCAAGCGCATGAACATCCATCACACCCGCAGTATGGTCAATGCGGCACTGAGCGGTGAATTGGATGGCGTAGCAATGCGTCAGGATGCCATTTTCGGCCTGAATATCCCGGTTGAATGCCCGGATGTGCCTTCGGCAGTGCTAGACCCGTCTTCAACCTGGGCAGACAAAGCCGCGTATGAAGCGAAAGCCACGCATCTGGCCTCGCTGTTCCATCAGAACTTTGCGGAATACAGCGCGGGTGTGGCGGATAGCATTTGCGCAGCAGGGCCGTTGAAAGGTCAGGTTTAACCATACGCATAAAAACCCGTGCGGGTTAACGTCTGCATGGGTTTTTTATTCAGCGGGATTCACCGCCATAAACGTCACAAACGCTGCATTCGCATTGATAATTTCAATTTGTTCAAACCCCAGATTGGTCAGCGCATTCAGATACCAGGTGAAAGGATAAGTCACCAACACGCCTTCAATTTGCTGGCGTTTCCTCAGAATTTCTTCCTCGGTAACACCATTGGTACGCTTATAGTCATAATACAGGTCGTGGACGCACTCACTGCTCGACACCTTGTCAGACAGAATCAAAGTACCACCCGGAGCCAGTGAGCGCTTGATCGCCTCAAGGTAATTCAACGGGTTGCGGATGAAATGTAACGTCCAATTGTTCAACACATAGTCAAATGGGCCATGCGCTTCTGGGAAGTCTTCTGAATGGATGAGGGTTGCCTGCTGGAAGGATTGGGCGAGCATGTCTGCTGAAGCATCCACACCGTAAAGATTCCGGTAGCCCGCCTGATGCAGTTGCCGCAAGGTTTCGCCGGTTGCGCTACCCACATCAATGATTTTCGGCTGCTCAAGTTTACCCTTGCCGATGACCCGCACGCACAGGTCGATAACCCGCAGGTAATCGGGAATTTCACGGCGGGCAATGCCATCAAACACTTCCGCCACCTGCGCATCAAACTTCCACTCGCCCGGTTTAGCAGTGCTCGCCAGCGCTTTGGCCTGCCGTTGGTATGCATCAGTTCTGGCTGTAGCGACCGGATCATTCTCCCAGGAACGTTTCTGACCAGACTGTTCGGGCAGATTGCTTTCCAGCGTGGTCAGGCGCTGCTGCTTTTCATCACGGAAATAACGCACGGCAAAACGAATCTGCAAATCGCTACTACCCAGTGCGCTTTCGTCATAAATAACCGTGTCAGAGCCAAGTGGAAACACCAGCTTGTTTTCCTGTTTGGCAAAACCATTCAGGCGAAACAAAATATCCAGCGCCGACAGGGAAGTAGTGGCAGAAATGCCCAGCATCGACTGGTTGCCATGATCGAGATTGACTTCCTGATCGGTGACGTATTCGGTGACTGCCACATCCATTGGCAATTTCCCGGAACGCATACCCGGCGGGTAATTGGTTTCCACCACCACCTGCTGACTGGCTATCCGGCACGCTTGATCAATAATCTGCTTGGTATCGACGAAGTGATAAAGCATCCCCGCCAGCAACACCAGATCGAATGCCTGATCAGCCGTGGCCAGCAGGTAGCTGGTGACATCCTGATGCACAATCTCGACTCGATCCTGCCAGTGCGCCAACAAACGACGGGATTCACTGACGTAGTTTTGCTGCACTTCGACGCCGGTATAACTTGCCGCCCCGTTGTACAGCACCCACTGACCCGCAGCACCGTAGCAGGAGCCTAAATCCAGCACTTTCTTGCCTTTGAGCAGATGTTCTGGCAACAGGACGCCAAACTTGGCTTCCAGAAATGCCTTGCTGGTGGGATTGAAACCCCGGTTGCGGCGGTTATCGTCCTGATAAAAAGCCGGGTAGTCATCGAAAGCCAGTGTCTTGCGCAGGTTTGTCATCTCTTTCACCACATATCCTTATACATTTGTTTACGACGCATCAGCCAATGATTCGGGTTTGTTGGTGGCGAATCAGTGGCAACATGGAACTGCCAAAGCCTGCCAATACACTGGTAGCACTCAGGGTCATCGAAGCAGCCAGCCCGTAGCCGGGAACGAAAGCCAGACCCAGATTCATCAGTGAAGGAATGATGACCATCTGGGAAGTGGTTTTCACATTCTGGTCGTACTCGCGGGCTAACTGGAACAGGTCACACAAGCGGTTCAGATTTTGATCCATAAGAATGACTTCGGCAGTATCGGTTGCCACGCTGGATGCACCCCGCAACGACACCGAAACGCTGGCTTCCTTGAGTGCAATGGCGTCATTGATGCCATCACCGATGTAACACACCGAACGCCCTTCGGCCTGAAGCTGCTTTATGATTTCCGCCTTGGTTTCCGGCAGCACTTCCGCATGGTAATTATCAATATGCAGGGTTTCCGCCAGCCGTTTGGTGGGCGCCGGATGATCGCCAGAAATAATGTGCAAGGACAAACCCTGATCACGCAGTCTCTGAATCACTGCGCTGGTTTCCGGGCGAATCGTGGCTTGTAACTCAATGGCACCGGCAATGACACCATCCACACTGACGATAATCAGTGAGTTACCCAGTAAGTGGCATTGTTCGGCCTTGTCCAGCAGCGCGGGCGGAATCGCGAAGCCTTGTTGCTGGGCATAACGCAGACTGCCCACCTGAATCTGTTGCTTACCAATACTGGCGACCAGACCGTAACCGACCTGATAGCTGGCCTCATGACTGGCTTCGACCTGCAAACCGAGTGCGGCTGCCTTGTTGCAAATCGCTTTGGCTACCGGATGGCTTTGGCGGCCTTCGACCGATGCGGCAAGGCCGAGAATGGTATTGGCATCCCAGTCACCAAAGGCAGTGACCTCAGCAACGTTAGGCGTCTCCAGCGTCAGTGTGCCGGTTTTGTCGAAGACCACCGTGTCTATGTTTTGCATCTTCTCCAGTATGATGCCTGACTTCAGCAACACGCCTTTTTGCGCCGCCAGATTCAGGAAGGTCAATGCCGAGGTGGACGTAGCCAGCATCAGGCGATAGCGGAAATGGGAGTTGATGAAGATCAATGCAGTAGTCGGCCCAGCCAGCGCCAGCGTCAGAGCACTCAGACCCAAGGTGGGCATTACGGTCTGCTGGGTAATCTTTTCCGCCCAGAGTTGTTTGCTGGTTTTGAAGTCCACGGTACTGTTAAGAATCTGCCCGATGCGGGCGGAAGCGGTTTCTTCCCCGGTTTTTTCTACCTGCACATGGATAGAGCCGGTCAGGACAACGGTGCAAGCAAATACGGTGTCGCCTGCACTTTTCTCCACTGGCTGGGATTCCCCGGTTAGCATGTGTTGATCCACCGCAGCAAAGCCTTCCAGCACCTGCCCGTCAACCGGCACGGATTCCCCCGCCCTGACCACCACGATCGCTTTTTCCCGAATGGCGCTGACCTGTTGTTCCACCTCTGTGCCATCAATAATGACCCACGCGGTACTCGGCTGGTCGCGGAAGACATCAATGATGTTTCTCTTCGATTCCTGCTTGACCCGTTTAATCAGTTGCCGGTTTAGCAAATACAGGGAAATGAAAAAATGGCTGACGACGAAATGCCCCTGATAAAGCATACTGGTGGTGAAAATCGCCATTAACGGGTCAACACCGACAGGCTTGCCTTTGATCACTGTGTCGGCAGTATTAACATACACATCCCGCAGCAGATAGACTGCTCCCGGCACACTCAGAACCGCCAGCGGCGGGTAAAGCACTGTTCCCGCCACGGCAATGGCTGTTGAGCCAGCAAAGACGGAGGCAGTTCTTTTTAGCTCACGTTGATCCGCAAGGGCTTTTTCATCGGCTTCCTGATCGGGAGATTCGGCAATAAAGGTCTGGAGTGACTGTTTATGCGCTTTTATGGGAGCCAGTGCCGCCCTGAGCCTAGCAAGGGCATTGCGTTTATTGCCAGTTTTTTCAGGCTTTTTTCCAGCATAAAAAAAACCACCACTGAAACCTAATAACGCGAGCTCAAGCAAAGCCATACCATTCTCTACCATGTAAACAGGCGGAATACGCCATAAATTTTTCTGATAAAATATCACCAGAGCATTCTGGGTAAGCATACTTTTTCTTAGGCTGCTTCAGCAAGTGACGGTGACATTTCTTAACATTTCCCCCAATCCTCACGATGCTAACAGAAAACCTATTTTCGCAGCGTCAGGTGACAGATTGGATTGGCGCAATGATCTGGTGGTTGTATCTGGCGATTTTGCTATTCGCCAACAATTCCAACAATTGATAGGGGAAAGGATGCTTTTCTTGATACTGTATCACAACATCCGTTTGAGGAAATGCCCGGTAAACGACCCTTCCACCTCCGCCACCTGTTCCGGCGTACCGACCGCAATGATATTCCCGCCGCGACTTCCGCCCTCGGGTCCCAAATCCACCACCCAATCCGCCGTCTTGATCACATCCAGATTGTGCTCAATCACCACCACGGTATTGCCGCCATCGCGCAAGCGGTGCAGCACTTTCAACAACTGGTCAACGTCGTGGAAATGCAGCCCGGTGGTCGGCTCATCCAGAATGTAAATCGTCTTGCCCGTGCCGCGTTTGGACAACTCTTTCGCCAGCTTGACCCGCTGCGCTTCACCGCCGGAGAGCGTGGTAGCGTTCTGCCCCAAGGTAATGTACGACAACCCCACGTCCATCAGCGTTTGCAGTTTGGTGTGGATCGACGGCACAGCGGCGAAGAATTCGCAGGCATCTTCCACCGTCATCGCCAGCACTTCGCTGATGTTCTTGCCCTTGTAGCGCACGTCCAGCGTTTCGCGGTTGTAACGCTTGCCTTCGCACACTTCACACGTCACATAAACATCCGGTAGGAAGTGCATCTCCACCTTGATCAAACCGTCGCCGGAACAGGCTTCGCAGCGCCCGCCCTTGACGTTGAATGAGAACCTGCCGGGCTGGTAGCCTCGTGAACGCGCTTCCTGCGTGGCCGCGAACATGTCGCGAATCGCAGTGAACACCCCGGTGTAAGTGGCTGGATTAGAACGCGGAGTACGCCCAATCGGGCTTTGGTCGATGTCGATGATCTTGTCGATCTGATCCGCGCCCAACACTTCACGCACTGGGGCAACGTCCACGCTGCTGTCGTGCAGATGCCGCGCCAGAAACGGGAACAGCGTGCGGTTGATCAGCGTCGATTTGCCCGACCCCGACACGCCCGTGATGCAGGTCAGCAAGCCCAGCGGAATTTCCAGCGTCACATCATTCAAGTTATTGCCGGTCGCGCCGACCACTTTCAAGGTGCGTTCCGGGTCAAACGGGGTGCGCTGGGCAGGGATGGTAATGCTGCGCCGCCCGGACATGAATTGCCCCGTGACCGAATCCGGCGTGGCAAACACTTCGTCCGGCGTGCCTTGCGCGATAATGTAGCCCCCATGCACGCCCGCACCGGGGCCAATATCCAGCACGTAATCGGCGGAACGGATCGCGTCTTCGTCGTGTTCCACCACGATCACGGTATTGCCGAGGTCACGCAGGTGGAACAGCGTTTTCAGCAAGCGTTCGTTGTCGCGCTGGTGCAAGCCGATGGATGGCTCATCCAGCACGTACATCACCCCGACCAGCCCCGCGCCGATTTGCGAGGCAAGGCGGATGCGTTGCGCTTCACCGCCGGACAAGGTTTCCGAACTGCGGCTCAGGGTCAAATAATCCAGCCCCACGTTAACCAGAAACGCCAACCGCAAGGTGATTTCACGCACGATCTTTTCGGCAATCTTGCCTTGCGTGCCGGGCAATTGCAGGTCGCGGAAAAATGCATGGCTTTCGCCTATCGCCATGTGGGTGGTGGATGGCAGGTTTTTGCCCGCGATAAACACGTTGCGGGCTTGTTCGTTGAGGCGCGTACCACCGCAATCGGGGCAGGCACGGCTGGCAAGGTATTTCGACAATTCTTCGCGCACCGCGTTGGAATCGGTTTCGCGGTAACGGCGCTTGAGGTTGTTCAATACGCCTTCAAAGGTGTGCGAACGCTGGTAGACCTGGCCTTTTTGCCCGACGTAGGTGAATTCCACCTCCTCCAAACCGCTGCCGCTCAGGATCAGTTTGTGGACAGCGGCGGGCAATTCATCCCACGGCTGTTCCACGTCAAAATGGAAATGGTCGGCCAAAGACGTCAGCATCTGGAAGTAGTAGGCGTTGCGCCGATCCCAGCCGCGCACTGCGCCACCCGCAAGGCTCATGGATGGGTTTACCACCACCCGTTGCGGGTCGAAAAATTGTTCCACGCCCAGCCCGTCGCAGGTCTGACACGCTCCGGCGGGCGCGTTGAAGGAAAACAGGCGCGGTTCGAGTTCCGCCAGTGCCCAGCCACAATGCGGGCAGGCGTAGTTGGCTGAAAACACCATTTCCTCGCCCTCGCCTTCCATCGGTGCGACCCGCGCAATGCCGTTGGCGAGTTTCAACGCGGTTTCAAACGATTCCGCGAGGCGTAGCTGCATGTCGTCACGTACCTTGAAACGGTCGACCACGACTTCGATGGTGTGTTTCTTGCGCAATTCCAGCGCGGGCACATTGTCCAGATCGTAGACTTCGCCATTGATCCGCGCCCGTAAGTAGCCTTGCGCCCGCAGCGATTCAAACAGTTGCAGGTGTTCGCCCTTGCGATCACGCACCACGGGGGCAAGCAACATCAGCTTGCTGCCTTCCGGCAAGGACAATACTTGATCGACCATCTGGCTGACGGTTTGCACTTCGAGGTCGATTGCGTGGGTCGGGCAACGCGGCTTGCCTGCGCGGGCGTAGAGCAGGCGCAGGTAGTCGTAAATCTCGGTGATTGTGCCGACGGTGGAACGCGGGTTGTGCGAGGTGGTTTTCTGCTCGATGGAAATCGCTGGGGAAAGCCCTTCGATGTGGTCGATATCCGGCTTTTCCATCATCGACAGGAACTGGCGGGCATAGGCCGACAGCGACTCGACGTAGCGCCGCTGCCCTTCCGCAAAGATCGTGTCGAACGCCAGCGACGACTTGCCCGAACCCGACAGCCCGGTGATCACGATCAGCTTGTCACGCGGCAGGTCGAGGTCGATGTTTTTCAGGTTGTGGGTACGTGCGCCGCGAATGCGGATGAATTTTTCCATGGGGT
This sequence comes from Thiothrix litoralis, assembly GCF_017901135.1. NCBI lineage: Bacteria > Pseudomonadati > Pseudomonadota > Gammaproteobacteria > Thiotrichales > Thiotrichaceae > Thiothrix > Thiothrix litoralis. The sequence continues at coordinate 1,024,519 of NZ_CP072801.1, read as the reverse complement.
CTGCAAGCTCGTGCCGAACAAAAAACGAAGTTTAGCAGGTTTTGTTTGGTATTCGTTGCTCGCTTAACTCATTGCCGATTGAATCAAAGAAATATCTTTGCGTAACAAGTCGTTAACCAATTGTTGTACGTCAATACCTTTGGCTTTGGCGCGTTCCACAAACCATGTTTCTACATCCTGATCTAAATAGACGGGGATGTTGAGATGGGTATCAGGGTGGAAAAATTGACCCCGCACTCCTTTAGAAAAATCGTATTCGTCTTTCATCCTAAATCCTCATACTGTCGTTGTTCATGGCGTGTAGCAGGTCTAGCAGAAATGATTCGTATCGTGACCTGATCGTCGTAATACGTTAGAAAAGTATGCACCACCAAATGAACCTTGTGTGCTTTGGTATTACCCAAAGTAACCCAACGTTCTTCAGTGTCACTGTGTTCGTCGTCAGGGATGGTTAAATGCAGGGGGTCAAGAAACACTTCCGCTGCCTCTTCAAAGCTAATTTTATGTTTTTTAAGGTTGGTCTTAGCCTTGACTGGATCCCACTCGAAATTATATTTCATCCTCTCATTCTCGGTTTGGGTATAGCCGCACAACACACTGTAATGATATTAGTATCAAATAGATAAGCCATTACTGCCAACCTTCGCGTGTTTCTCTCAGGTAGGCATCAATAGCCGTTTTAGGTTGTCGACCCACGCCGAAGAAAGCCCTTGGATTGAACACTGCGGGTGTAGTAGCGAGTGATGCCTCATGGGTCAAAACAATGATTCTGGCATGAGCCTTCTGTAAATTCCGGTAGATATAAGGGATATAGATGAGTTTTTCCATGAAGTGAAGCTCGTTACTTAGACAAAGTAGGGAGTTTAGCAGGATTCCGAGAGGGAGGGAGGATCCAAAATGAATGGGAAATACTTCATATCATAAAGAATAGTCACGTAAAAAATTTGCCTAAGCTCTCAGACATAGGGGAACCTCTAAAAACCCGTAGTATTGCAGAGGTTAGCGTTAACCTATCGGCATTTTGTTAAAAAAACACCAATCCATCTCAATTTTTAGCACACCAAGCCATAATCAGGTGGTTTTTCCGCATTTTTGCAGCTTTTTCAGGGGTTTTCCCGTCAAATGGGCACAACTCCGCCTTCTTTGAGCGAACAAAGCCGACGCAGGTTGTATACGGCAGCCTTGATGCTGAGTCCGAATACTGCCCGTGCCAACCCAATGCTACGGATGGCTTTGCCACCCATCGCACAGATTGACCCAAACACATGCTCAACCCGTGCGCGGGGTCTGGCGATGCGGGTGTTGCGGCGTTTCTGGCAGTCGGATTGCGGTTTGCCTTTCTTGGCTTTGTGCTGGATGTGTAACCGCCAGCTACCTTGGTTGATGCGTTGTTCACGGGATTGGTCTTCGTAACCTTTGTCCGCCCATACGTCACGGCTGGTGTTGGCTCGGTCAAGCACCGCTTCAAAATGGTTGGTGTCATGCTCTTTGGCAGTGCTGATGTGGCGTTTGCGGATGAGTTTGTATTTCCGGTCGGCACTGATGCTGAGTTTGTAGCCGTGGTAGCTTTTACCGTGTTTCTTCGTCCAGCTTGCTTCCGTATCCTTTTGGCGACGTTGGGCAGGCGTCCAGTCAGCAGGTGTTGCCGCTTGTTCCAACAGCACTTTTTCTTCTTTGTGGAAATGTTGTTTAGGTGCTTCCACCAGCGTGGCATCGACGATTTGACCACCACGGGCAATAAAACCGTGCTGTTGTAACTGCCGTTGGACGGCATCAAACAGCACATCCGCGCCACCTGCCTCGCTGATCCGTTCACGGAATACCCACAAGGTGTTGGCATCCGGGATCGTGCTGGAATGCCGCAGACCACAGAACCGTTGGAACGACAGTCGGTCAAGCAACTGGTATTCCAATGCCTCGTCCGACAGGTTGTAAAGGTGTTGTAATACCAAGATACGTACCATTAGTTCCGTTGGGTAGGGCGGACGACCTCCTCGTTTGTCACTGGGGCGTGGGGCGATGTGGTCGATTTCTGCTGCCAAGGCGACAAAGTTGACGTGCTGGTTCAGCGTGGACAGCAGGTCGCCCTTGCGGTCGAGTTTCTGTTCACGCTCTTCGGCGGCAAACAGACTGGTTTTGATGGCACTTTTCTTGGGCATGGCTAGTAACGGGGCGGTGGCTCAGATGAGCATTTTCTCACATTTTACGGGGTTCAGGGGGTTTTTAGAGGTTCCCATAGCTCTTAACTAACATCCTAAAATGATGAATAATATCTCTATATGGACTAGACATTAATAAAATTTTGGAAGAAAATCGCTCACCTAGTATCACATGCTTTATGAAGGATCGAAAATGACTAGTTACTTACAGAAAATATTGTTTGGTGGGCCAGGAATCGGGAAAAGTCATAAAATAGACAACATACTAGAAAAACTTAATATTGACCCTGACTCTAGTAATTGCATCAAAACAGTTTTTCATCCTGAATATAGTTATGGAGACTTCATGGGTAAATTATTACCCATAACTAAGGAGGGAAGAGTTGAATATAAATACTACCCCGGTCATTTTTTACAAGCACTAGCAAAATCATACAAAAATATATTGATTGATCAAATATCACCAAAACCCGTCTCTTTAGTTATAGATGAAATAAACAGGGGTAACTCTTCAGCCATTTTTGGTACAATTTTTCAGTTATTAGATAGAGATGACAATGGTTGGTCTTGCTATAGGACAACATTGTCAGAAGTGGAATATCTTACACTTCTTGAACGCATAGGAATTAAACATGTAGCATCGAAAAGTGAATATACAATAGAAGATAAAGTATTAAAAAATTCCATTAATGATCGCCATGCATTTTTGGAGGCGAGAGAAAACGAAATGAAAGTATTTAATGAAAAAATACTCTCGCCAATTAATATTAATAATATGTCTATAAAGATTCCTCCAAACATGTCTATATTGGCGACGATGAATACATCTGACAACTCTATATTCTACATGGATAGTGCATTCAAAAGAAGGTGGGATTGGGAATTCATAAAGGGAGAAAGACAAAATATCACCATAGACAACAAATATGACTGGTGTCTTTTTATTGATAATCTAAACAAATTTTTTATTGCAAACAGCAAATCAATTCGTCAAATAGAAGACAAGCAAATTGGCTATTGGTTTATAAAACCAAAAAACAAAAATAGCATCACAAGTGAAGAAATCAGTAATAAACTATTATTTTTTATTTGGGATAGCGTTTTTAGCAGGGATAAAACAAGCCTACAAGACCTCCTAAAGATAAAAAGTGATGAGCTTATAACATTCAGTCAGTTTGCGGATCAATGCAGTAACTTTATTGAAAAAATCATCAACTACAAATAATATACTATGTTTAATATTGATAATTTAGATGTAATTAATGGTAAAAGCAGAGATAATTGTAGCTATTCTTTTGTTGGCATTAAACGAAATACTGACACTAAAAGGCTGGAATTTTGGCTTCCTTTAAATTTTGAGAATTTCCCCATAAATGACAAAAAAGAAATACGGGTATTTTTCTTTAAAATGTATAAGACTCTAAAAGTATTTATCAATAGAAAACAAAAAACATCAAAGCAAAAGAAAAATGATCGTGATGGCATAATTCAATCTAGTGATGGATTGAAAATTTCCTATACAGATAAAGACGATGTGATTTGTTATGGGAAAATATCCATGATAGAGTCAATAATAGAATCTTACGATGAGATGATAATATCATCAATAGTTAGAAAAAACTTTCAACGAGAAAACAATATTGATTTTAGCAATATCAATAAGCATATTGATAAAGCAATTTACTTGGAAGACGATACAATTTATATTGACAAAATGCCTTCGCACTTAAGCATTGTTGATTTGAGTGCAAATCTTTTAGTAGAAATGTATTGCTTTATTTACTCTGAAATTAAAAAAGAATTATTTGAGGCAGATGAAGTACGAGAAGATGTCAGGTATATTGCTGCTAAATTCAAAGAAGGGCATTTAACCAGTAGTAGTTCAATTTTTGGGGAATCATTTGATGAAACCATATCTATTCTTAAAGAAACATTAGATTATATTCATAGGCAGACATCTTATAAAGATGGTGATTTCTGGTTGTTCTTTGATGCAATTGAAATGTTTTTATATGGCGAATACTTTCCCAATGATAATTCAGGGGATTTTTGGGGAGTTAGCAACTTCTGGGCAATATGGGAAGATATGTGTCATACATATTCATTCTCCGTTAATGCAGATTTAAGAAAAACAATAATTTATGCAGACAATGGAACTAACTCTAATTACAAATTAGAAAACAATAAGAGTGTATACATAAATAAAGAAGTCCTTCATGAAAATATATTTTATTTAGAATATCAAGGAGAGAAACGATATTTGTACCCCGATATGGTTAGATATATTGACCCGTTAGAAGAAGCTCGCCGTGATTTTGAAAAACTGATCAATTTACAAATCAAAAAAAATTCAAACACAGACAAAATCACTATAATCATTGAGAAAAATGACAATATTGGCTCTGATCGTTTTACTAACACTTTTATTGATAGGCTCAATTCTCATGTAACGAAGAAACAATCAAAGAAAAATCAAAAGACACGGTTTGATAATTACATCATGGCTATTTTTATTAAAGAGAAAGAAAATAGAATACAGTCAATAGCATTGAAAAATAAGCACGAATTTATTATTGTAGATTACAAATATCATGCAATATCTCATTACAACTCAGAGAATAAAAAAATTAATAATGATATAGTAAAACAACATGTTTATGAACTATCAATAAAAACTTGGCACAAAAACAATGATCAAACATCTTACAACCATCAGTTTTGCGTCCCAGTTTTTACATTAAGCCAAGACTTATTCCCTCAAACAGAACAACCAGAAATTCTATCCAGAAGTAGAATTGAACTTGTTTGTGTAAATTTTTCAATCTTACAAGAGTTATATATAAAAAATGGAATATTTTGACAAAAAATTAGAAGAAGTATATCAACCAGATATTGAGTTTTTTTCATTCAATTTAATCAGACCTTTAGTTCAAGAAAAAGCTAGTAAATTTTTTTATTCAAGAGAAATAAAAGAATTTGATTTGCTTTCTGAAAAAATAATAGTATCAAGCATTTTTTTCAAAAAAATAGATTTTCACGATTACTTTTATAGCGAAATTTTCAGAGACATTCACAAAAATAAGTTTAATGTGAAGTATAGCGTGACTATAAACAGCTCATTAACTGATCAATATTGCGATAAAACAGATACTAAATTTTCAACAATTAATTTAAATAGTGAGCCAGTTTTATATTATATATTCTTGCCTATAGAAGAAATCTCATGTTTTATGGAAAACAAAATAAAAAATTATTTGATCGCATAATTTACTCTCGTTGAACTTTGGCTAACACCAAAATTTCGGATAGTTTTAAATGCACTTAACACTATGACGGTGCAATCCTCCATTTGATATTTCAGTAAATTAAAGCGCACTTTAACTCGAAAAATTCAGGAGTAAGAAAAATATTAGCTTCGTCAATCATTGATGATAATTCATAAAGCACTTTAGATTCATTAAAAAACTACCTGTTTTTATCAGTTGGGGTTTTTTCAAGCCAACAAACGCCCAACATCCTCGTTCCGCACCCGCTCGTAAATACTTTCCACACTCAAACTCAACCCAACCGATTCCAACACCACCATATCCCCCCAATAATAATACGAAGGTCGCCAGCTATCGCTCCGGCGGAAAACTTCCACTTCTACCGTATCCTGCTCAATCAGCATGTATTCCTGCAAACTGGACAACTGCAAATACTCCAGCCGCTTAACTTGTCGGTCACGCTGGCGGGTAGCCTTGGATAGTACTTCAACAATCAGCACCGGGGATTCGGTCGAATAGTCATCCAGAAACTGTTCATCGCACACCACCACAACATCCGGGTAACGGTAGCGGTCTTTGCCCGTTCTCACCAGCAAATCGCTGCTGAACGGGCGGCAATCCACACCCGTTTGCTTGAAATGAATCCGCAATTCGGTCAGGACATTAGCCGTAATCTGGTTATGGTTCACGCTTGCGCCCGCCATCGCATAAGCAACCCCATCCACGTATTCGTGGCGGATTTCGCTCTCACGTTCGCCCGCGAGATATGCCTCAACGTTCAGGTAATCGGCTTGCCTTGCTAATGCCACTGAAATATCTCCTTAGCTACTATCACCGCATTGTAGCAAATGCCTGAAGCGATTATCTAACACCGCCAACACGGTTCTGAATCAGGTCACGTACTACAGCCCCAACGCCTCAAATTGGATAGAAGTACGCAATTCCCCCTCAAATAACGCATCAAACCCCACCACACCCTCTTGCTGCTGCACAGCAAAACCAGGTTGATTATTGGGCGTAACCGTCCCTACTTCCAGTAAATTCGCGGGGTACTCAATCTGCATGGAAACCCGCATGGGGTAATAGCCATCCAAAAACTTACGCATGTAAGGGCCATTCACCAAAACATACGTACCATCATCTTGAAAACGTAAGGCACGAGTACGCGCCTGCAAACAAATACGCGCATTTTCACCCACCTTGCTGAGTTGCAGGCTAGAGCCTTCGACCCATGCTTTGCCAATGTTGCGCTGCTCCGTCACCTGCATGTCGCGTATGTAGCCATCACGGAACGTGATTTGCATCGCAGCCACTTGATCCAGATTCTCGTGGCATTGTTCAAGTTGCGCCCAACCTTCATCCAATGATTCAGCGGTAATCTTGACCTTATTTTGGTGATGGTGAATCGCCTCCCCAGCCGGTGCTTGCTTCAGGAAATCCAATTGACCTTCGTTAATGTCTTCCACCTTGGTTTTCGTTGACGTATCTTCCTCAAACCACTTTTCCAACGCTTCACGACTAGCCCCTGCTGCGGGTTCCTCCGCTGAAGCAGGTAACGACAACCCCAAGAAGCAAACCCAATAAAAGACCTTACACATGTTGGAATTCTCCCAATAAAACCTGCAATATCCGGCTTATTAAACAATCTGACAAATACTGCCAACAATTGCGGGGAAGGAACCCAACGTATGCGGGATTTGATGGGCGTTACCCCGCAAAACCCGCTATGATACACAGCTCCCCCGTTACCCAAGAGCCTTCCCATGCCCAATTCCTTTGCGAATTTGAATCTCCCCCCCCAACAACTCGCCAACCTCGGCAACCTAGGTTACAAATTAATGACCGGGATTCAGGCCAAAGCCCTGCCACCCGCGTTACAAGGCTCTGACCTGATTGGGCAAGCCAAAACCGGCAGCGGCAAAACCGCCGTATTCGCCATTACCTTGCTGGCCAAACTTGACCCACAAAACTTTGCCATACAAGCCTTGGTGATGTGCCCTACCCGCGAACTCAGTGCGCAAGTCGCCACCGAAATCCGCCGCCTTGCCCGTTACCAGCCCAATATCAAAGTCGTCACCTTAACGGGCGGACAACCTCTCGCACCGCAAGCCACCTCGCTGGAACACGGCGCACACGTCATCGTCGGCACACCGGGGCGCATCGGCGACCATATCGGCAAAAAGACGATTGACCTCAGCCAGATTCACACACTGGTGCTTGATGAGGCCGACCGGATGCTGGAAATGGGCTTCATGGAAGACATTGGCAGAATCATCAGCCTCACCCCCAAATACCGCCAAACCTTGCTGTTTTCCGCCACCTACCCGGACGACATTAAACGCCTGAGTGCACAATTTCAGCGTAACCCCGTCGAAGTCAAAGCCGAAGCCTTACATCACGCAGGCGTCATCAACCAGCACTCATTCCTGTGTGAAAAGACCCAGCGCTTACAAGCGCTTGAAATCCTGCTAGCGCATTTCAAACCCCGTTCTGCGGTGATTTTCTGCAATATGAAAGTCGGTGTACGTGAAATCACCGAACACCTCGACCAACTTGGTTTCAGCGTCAAAGCCCTGCACGGTGAAATGGACCAACGTGACCGCGATGAAGTCTTCGTGCAATTCAAGCACAACAGTTTCAACATACTGGTTGCTACCGACGTCGCCGCTCGCGGGCTGGACATCGAAGACCTGCCTTGCGTCATCAACTACGAATTGCCGCACGATGCTGATGTTTACATCCACCGCGTCGGGCGTACCGGGCGAGCGGGCAAGGAAGGCATGGCGCTCAACCTGCTCACCGATGCCGAACGCCACAAACTCGCTGACATTGGTATCGCGCAAAAAACCGAACTGGACTACGAAGTCATTACCGCGCTACCTAAAGCCGCCCTCAGCCCCACCCAGCCCAACAACGTGACATTACGCATTGCTGCCGAGCGTAAGGAAAAAATTCGCCCCGGTGACATTCTCGGCGCATTGACTGGCGAAGGCGGTATCAACGGCAAATCCGTCGGCAAAATCGACGTGATGGATTACGCTGCTTACGTCGCCATCGAGCGCAGCGCTGCCAAACAAGCCCTCGCTTGCCTGCTCAATGGCAAAATCAAAGGGCGCAAATTCAAGGTTACAAAGTTGTAAGGGATTGAACCGATGAATAGTCTGGAATGGCGTGTCACCGCCTCGCTTGCTGCCATTTACGCTGTGCGGATGCTTGGCCTGTTCATGATCCTGCCCGTGTTTGCGCTGTATGCCGAAACCCTGCCGGATTCCACCCCGTTTCTGGCAGGCTTCGCGATTGGCATTTATGGCCTGACACAAGCCATTTTTCAGATTCCGCTGGGGGTGCTCTCGGACAAAATCGGGCGTAAACCGGTGATCATCGGCGGCTTGCTGGTGTTTGCACTGGGTAGCGTGATTGCGGCAACAGCACACTCCATGTGGATTATCATCGTCGGGCGAGCCGTGCAAGGCTTGGGCGCGATTGCAGGCCCGACCATGGCATTGGCCGCTGATCTGACGCGTGAAGAAAACCGTACCCGCATCATGGCCGTGATCGGCATGACCATTGGTTTATCGTTCATGGGTGGGATGATCCTCGGCCCCCTCATCAGCCAGTTCCACGGTGTCGGCGTGCCGGGCATTTTCTGGTTTACCATGATACTGGCCTTGTCAGGCATTGCACTGGTGATATTCGCCGTACCTACTCCCGCACGCATTACCCGTCACCGCGATGCCGGAATCATCAAAGGTTATCTGGGCACTGCACTGCGCAACATTGCTCTGTTACGCATGAATGCAGGCGTATTCATTATCCATCTGGTGATGACCGCCAACTTTCTGGTATTGCCCGCGATTTTTGAACATGAGCTTGCCCTACCCCGCGCCGAACACTGGAAAATCTACCTACCGGTGTTTGCAGGCTCGTTTCTGGTCGCCATCCCGCTGATTATTCTCGCCGAAAAGAAGCAGCAAATCCGTACCCTGTTACTGGGCAGTACCCTTGCCCTAATTCTCGCGGAAACTGGCATGGCACTGGGGCATACGCAAATCGACTGGTTACTGGCGGCGTTTTTCCTGTTTTTTGTCGGCTTCAATTTTCTGGAGGCCACCCAGCCCTCACTGGTCGCCAAATACTCCGATGTCAGCACCAAAGGCACGGCGATGGGCATTTTCAGCAGCTCACAATTCCTCGGCATTTTTGCGGGCGGTTCCCTCGGTGGCATGATCAACCATACGTGGGGGGAAACCGGCGTATTCGTGTTCAGCGCCATCGTGGTGCTGATCTGGTTTGTGATTGCCCTGCAATTACCGCAGCCGACCTTCTATACTAGTCGGATACTGAAGCTCGACCCACTGCTACTGTCTGACCCGCAGCGCCTGCACAAGGAGTTGCTGGCAGTACCAGGCGTCAAGGAAATCGCCATTGCAGCAGATGAGTGCGTCGCTTATCTGAAACTCGACAAGGCCAGTCTGGACGAGGCCGCTCTGGATGCATTCTCCCCCCCTTCAGCGTAGAATCTCACAGAAATATTTACATAAGGAACGAATATGGCACGAGGTATCAACAAAGTTATTCTGGTCGGCACGGTCGGCAAAGACCCTGAAATGAAATACATGCCCAGCGGCGATGCGATGGCGAATATCAGCGTCGCCACCAATGAATCCTGGAAAGACAAAAATACCGGCGAGAAAAAAGAAGCTACCGAATGGCATCGCGTCGTATTTTTCCGGGGCTTGGCAGATGTGGTAGGCAAATACTTGCGTAAAGGCCAACAAGTCTACATTGAAGGCAGCCTGAAAACGCGCTCATGGGAAAAGGACGGCCAGAAACATTACTCTACTGAAATTGTCGCTTCTGACATGCAAATGCTGGGCGGGCGTCCGGGTGGTGGTATGGAATCAGGTCATTACGAAGATTCCCCAGCACCTCGCGGCAATCAGGGTAATACAGGCGGTGGTTACTCCGGTGGCAGCGCACCGGCATCGAGTGGTGGCAGCAATAACTCCAATAACTTTGAAGACTTCGATGACGACATCCCGTTCTAGGCGTCATCTAGGGCACACCCTTGCAAACACTGGCTTTCACACCAGTAGGCAAGGGTGAACCTACCTTATTATACTGTCTACGGTGCTTGTACTGGAGAAGCTCACCGAGCCAGCTAGGAGGAATACAAGCACTTCACAGAGTTGTGATAACGTAGTAAACCATGACACAACCCACAGAATTAAAATAACGTTTTCAGAGCCACCATTGGTGGCTCTTTTCTTTTGTGCCTAGCTTTCAAAGCCCTGACCGATCCACGCCGTCAAGGTTTCGTGGAACATCACGTCGGTTAACTCTTCAGTAATCGCGTCCTGAACATCAGCGACATCATGTTCTAACCCCTCTTCGCTTTGAGCCGTTTCCAGCATCTCCGCCCGCACCTGATCCAGATACGCCAAAATTTCTTCAGCCTCTGCCCGCTCAATCGGCAACATGCCAAAGCTGAAAATAAACTGGTTATTCGGCAGGCTCAGCAAACGCGAAGCAATGCAGATATTGGTGGGAATATTGGTAGCATCCAATTGTGCCAATACACTCGGTTCATCAGAACCTAGGCGGCGCACCTCAACCTTTTTACCGACTTTGCCGACGACTTCCCACAACGCCAACTCAGAGTGGGCAAACGCTTCCAGATACTGGCACGCGAAAGACTTTTCTTCCTGCTGTACCCGCGCCCGGATAAATTCTTGCAGCACGGTTTCGCCGTCTTCATTGGTTTCAGTCGTGACAAAATGCTCAAACACATGGGAATGCAACATTTGCCCCAGCGGCTCTTCTTCGAGATAGTCCAGCACCTCGTCACCGGATAACTCCAGCATTTCGGCAGCATAAGCAATGGCATCGGAGAAGACTTCAACCATCCAATCTTCCCAAGGTGGCTTGGCGATATAGGCGCTCAACAGTTCCATTGCGCCGCTGACTTGTTTTTCCTGTTCCGCTGTAATCACGGCTCAATCCTTTTGGTGGTAGTAAAAGGTTATTCTACAACAACCCACGCTCAGCAAACGACACTACTTGATCACCGATCACAAAATGATCCAGCACCCGTACATCAATCAGGTGCAAGGCATCCTTGAGTTTCTGGGTAATCCGCTCATCCGCCTGACTGGGTTCAGCGACACCGGAGGGATGGTTGTGGGCGAAAATAATAGCAGCCGCATTGTGATGCAGCGCACGGCGCACCACCTCACGTGGGTGTACACTGGCTCCGTCGATGGTGCCACGAAACAGCTCCTCGTACTGGATTACCCGGTGACGATTATCCAGAAACAGGCAGGCGAACACCTCGAAACGGTAGTCACGCAATTTGGATGTGAGGTAAAAGCGTACTGCATCCGGGTCCGTCAAGGCGTCGCCACGGCGCATTTTCTCACCCAGATAACGCCGCGACATTTCCAGCACGGCTTGCAGTTGCACGTATTTGGCTTCCCCCATACCGTGCGTTGCACAAAAATTTTGTGCGTCTGCATCAAATAATTGACGTAGACTACCAAACGTTTGTAACAACTCCCGCGAGAGGTCAACGGCGGTTTTGCCCTTGACACCGACCCGCAGGAAAATAGCCAGCAATTCAGCATCGGATAGCGCTTGTGCGCCACGTGACATCAACTTCTCGCGGGGTCGGTCTTCAAGCGGCCAGTCAGTAATTGCCATAATAGTTCGCTTTTTTTATGCACATTTATAGGGATTTAGAAAACAAATCTTATGTCACTCCTCACTGGTAAAAACATCCTTTTAGGGATAAGTGGCGGCATCGCGGCCTACAAATCCGCCGAGCTGCTACGTCTGCTGGTAAAACAAGGCGCAAACGTGCGGGTGTGCATGACCGAATCCGCGCAAGCCTTCATTACCCCGTTAACCATGCAGGCACTTTCCGGCAACCCGGTGCACACCCAACTGCTCGACCCACAAGCCGAAATGGGCATGGGACATATTGAGTTGGCGCGTTGGGCAGACATCATCCTGATAGCACCCGCCACCGCGAATACGCTGGCGCGTTTAGCGTGGGGCATGGCAGATGATTTGCTGAGCACGGTTTGCCTCGCTTCCACCGCAACGCTGGCAGTCGCCCCCGCCATGAACCAGCAAATGTGGAAAAACAGCGCGACCCAGCACAATATCCACACCCTCAAAGAACGCGGCATCAACGTATTCGGCCCCGCCGAAGGGGTGCAAGCGTGTGGTGATACCGGCTTTGGGCGGATGCTGGAACCCGCTGATGTGGTACGCGAACTGGAAAACGGCAGTGCCAGCAGTGCCTTGCTGCACGGCGTGCAGGTACTGATCACCGCAGGCCCCACCCGTGAAGCCATTGACCCGGTACGTTTCCTCACCAACCGCAGCTCCGGCAAAATGGGTTACGCTGTAGCACGGGCAGCAGCACGCATGGGCGCAAACGTCATGCTAGTTTCCGGGCACGTAGCGCTGGAATGCCCCCCCGGTGTGCAACGCATGATTACCGAATCAGCAGCCGACATGCTCAAGGCCACTTGCGAACAAGCCAGGCAAGCCGACTTGTTTATCGCCACCGCCGCCGTTGCCGATTATACCCCCACAGCAGTCGCTGACCGGAAAATCAAGAAGAATGCCGACACCCTTCATCTTGAAATGAAACGTACCACCGATATTCTGGCTACAATCAAGCAGGAATACCCGCACCTGTTTACTGTCGGCTTTGCCGCTGAAACCCACGACCTGATGACTTACGCCCGCAGTAAACTGGAACGCAAAAACATTGACATGATTGCCGCCAATTCTGTCGCTGGCGGTAAAGCCTTTGACCAGCCCACCAATGCGCTGGAAGTGGTCTGGAAAGACGGTCATACCTCCCTGCCAGAAATGGACAAACAACAGCTCGCCGAAGCACTCATGCAACTGGTAGCGGCACAATACAAGCAACGGAAACAGGCTCATGGCAACGATTGAATACAAAATCCTCGACCCCCGTATCGGCAGCGAATTCCCCCTGCCTGACTACGCCACCACGGGCTCTGCCGGTATGGATTTACGTGCCTGTCTGGATGCAGCCATTCCCCTAAACCCCGGTGATACCACGCTGATTCCTACCGGCATCGCCATTCACATTGGCGACCCCAGCCTTGCAGCCGTGATTTTGCCGCGCTCCGGCCTTGGGCATAAGCACGGCATTGTGCTCGGTAATCTGGTTGGCCTGATCGACTCCGACTACCAAGGGCAGTTATTCATTTCTTGCTGGAATCGCGGCAACGACAGTTTCACCATCCAGCCGGGCGAACGCATTGCCCAACTGGTATTTGTCCCCGTAGTACAAGTTGCCTTGCAGCAAGTGGAAGACTTCAATCAATCACAACGCGGCGCAGGCGGCTTCGGACACTCAGGAAGGAGCTAAGCTATGACTATCCCACACTCCCCGATTGCGCATTCATTGTTTCGTGCCTATGACGTGCGCGGTGTGTATGCCGACAACCTCACCGAACACAGCGTGCGCCTGATTGGGCAAGCCATTGGCTCACAATTACGCGACATGGGCACCCAATCTGTCGTACTCGGACGTGATGGGAGACTTTCCAGCCCAACATTAGCGCAAGCAGTCACGGAAGGTTTGTTGCAAGCGGGTTGCCACGTCACCGATCTGGGCATGTTGCCAACACCGGTGCTGTATTTTGCAGTGCAATCCGGCCTTGCCCCGCATGGCGTGATGATTACCGGCAGCCATAACCCACCCAACGAAAATGGCATCAAAATCGTCATCAATGGCGAATGCCAATACAACGAACAAATCCAGAATCTCTACGAACGCATTATCCGGGGTGAACTCTGGCATCAACCCCACGCGGGCAAGCTGCAAACCGCACCTATCCTGCCCGCCTACCAGCAAGCAGTCTGCCAGCAAATCCACCTGCAACGGCGTTTACGCATCGGGGTAGACTGCGGCAATGGCGCGACGGCACTCTTGGCGGAACAACTGTTCCGGGACATCGGCTGCGACGTACACCCCCTGTTTTGCGACGTAGACGGCAACTTCCCCAACCACTCACCCGACCCGACCCAGCCCGCCAACCTGCAAGCCCTGCAAACATTGGTGCGGGAACAAGCCCTGGACATTGGCATCGCCTTTGATGGTGATGGCGACCGCCTGATTGCGGTGGATGGCGACGGGCATATCCTCTGGCCTGACCGCATCCTGACCCTGTTGGCGCAAAGCGTCTTGCCTGAACAGCCGGGGCGGGTAGTGGCTTATGACGTGAAATGCACCTATCGGCTGGATAAAGCCATCCATGACGCAGGCGGCATTCCTGGCATGTGCATCAGCGGGCATTCCCTGTTGAAAAAATACATCCGTGAACACGACGCGGTATTGGGTGGCGAATTCAGCGGGCATATCGTGCTGCGCGACCGGGGCATGGAATACGATGATGGCATGTACATCGCCGCTCGCTTGCTGGAAATCCTTGCACAGGAAACCGCCAGCCCGGCAGACGTCTTTGCCCGCATCCCCGAAGGCTTTAGCACCCCGGAACACAAACTGCGCTTTGCCTCCTACGAAGCCGCCACGGCGGTCATGGCGATCTGGATGCAAGACCAGCAGTTGCAAGCGCAACGCCTGATTACCCTCGACGGGATGCGGGCGGAATACGCCGACGGCTGGGGCTTGGCACGTGCATCCAACACCAGCCCTAGCATTACCTTACGCTTTGAGGCCGATACACCGGGGCGACTGGAAGACATCCGCGCCCTGTTCCGTGCAGATATTCAACGCCTACAATTGACCCCGGAGGCACTGCCGTTTTAATCTTGCTGCCTAACTCCCCAAGGATGTGCATTACATGAGCAAGAAACCCGCCAATCCGCAAGATAATGACCCCGAATTCTGGGATCTTGCGGAAAAATTCATTGATCTAGCCAACAGTTCTGTCGAAACCTGCGATTTAGGCAAAGTCGGTGCAGCCATGCTGTATGCCGCCGCCCGTTTCAATACCTTCGGTGTCGCGGCTACCTCCCTTGACCGCAAAGAGTTCATCGCCGACGCTGATGACACGATGGACTACCTCAGCAAACAGTTCCGCCACATGCTCGGCGACAACTTGCGCGACTTCAAGGACAACTACAAGGTCTATATCAAACATGACGACGAACAGCCCGAATAATACTGCCGCCATCCTGATGGAGGCGCTGCCTTACATTCAGAAATACTCAGGCAAAACCATCGTAGTCAAATACGGTGGCAATGCCATGACCGACCCGGCTTTGCAACAGAGTTTCGCCCGCGACATCGTGCTATTGAAACAGGTCGGCATCAACCCGGTGGTGATCCACGGCGGTGGCCCTCAAATCGGTAACTTGCTGAAACAGATTGGCAAGGAAAGTCATTTCGTTGACGGGATGCGCGTCACCGATGCCGAAACCATGGATGTGGTGCAAATGGTGCTGGGCGGGCTGGTCAACAAACAAATCGTCAGCATGATCAATCAGGCAGGCGGACGCGCCATCGGCTTGACCGGCAAAGACGGCAATATGATCCTTGCCCGCAAATTGGTACTGGAACGCAAAGCCCAGGAAAACCAGCCCTCCGAAATCATCGATCTTGGTCACGTGGGTGAAATCACCAACATTGATGCTAGCGTCGTCAGGATGCTGGAAGAAGACCGTTTTATCCCGGTCATTGCCCCGATTGGCGTGGGTGAAGATGGCACCAGTTACAATATCAATGCTGACATCGTAGCGGGTAAAATGGCTGAAGTGCTGAATGCCGAACGCTTGCTGTTGCTGACCAATACACCGGGCGTCCTCAATAAAGAAGGCACTTTGCTGGAAGTCTTGAGCCAGCAAGATATTCAGGATCTTATAGCGGATGGCACGATTCAGGGTGGTATGTTACCCAAACTCGCTTGCGCCACGGATGCGATTGCTGCCGGGGCAAAAAGTGCCAGTATTATTGACGGTCGAGTGCCGCACGCAGTATTGCTGGAGCTTTTGACGGATCTGGGTGTTGGGACGATGGTGACTCGTTGAGCAATTTGCTCAGGCGCTCATGGTCTTTTTCATAACCCTGACGTAAACGGTCTTGCTCGGTCTGGTTTTCCTGTAAGGCGTAATCGTAAGCGGTCAGCGTGTTTTCCGCTTCCAGAACATAGCTATTGAGCTTTTCACGCTGGGCAGCTTCCTCAACCTTGTCCAGTTGTGCTTTGACTGTCGCCAGCTTGCTCTTCAGTGACTGGCGACGTTCCGCAATCGAACGGGTATTCTTGTCCAACACCGTCAGCTTGCTGTTGAATACCGTTTCCAGCTCAGTCGTATCCGTATAATTAGCCAGCAGGTGGTTATCTTGCTCCTGCTGCTGGTTATCCAAGGCATCGCGCAGTTGTGCCAGCGTCTCACCGCGTTTCGCAGCGGCAATGTCTGCCGGGCTGGGTGCGGCGGGGAAAGTTTCAACGGTCATGCCCTGCTTGTTGAGTTCGCTGTGTCCGTGTTTTTCGACGCTGGCAGGCACGACATCCGAATAATGGACACCACCCGCATCATCAACCCAGCGGTATAAACCCGCTTGCACTGTTCCGCTTGCCAACAGCAGCAAGGCAATGAGTGCGGGGTAGAATGTAGTGATCCTGAACATGACGGATAAAAATCTCATATGACTTATATATAACGATTTTTAGCATTTACCTAAACATAAAGTGTAGAGCAAACGGAAGAGCGGGGTAATTGATGCTACGAAATGCCAAATGCCCCCATTAATGGAGGCATTCTAAGAATGCATTAATGCTTACACCACTATTTAACGGACAGTATAGAAAGCATCCGGTGCGCCACTGGAACGGATACGCCCCAAGTTGGATTTTGCTTCACTTTCGCTGCTGAACGGTACACGCACCTTGTAATAACCTCCGACCTGATCAACCACCGCATTAAAGCCCATCGACTGCATCTGACCACGCATGGACTCAGCCGTACCGCTGTTGCCGCTGGCCAATACCTGTACGGCGTAAGCACCACCTATCGAGTTGCTGGCAGTACCGCCACTTGAGCCGGGTGCAGCGTAGTCGTAGTAACTACTGCTCGTAGGTGTTGCCGTTGCGCCATAACTAGGAGCAGGTGCTGCACCATAACTAGGAGCCGCGCTCGCTCCATTATCAAAGTAAGAGGCGCTAGAGGTTGTACCGGTATTGGCTGCTGTCCCGGTGTTATAACCGTAATCAGTGCCCGCCGCTGGAGCCGTTGCCCCATAACCATTGGTGTTGTAATTACCACCTGTGGTCGTGCCCGCCTGAGGAGCCGTTCCTGGGACAGGTGCGCAACCAGACATCAATACTGCCAAAGTCAGCGCGGCAGCTCCCACTTTCATATTGTTTTTCATATTCAAGGCCCTAAGTGATTGTTATTTTGATAGACCATGGTATGTTTGCAAAGGTTCCAACACAAGATGCCATTCTCAAGAAAAATGTTCGTATCCACACCGCTTATCGGAAAAAGCGTAATCTAGCTGTAAATCAACCTGCTGCGCGTCGATTTCCCCAATGACGGTAACCCCAATTTTCTGTTTGGACGCCTCTTGCCGCACAACAGCTAACAAGGTTTTGGGCAAGGTAAATAATAACTCATAATCGTCCCCCCCCCTGAGTGCAAAGTCCAGTCGTTGATCAAGCGCAACGCTGGTCAATGCGGGTGAAACCGGCAGCAAAGCGTGGTGCAAACGCGCACCTACCCCCGATGCTTTCAGCAAATGCCCCAGATCAGCTAACAAACCGTCAGAAATATCCATGCAGGCGGTTGCCCTGCCCTGCAACACATTTCCCAATCCCAAGCGTGCTGTCGGATAATTCAGGCGTTGGACGCAGTACTCCGCCGCCTCTGCCGCCAAAGCCAAACGGTTTTGTACTACCGCCAACCCGGCTGCTGCATCCCCCAGCGTCCCTGACACACAAATCAGGTCGCCGTGTTGCGCCCCACTGCGTAATAATGCCTTGCCCGGCGCTGCCAGCCCCATCACTTGCAGGGTGATGCTCAACGCCCCACGAGTGGTATCCCCGCCTATCAGGAAAATACCGTGTTGTTGTGCCAGCTCGCGCATTCCGCGTGTAAATTCGCCAACCCAAACCGTGTCAGCAACCGGCATTGACAACGCCAAGGTAAACCAAGCAGGTTGTGCCCCCATCGCCGCAAGATCACTGAGGTTGACCGCCAGCGCCTTGTACCCAATAGCATGGGGTGGGGTTTTTACTGGGAAATGGATTCCTTCATTGAGGGTATCAACAGAAATAATCAGTTCTTTATCCAGTGGTATCCTCAACACCGCAGCATCATCACCAACGCTGATCCGCACCGTCGTATCAGGGGATGCGTCCCACAAAAAGTATTCGCGGATTAGATCAAATTCCGACATACTACCGCCCGTTAATCGTTAAATAATAGACTCTGGCAGATTTCCATAAACCCAGCCAGACGTTTTATGCTAAATGCTAACAATGACAATGACCCAGCCTC
The DNA here is from genome assembly GCF_017901135.1 of Thiothrix litoralis. Classification (NCBI taxonomy): domain Bacteria; kingdom Pseudomonadati; phylum Pseudomonadota; class Gammaproteobacteria; order Thiotrichales; family Thiotrichaceae; genus Thiothrix; species Thiothrix litoralis. The sequence goes on along the minus strand of NZ_CP072801.1, from coordinate 1,005,588 downwards.
AACAGGCTCGTACATTATTCTTGCTGGAGCATAAATGAGCACAAGTTCAGAACATAAGATTGGGTGTTTGCACTTAATAGGGCTGATATTGCTGACGGTATTCATCTCCGTCAGCGTCACGCTGTGGGTAGTACAGTATTTCCTGTTCCCCAAACCTTTTCAGCCCGTCACCCTGAATACCCAGGAAACCTCCGTACTGGAACGCAAGCTCCAGCAAATTGGCCTGCCTGAGCTGATGGCAAGCACACCCACCCCCGACCTGAAACCGGAACCTTATACCGAGATCGGGGCGAAACGCGAAATTGCCCTCACCGAAAAAGAGCTGAATGCCTTATTGGCAACAAACACCGACATGGGCGAAAAGGCTGTGATCGACCTTGCTGACAATCTCGCCAGTGCCAAAATCCTGCTGCCACTCGACCCAGACTTCCCGTTTATCGGCGGCAAAACCCTCAAAGTGAACGCTGGCATAGAACTCGCCTATGCCAATGGTCACCCCATCGTCAAACTCAAAGGCGTCAGCGTCTGGGGAGTCCCCGTACCTAACGCTTGGCTAGGCAACCTAAAAAACGTTGATCTGGTCAATGAGTTTGGCAGCAATGCCGGTTTCTGGCAGTCATTCGCCGCTGGTGTTGAAGACATCCATGTTCAAGAAGGCAGCTTGCTCATCAAACTCAAAGAGTAAGCTTCACATCTTCCTACCTACAACACCGTTCCGCCGCGTGTGGTAGGGTCATACGCCAAGGTCACACCCGACACACTGTAAGCCGCAAATTGTTCCAACACCGTTTCAGCTTCTGCCCAATACGGATGCTGTTGCACTTGTACCAGCGGGGTGAAATGGCGGCTGTATAAACGCGCCAAGCGTGCCTGTGCTGCCGGGTCACGGTAATCCGCCAACGCTTCTACCACCGTCACGGCTGCCGCACGGTTATTGCACATCAGTAACTGGTCACAGCCTGCTGCCAAAGCTGCTTGCGCCCGCCCGACAAAATCCCCGGCTGCCGCCGCTGCGGCCATATCCAGCGCATCGCTGAAAATCGCCCCCTGAAACCCCATCTTCCCGCGCAAAATCGTCTGTAACCACGCGCTGGAAAATCCCGCTGGTGCGTCATCCACACAAGGGTAAACCACGTGGGAGGGCATCACCGCTTCCAAGCCCTGAGCGATCAAATGCCCAAACGGCAACATATCTTCCTGCCACAGCGTTTCAAAACTGCGCTCGTCACACGGCAAAGCCTCGTGCGAATCGGCCGTCACCCCACCATGACCGGGGAAATGTTTACCGACCGACACCATGCCCGCCAGCCGCACCCCCTGCATCCACGCCCCGGTCAAATCGCTCACCGTTTGCGCTTGCTCACCAAAGGCACGGTCGCCGATGACCCGACTTAAACCCCGGTCAATATCCAGCACTGGGGCAAAGCTGAAATCCACCCCCACCGCCTGCAACTCGGCGGCCATCAACCAGCCCATGCGCTGCGCAACCTGACCTGCCGCAATAGGTGACTGTTGGTACAAAGCCGCGTAATACCCCGCTGGTGGCAAACGCTTGAAACCTTCACGGAAACGTTGCACCCGCCCGCCTTCTTGATCCACCGCCACCAGCAAATGCGGCTCACGTAGCGCCCGGATACTCGCCGTCAACGCCGCAAGCTGTGTCGGGTTCTGGTAATTACGCGCAAACAGGATCACGCCACCCACGGCCGGGTGCTGCAATAATTCACGATCTTCGGCACTCAATTCAGTACCTGCCACATCCAGCATCACTGGCCCCAATGACATTTCCTTGCTCCTTTTAGTCACACACTTGTGATACGTTTACGCCATGATACAAACCTTACACCACAGCGACGATGAATTCGGCTCCATCACGGTACTCGACGATGGCGAATGCCGCATTCTAGCCTTTGCACCCAACGATGAGCAAAGCCGTTGTTTGAAAGCCACCCCCCACGTACTGCAATACGAATACACCCAAGCCATGTTGCTGGTGCTACTATTTTGCCAACCGAAACGGGTACTGATTCTAGGCTTGGGCGGCGGCAGTCTGGTCACAGCTTTACACCGCCACATTCCCGGCATTCACATCACCGCCGTGGAATTACGCGCCACCGTGATCGAATTGGCACACCGCTATTTCCAGATGCCGCGCAGCAAACGCCTGCAAATCATCCAGCAAGATGCCGATGACTTCCTGAACAGCAATGAGCTGCGTAAAGTGGATGTGGTATTTGCCGACCTTTACCACGGCGACGGGGTGGATCAGGTGCAATTACGCACCGACTTCATCGCCCGCTGTGCCGATGCACTCAAGGAAGATGGCTGGTTGGTGCTGAATTGCTGGACAGAACACCGCGAAGACCCCTTGCTGCGCGACGCCTTGCGCCTGCACTTTGCTGACATCCGCACCGTACTCACCGGTAGCAAAAACTGGGTGATTCTGGCGGGCAAAGTACCCGATTTCCAAACCACCCGTTCCTTAAAAGACACTGCCGAACGCCTCACCGCCTCACTCGGCTTTCCGCTAATGCGTTCACTGATGCGCTCACGGGCATTAGGGGAATAGCCTGTGTTATAGTGTTTGCTCCCTCAACGACAGGAAAAACTCATGCGCAAATTGCCACGCTTGTTACTTGCCCTCTGCCTGCTCTACAGCCCGTTTGTACTGGCTGAAACCGTGCTGAAACGCGGTAATGGCACTGAACCGGAAACCCTCGACATCCATAAATCCTCCGGGGTTTCCGAAGCGAATATCCAGCGTGACATGTTTGAAGGACTCGTGACCGAAGACGCATTCGGCAAACTCCAGCCCGGAGTCGCCGAAAAATGGGAAATCAGCGCCGACGGCAAACGCTACACCTTCCACCTGCGTAACGACAGCCAGTGGTCGGATGGTACACCCGTCACCGCTGACGATTTCGTCTACGCCTACCATCGCGCCCTTGACCCGGCAACAGCTTCCGACTACGCCTTCATCCTCTGGCCGATTGCAGGCGCGGAAGCCTTCAGCAAAGGCGAGCAAAAAGACCCAGCACAAATCGGCGTCAAAGCCATTGACCCGCACACGCTGGAAATCAACCTCAAAGCGCCCACGCCCTATTTCCTCGGCATGTTGATGCACCCAATGGCCTACCCCGCCCCCAAGCAAGCCATTGAAAAATCAGGCAAGGACTGGATCAAGCCGGAAAATATCCGCTGCAACGGCGCTTACTGCCTAAGCGAATGGATTCCACAAGACCACATCAAACTGGTGAAAAACCCGCATTACCGCCGTGCCGCCGAGGTAAATATCGACAGCGTGTACTACATCCCTACCGAAGACCAAAGCAGCGAACTCAAACGTTACCGTGCCGGGGAAATCGACATCACCTACGACGTGCCCGCCGACCAAATCAAAACCGTGGAAAAAGATTTCCCCGCCGACTTCCGCAGCACGCCTTACATTGGCACGTATTACTACGCGCTCAATCTGGAAAATCCCGCCTTCAAGGGCAACCCCAAATTGCGCCGCGCCCTGTCACTGGCACTGGATCGCGACATCCTCACCGACAAAATCACCCAATCGGGCGAAATTCCGGCATGGGGCTGGGTTCCACCCGTTGACCACTACACCCAGCAAAACATGGAAGAAAAATCGCTGGATAAAGCCGCCCGCACCCAACTGGCGCAATCGCTGTACGCCGAAAGTGGCTATGGCGCGGACAAACCGCTGGAGCTAGAAATCCTCTACAACACCAGCGACAACAACAAAAAACTCGCCATTGCCATCGCTGCCATGTGGAAACAAGTACTCGGCGTCAAAACCAGCCTGCGTAACGAAGAATGGAAAGTCTACCTCAGCTCACGCAAGCAAAAGCAGTTTCAGGTCGTGCGTTCAAGCTGGGTCGGCGATTACAACGATGCCCACACCTTCCTCAGCCTGTTCAAATCTGATGTGGGTGAAATGAACACCGCCGGTTACAACAACCCCGAATACGACCGCCTGATGCAGGAAGCCGAAACCCAAAGCGACACAAACAAGCGCCGCGAAGCGCTGGAACAGGCCGAACGCATCCTGCTGGCCGATACACCCATCATTCCTATCTACTACAATACCACTCAGCACTTGATCAGCCCAAAACTGAGCGGCTGGGAAAACAACGTGATGGATGTCCATCAAACCCAGTATTTACGATTAAAACCATAACATAACATCGCAGCACCACAACCAAAATCAGAGACCACTACCAAAGGAGACACACATGGCCGACAACAAACAGGCTGCGGATAACCAAGCCGATATCGGTGCGCTAGGCTATGCCTCAGTGACCAAAGAAATGCAGGACAATTTCAAGCAGGTTGAAGAAGTCATGGCGGGTTTCAGCAAAGCCCACGAAAACATGAACCTTGACCCCTTCAACCTGAAAACAGCTTACAGTGACTGGGCAGAAGCCATCGCCAAAAACCCGGAAAAACTCATCGAAACCAATATGGCTTTCTGGCAAAAGTCGATGGAGCTGACTCAACAAGCCATGCAAAGCTTCATAAGCGGTCAAGCCGCGCCTAAAGTCATGGAAACAGCCAAATCAGACCGCCGTTTTAGCCATGAAGACTGGGAAAACAAACCTGCCTTCGACATGATCAAACAGTCTTACCTGCTGATGTCCGATTGGACGCGCAAACTGGTAGCCTCTGCCGAAGGGCTGGATGAGCGTACCGCCGAACGGGTAAAATTTTTCACCGAACGCGGGTTAGATGCCATCTCACCCACCAATTTCGCCATGACTAACCCGGCGGTACTGGAAAAAATCCGTGAAACCAAAGGTGCAAATCTGGTACACGGCTTGAAAAACATGCTGGAAGACCTCGAAGCCGGGAATGGTCAATTGCGCATCCGCATGACCGACACCAAAGCCTTCAAACTGGGGGAAAACGTCGCAGCCACACCCGGCAAAGTCGTGTTCCAGAACCGCATGTTCCAGTTGATCCAGTACACACCGAGCACCGAAAAAGTCCTCAAGCGCCCCTTGATGATCGTGCCACCGTGGATCAACAAGTTCTACATTCTCGACCTGCAACCCAAAAACTCCATGCTCAAGTGGCTGGTAGATCAAGGCCATACCGTTTACGTCATGTCATGGGTCAACCCGGACGAAACCTACGCTGACACCGGCTTTGAAGACTACCTACAGGCCGTTATCACCGCGATGGATGCGGTGGAGTGCGATACCGGTGAAGCCGATATGAACCTCATCGGCTACTGCATCGGCGGAACCTTGCTGTCTTCCACCCTCGCTTACCTGAAAGCCAAAGGTGATAACCGCGTCAAAAGCGCGACCTTCTTCACCACCATGTTGGACTTTTCCGAACCCGGCGAACTGGGACTGTTCATTGATGAAATCCAAATCAGCAACATCGAAGCCCAAATGAACGAACAGGGTTATCTGGATGGCAGCACTATGTCAGGTGCCTTCAACCTGTTACGTGCTAATGACCTGATCTGGTCGTTCTACGTCAATAACTACCTGTTGGGGAATGACCCGCGTCCGTTTGACTTGCTGTATTGGAACTCAGACTCCACCCGGATGCCTGCCAAAATGCATTCCTGGTATTTGCGCAACCTCTACAAAGACAACAAGCTTTGCCAACCTAAAGCTCTGAGCGTGGAAGGTGTAGAACTGGATCTGAGTACCATTGACGTGCCTGCCTGCTTCATTTCCACCCTCGAAGACCACATTGCTCCGTGGAAATCCACCTACGCCGGTGCTCGCTTGTTTGGCGGTGATGTACGTTTTATCCTGGGTGGTTCCGGTCATATTGCGGGTATCGTTAACCCGCCTGCCGCCAACAAGTACAACTACCGTGTCAGCAACGAGCTGCCAGAAAACCCAGATGCTTGGTTAGCAAACACCCAAATCAACGCAGGTTCCTGGTGGCCAGAATGGGATAGCTGGGTACGCACCCTCGCCAACAATGAACAAGTTGATGCCCGTCAACCTGGGTCTGGCAAACTAGCTGTCATTGAAAACGCACCGGGGACTTATGTCAAATCCCGTTTGGGAGAGGCGACACCCGTACTAGAGGCCACTATCTTGCCTGAAGCCTCAGCAAAAACGCCCAAGGCTGCTCCAGCGCCGCAAGCGGCCAAGAAACCTGCCGTCAAAAAGCCTGTGAAACCTAAAACCCCTAAGGTTTAACCTGCAAATCGGGGCAATTCACTTACTGTGGTTGCCCCAGCAGATTTGCTTTACGCCACACAAACACCACCCAGTAAAACAGCGCTGCTACCACTACAAAACTCACCAGACTGGACAGCGGGTCAACCTTCTCAGCCATGAACAGTGATGGTGCGGGCAAAGCTGAATTCGCATAATTCATAATCAGTACCGCAAACAGGTTATTGGCAGCATGTACTCCAATCGCCAGTTCCAGCGAATTGCTTTTCACCGTAATAATCGCCAAAAACAACCCCATCAACAGATACAACAGCGGGATCAAATATATATCTTCCCCCACCTCCGGGTTGGTCAAGTGCGCCGCCATGAACAGCAAGGAAGACCCCAGCACCGGCACAAACGCCCGACGACTCCACAAGCCCAAGCTCTGCATCACATAACCCCGGAAAAACAGCTCCTCTGCGGCAGCCTGAAGGGGCGTCACCACCAAGGCAATCGGCAAAAAAATCAGGAATTGCTTAGGGTCAAAAGTCATTTGGAAGACTCCCGGCTTAAGCCAGACTTCCACGGCGGCGGCACTGGCAATCAACACAAAAAAGACCGTAAACCCTTCGAGAATGCGCTTCCAGTCAACAGTGGCAAGCGGTGTCAGCAAGCTGATAAAATGTCGATTGTGCAAAAAACGCACAGCCAAGAACACCCCTAACAGCATTGCCAACAAGGTAAAATTAATCGCCAGATACGGCCACAAGCTGTCAATGCCTGTAAAATGCAAGGTATTCAAATCAACATCGGTAGCGGGGTTATCATCCCCCAGCAACATAACCACCATGATTCCTAACGGGATGACCCCCAGAATCTGCCAAAAAAAGATAATCAGTAACAGACCCAGCAGGTAGCGCCACCAATGATTTTTGCCAAGACTAGCTAGGGTTAGATACTGCGTATTCATTATTTTTCCTTGATTTTGCATAAAGATGTAGCATTTATTTATCTGAGTGTAGTGCATATTCTGGAGCACACACACTTTTCCAGACAACCATAATCAGGATGAATAGGCAAATAATATTGATAGAATGAATTTATTTCAGAGAAGAGCAAGCCCTCAGCAGGGCACGGCGGGATTCAGCAAGACGATAGTAAACCCGGTTGGCAACCCGGTGTGAAGACAACAAGCCCTTGTCACGCATTAACCCAAGGTGTTGGGAAATGTTACTCTGTGTTGTGCCGACACTATCGACAATTTCCTGCACGGTCATTTCAGTGTTTTCCAGTAAACACATGATTTTCAAGCGTAAAGGATGAGAGGCCGCTTTCAGGGAACGGCTCGCGTATTCGATGTCTTCATCTTGTATGGGGACGCCGTTAATAGTGATGCTATGATCTTGATTTTTCATGATTAACCCTACATAAATTAGTTCCAGAGTCTTGGCTAGCGGGTCAAAATCTTCTAGATTAGAATATTAGAATACACTTAATCTTAGGTGCTTTCAGAAAATTTGTCACTTTTAATTCGGAAAAGATCACAATCGTATGTTGCAGTATGTCTTCAAACGCTTGCTGGGTGCGTTGCCCACCTTGCTGGTCATCATTACCTTGGCATTCTTTTTAATCAGAATGGCACCGGGTGGACCATTTGACCGGGAGCGAGCCATTCCGCCGGAAATTGCCGCCAATATTGAACGCGCCTACCACCTCGACCAGCCGCTGGTGGTTCAATACGGCTATTACCTGCTGAATGTGGTGCAGGGGGATTTCGGCCCCTCCTTCAAGTACAAGGATCACACGGTCAGTAGCTTGATTGCACAAGGCTTTCCGGTATCGCTGCAACTGGGGCTGTTTGCCATGCTGCTGGCCTTGCTGGTGGGGATTCCGGCGGGAATGTTGGCGGCATTGCACCAGAATCGCCCGCTGGATCATGCGGTGATGGCGGTGGCGATGACCGGGATCACCATCCCCAATTTTGTGATGGCACCGCTGCTGGCGCTGGTGTTTGGGGTATTCCTGCACTGGCTGCCGGTGGCGGGTTGGGATGCAGGCTGGAAATCGGCCGTGCTACCGGTGATTGCGCTGGCCTTGCCGCAGATTGCTTACGCCGCACGGATGATGCGTGCCAGTATGCTGGAAACGTTATCCAGCCCGCATATCCGCACCGCGTTTGCCAAGGGTTTGCCGATGCGCCTGATTCTGTGGCGGCATGTGCTGAAAGGTGCGTTGCTGCCGGTGATTTCCTGGCTGGGGCCTGCGACGGCGGCCATTATTACCGGGTCGGTGGTCATCGAACAGATTTTCGGGATTCCGGGTATCGGGCGGCATTTTGTGCAAGGGGCGTTGAACCGCGATTATACGCTGGTGATGGGCGTGGTGGTGTTCTACGGGGCGTTGATTATCCTGATGAATTTGCTAGTGGATGTGATTTACGGGCTGATTGACCCAAGGGTGCGTTATGAATAGTTGGTGGGGCAAGGCGTGGCGGCGGTTGTTGCGCAATAAAATGGCGGTTGGCAGTGCGTTGGTGTTAATGGCGATTGCGTTATTGTGCCTGTTGGGACCCTTGTTCAGCCCGCACCCGTTTGATGAAATTTACTGGGATAGCATGGGCATTCCGCCAGACTGGAGCGCAGGCTTTTATTTCGGCACGGATGCGAACGGGCGTGATTTATTTGTGCGCACCTTGGTCGGGGGACAAATTTCGTTAATGGTGGGGTTGGCGGCGACTTCGGTGAGCTTGCTGATTGGGGTGTTGTACGGGGCAACGGCAGGTTATCTGGGCGGGCGCACCGATGCGCTGATGATGCGTTTTGTGGATGTGTTGTATGCCCTGCCCTTCATGTTTTTCGTGATTTTGCTGATGGTGTATTTCGGACGCAGTATTTTCCTGATCTTCGTGGCAATTGGTGCGGTGGAATGGCTGACGATGGCGCGGATTGTACGCGGGCAAGCTTTGTCGCTGAAAGGCCGTTCATTTGTGGAAGCGGCACGGGTCAGCGGGGTGAGCCATTTCGGGATTATTCGCCGCCATATTGTGCCGAATACGCTGGGGTCGGTGATTGTGTATGCGACGCTGACCGTGCCACAGGTGATTTTGTTTGAGTCGTTTTTGAGCTTTTTGGGGCTAGGGGTACAGGAACCGCTGACCAGTTGGGGCGTGTTGATTGCGGAAGGCGCTGCGCAGATGGAAACCGCGCCGTGGATGTTGCTGTTTCCGGCAGGATTTCTGGCGATAACCTTGTTCTGCCTCAACTTTGTAGGGGATGGGTTGCGGGATGCATTAGACCCGAAAAGTATTTGAGTATCCAGCGCGAGCCGCTTGCCCTATAATTTTCGCCCCATGACCCAATAAGGATTCCCCCGTGATGCTCTACCCTGCCAGCACTCAAAGCCTACTTGACGAAGCAACTGCCTTTACCGGACGTGGTTTCGACATTGTGTTTGATGACAGTTTGCCCGTTGATTCCAGTGTGCGTATCGGCGGGCGCGAAGGCCGTGACAACCATGAAATCGTGCTGCGTCGGCCGGGAGATGAAAACAACTACCTGATCGCGTGGCAAGCCGCTTTCGTGCTGCACCAATATCGCACTCCAGAAACCGAGCACGCCAACTTGAAACCGAATGCGGCTTACCTCGCCAGCATCAAGAATGAACTGCTGTCGATGCACCCCAGCATTCCCCTGTCGCAACGCGAAGCCTTCACCGATCACGTCATCGGCGGGGTGCTGACACAGTTGCGCTCGGTGCCCATCGGGATGCTGATTGATTTCCAACTGCACCGCGACTATGCGGAACTGCACGCTGTTCAACAACACTCTCTCACCCAGCAAGTCGTGGAACATATTGCTTGCTTGCAACTGACGCCGGAGATGTTCCCACGTACCTTGGTTCGTGCCAATCAGGTGATGAATGCGGCGCAAGCGCTGATGGTCGCTGAGTTATTCGACATCCCCGGTCTGTTTGAGCCTTACCGCACCGTCGGCATGGAAGCCGCTGCCGCTCTGTTACTGGAACCGTGTATGCAACAGATTTTCGACGGCACCACTGACCGTGAGCTGGTTGACTCTTGGAGCAGAACGCTGGGGTTGGAGAAGTGGTATCGGTGGGTTTGATTCCCATACTGTGCCAAATTTGCCTTAAATCCTATACCAGCCGATCATGATCATGATTATTATCTGTAACCAACATTGGTTGTGGCACGCGGTTGACCATGCGACTAATACCATTATTGCTTATGTGTCATGACTCACTCCTCTGCCAACTTAACCAGCTTTTGCACCAATGTTGCCGATAAACGATACCCAACCGAGACAACCATGCCCATCAACACCCTACTAACCCAACTCGCCACCGCCCCCGAGCAAATCGTCTTTGCCGACGTACTCGCCACCATCGCCGCGCACTACACCTACACCCCGCAAAGCTTCACCAATGGCAGCGCCGACGACACCGTAAGCAACCCGGCAGGCACCAACGAAGGCTCGTGCAAACTCTTCGCCTTCGCCCAATTGCAAGGCTTGAATGCAGCGCAAACACTGGCCTGTTTCGGCGAACATTACCGCGACGTACTGGCAACGCCCGACGGCACCAACCACGCCAATATCCGCACTTTCATGCGCCACGGCTGGGCAGGCATCCACTTTGACGGCAAAGCCCTGCAAGCCAACGACTAAGCATTACGCCTTGCGCCACACCAACAGCCGGAACAGCCAGCCAGTTATTGAAAGGAATACTTGGAACGATGAAGTGAAGGGGCGGCTGGCGGCAATGCAGGCGGGGTATTCGACGCGGATGGGCGCGGCGGTGCGTCATGCGGCGCATTATCTGGAGCATCAACAGGCGGATAAAAAACTGCTGCTGATTTTAACCGATGGCGAACCGTCGGATATTGACGTGGATGACCCGCAATTACTGACGCAAGATGCGCGGCAAGCGGTGAAAGAATTGGATCAGAAAGGCATTTACAGTTATTGCATTAGCCTTGATCCGCGAGCGGATGAGTATGTGCGGGATATTTTCGGCAAGCGCGTTACCGTGGTGGATAATGTGCAGCGGTTGCCGGAAAGGATGACACAGGTGTTTGTTACGTTGACGGGGTGATATTAATCTGGTTTTTCCACATCACATACAGCACAATACCCCTTCATTTTATGTTGGTAAATAATTTTTAATTAGGTATTGCGTGATGAAACTCAAATTAATAGTAGGGGCGTTGATATTCATATGGAATCCTGCTTTTGCAACTTGTTTTAATGTTGATAAAGCAGAGCCAAAAGAATTAACAGGAACATTAGAATTCGAGATATTTCCGGGGCCGCCCAATTTTATAAGCGTAAAAGATGGAGATATGCCAGAGCCAGCATATATTCTTACATTACATGAGTCTATTTGTATCCAAGGCTCAGATGCTGGCGGTAATGATGATGAAATTTCAGCGGTACATCTAATAACCAACGCTAATATATCAAAAAAAATGAAGGCATCAATAGGAAAAACCGTTGATGTAGGCTTATCAGAATCTATGATTGCAATGACAGGACATCACCACGCTCCATTAGTGTCCACCGTCACTAATATAAAAATTCATGAAGAAGGTGACATTACTGATGAGTATGGAACATCTGCAACTGTAATACGTGCGTTTTACTATGCTCTGAGTTTTGGACAGGGAGATAAAGCAGTCGAGTACATTGTTCCAGAAAAAAGACAAGGAGCTTTTGATCCAGACGCTTTGACAAAATTTTACGGCAATATGTCTGAACCATTGAAATTAGACTCAATAAAACCTTTAAGCGACGATAAGTACTCAGTTAAATACTCTTATAAGAAAGGAGAGAGTGCTTGTGATGGCGAAGCTACAGTGGATATGGTGAGCAGGAATAATGAAAGTTTGATAATGAAAATCAAAGCATTGAATGGATGTTGATGGAGCAGTTCAAATGTGAAAATTGGGTGCGAACCTGATTTTCGCTAAAAGACTGCAACCGCATTCTCTGTTTCTCAAACTCTGTTAGTGATGCCAGTAGTAGCCCCACGTTGGCGGATAGCTTCATCCATTTGTTCCAAAGCCACTTTTTTCTTCACCTTGATGCTGTCGAAAGAGCATTCAAGTGTACTAGCTGCGGCTGCGCGTTCCGGCTCTTCCAAAAACGCCAACACGATGGCTTCCCCCCCTTGATTGTTCAAAAACTCTCTTTGCCATAGTCTTAGATATTGCATAAGATGTCATATAAGATGCCAACAACAAGGAATGTTATGCTTCGCTGTGTTTTGGATACAGATGTGATCATCGCTGCCATGCGTAGCCCAACGGGAGCTTCTGCGGCTATTTTGCAAATCGCAGCGGATACATCACAAGTCTGTTTACTAGCAAGCGTTCCGTTAGCACTGGAATATGAAGCTAAATGTCTGGAAACGCGCCATTGGACAGAAGCCCAGTTGAGCAAGGAAGAAGCCAGCATTTTTGTCGATGCGGTCATCGCATTGGTCGAACCCGTCCACATGGACTTTTTGTGGCGACCACAATTGCATGACCCAGCCGATGAAATGGTGTTAGAAACCGCTATCAATGGCAGGGCAGAGATACTTGTTACCTTCAATCTACGCGATTATGGCGATGCCCCCGCCCGTTTCGGTATCCAAGCCATGCGTCCCGCTGATGCTATTAGGAGAATTCGCATATGAAACAACAAACTGCAACTTACCCTCTGCGCCTACCTCGCTCTCTCAAAGAGGCGGTCAATGAAGCGGCAAACAATGACGGTGTGAGCATCAATCAATTTATCGCTATCGCCGTAGCAGAAAAACTGGCTGCAATGAAAACCGCCCGTTTTTTCACTGAACGTCAACAGCGGGCAGATAAAGATGCGTTCAAACGTATTCTGACACGCCAAGGCGGACAAGAACCGTGTGAGGGAGATGAGTTGGTGATTGGCTAATGAGTGGGGCATTAGACAAGTTATCACATATTGCAAAAAACTAGCCCAACCAACTTCAAATTGCTATGTTGCGCCCATGAAATCAGGAGCAACCGCCATGCAACCATCGCCCATCACTGAAAAACCCCAACCACCCGCCCCCAACGAATGCTGCGAAAGCGGCTGTGACCCCTGCGTGTGGGATATTTACCGCGCAGCATTGCAGCAATGGGAGCAAGCGCAGCAAGACGCAAACACCGACACAACCAAGCCCGCAACGCAAACTTAAACCCTCGAGACAACCATGACCATCAACACCCTACTAACCCAACTCGCCACCGCCCCCGAGCAAATCGTCTTTGCCGACGTACTCGCCACCATCGCCGCGCACTACACCTACACCCCGCAAAGCTTCACCAATGGCAGCGACGACGACACTGTAAGCAACCCGGCAGGCACCAACGAAGGCTCGTGCAAACTCTTCGCCTTCGCCCACCTGCAAGGCTTGAATGCAGCGCAAACGCTGGCCTGTTTCGGCGAACATTACCGCGATGTACTGGCAACACCCGACGGCACCAACCACGCCAATATCCGCACTTTCATGCGCCACGGCTGGGCAGGCATCCACTTCGACGGCAAAGCCCTGCAAGCCAACGACTAAGCACTACGCCTTGCACCACACCAACAGCCGGTTATTCACCGGCAGGGTGTAATCGTGCTGAAACTGCATTCCCGCCTGTTCCGCCAGCCGGTTCAGGTCGGCAAAATCGCGAATCCCACTGCGCGGATCACGCATCTTCAACCACTGATCAAACCGCGCATTGCTCTCGCTGCTGTACTGCCCGTCATAGTTAAAAGGGCCGTACAGCACCAAAAAACCACCCGCTGACAACAACGTACCAACCCCTGCGAAAAATGCCTCCACTTCCGTCCAGCCCATAATGTGCACGGTATTGGCAGAATACACCGCATCCACCGCCAATTCAGGCCACATATCGCGCACCACATCCAAAGCCAGCGGCGCACGGGTATTCGGCAAACCCGCCTCATCCAGCCACCTCTGAATACCGGGGTGATGTACCGCCACATCGCTGGTATGCCACACCAACTGCGGCAAGGCCGCCGCGAAATGCACCGCGTGTTGCCCCGTGCCACTGCCCACTTCCAGCACCGCAGCACAGTCCCGTAACAACGGCTCCAGCACCGCCAGAATCGGCGCTTTGTTCTCTTCGCACGACTCAGAAAAAGGTTTTATTATCATCAGGCAACATCCGTTAGAATCCACAAAACAAAACCAATGGTAACAACATGACCCGCTACTTGACACTTACCCTCACTGCCCTGCTGCTGACAGGCTGCTTCGACAGCAAGCCCGACAACAAACTGCAAGCCCAGCTCCCACCCGGCGCAACCCTCAACGCCGACGGCACCGTGCTGGCACAAGGGCGCGTGGTTGGGGTTAGCGATGGCGACACCCTCACCGTACTAGCCAGCAACAAACAATCATACAAAATCCGCCTGCAAGGCATCGACGCCCCCGAAAAAGCCCAACCCTTCGGTCAAAAGTGCAAGGAAGCCCTGATGACGCAAGCCATCAACCTCACCGCGACCGTGGAAGCCCACAAACTCGACCGTTACGGGCGCGTCCTCGGCAAAGTCAGCGTAGAAGGCAAAGACGTAGCCCTCACCCAGATCCAATCAGGCTGCGGCTGGCACTACACCGCTTACATGAAAGAACAAAGCAAAGACGACCAAATCGCCTACGCTGCTGCTGAAAAACAGGCACGCAAAGCCAAACGCGGTTTATGGAAAGACAAACAACCTCAAGCCCCGTGGGATTTCCGCAAACATAAGGTAAGTTAAGGAAAGTTGCGTGTATTCGTCCTATGCTTGTAGAAGAACACAACAACTCAGGGCAAAGATCATGCATCACACACTCCCCGACCTCCCGGTGTTGCCGCGCATTCTCGCAGGCCCCATCCTGCGGCGCGTCACCGTTGACAGCGCCAATGTCTGGCTAGCCAGCAGCAGCGAATTGCAGTTGGAATTGCGCATTTTCGATCCCAACGGCACGCTGATTAGCCAACCACCGGAACCCAAAGCAAAACGCCGCCGCAACCGTACCGACCCCACAAGCTGGCAACTGGGCGCACAATTGTGGTTTACCTTGGTGGAAGCACTCCCGCTAGCTGATGCAGGTACATTTCCTCAAGACACCCTGCTCAGCTACGAACTTTTGGACACGGAAACCGAACAGCTACTTGATCTGGATGATGTCTGTCTGGAAGGTGCAAGCCGCCCCGGTTTTTACATACCCAGCCAACTCGGCGTCATTGCCTACGGTTCGTGCCGCAAGGCGCACGGACTAGCATTCAACGACGATGGCAGCGTCCAAAGCAAGGATTCCCTCGCCCTGCTGACCGAACAACTGGAAGAAACCCAGCATGATTTGAGCCAACGCCCGGCGATGCTGTTCCTGATTGGCGACCAGATTTACGCCGATGATGTCCTGCCCGAATTGATGACCTACCTGCAAGCCCTGTCACTGCAATTAATGGGCAAAAGCATCCCACTTCCCGATGGCAGCGATGCCTGCATCATCAGTACCCAGGAGCGTACCGCTTTGAAAGCTGGGTGCGGCCTGACCTCCAGTTCACAACATGCCCACGTGCTCAGCTTCGGGGAATACGCCGCTTTGTATCTGGTTACGTTCGGCAACCGAGTCGGTTTCCAGTTTCCCCCCGAAGGCAGGGAAGACCTCGCCGCCGCACGTCACATGAGGACTTATTCCCCCGAAAAGCTCAAAGATTTTGAACGCTTGAGCCTGAAAACCTTTGTCAGTAGCCAGCCGCAGGTACGCAAAGCATTCGCCAATATCGTCACCTACATGAACTTTGACGACCACGACATCACCGATGACTGGAACCTCAATCGCAGTTGGTACGACAAACTCAGCGCCAGCGCCAATGGCACGCGGGTCATTTCCAACGGCCTCGCAGCCTACTGGGCTTTTCAAGGCTGGGGCAATAACCCCGACAACTACCCTGCCCGCTTTATCCGAGTCATCAAGGATCATCTGGATGACCCGGAGGATCGTCACAAATGTGCTGAATTCGATTTCCGCCTGTGGAAATTCCGGCGCTGGAGCTTCGTATTACCCACCACCCCGCCGATCTTTGTGATGGATTCGCGTACCCAACGGGATTTTGGCAGCAATAACGAACCACCTCATTTGATGGATCGTTATGCACTCGATGAAATGCGCGGCGAATGGTTGAGCATAGAAAATCAACAGCAAACCCCGATTTTCATGACCGGCACACCCGTGTTCGGCTTTTCCTCGATCGAATGGTTGCAAGACGTGTTGTACCGAATCGGGGTACTCATGGGTGGTTTCACCGGCTTGTTCAGCGCCAGCAGCATCGACGTGGAAAGTTGGGTCGCCAATCGGCGCGGCTTTGCGTTTTTCCTCGACACCTTGCTACTGCGGATGGGGCTGACAAAAGTCACCTTCCTGTCCGGCGATGTGCATTACAGTTTTGCCAACCGTGCTTATTACAGCAACCGCAGCAACCTGATGAAACCGCAGTCCGACACCAATGACTGGCAATACTCCCCTACCCTGCAATGCCTGCAACTCACCAGCAGCGCGATGCGCAATACCCCCGAATCAGGCCGCTGGCTGGAAACCTTCCTCGCCAACTGGACCACCAAGGTACGTCTAGGCCCATGCAGCCCGGAAACCCTGCCTTGGTGGGAACGTGTGTTTTTCTGGCGATTTTTCCGTTACAACACTTGGGCAGTAGAAGTGAATGGCATTCCGGGAAAAACTGTACAGCAGCACAGCATCAAACCGTGGTGGAAAATCCTGTTGTTCTGGCGCGTCATCAAGATCGAAAATTGGCGTCCGAGATTACGCACCGAACTCAACTGGATCACCAGCCGCCCGAATGTGGCGCTGGTGTATTTGCAGAATGGGGAGGTGGTCAGGCAAGTGTTACTGTCCGGCGATGAACGCGAAAACAATCTGACGTATGAAATACCGCCAGACACGCCGTCTTAAACCACGGGTGTTTTCGCCTTTTCACCTGCCACTTCCCGCACCAGTTTAGGTACGAGGAAGCCGGGTAGCCGCTGACGCACGCCTTCCAGTAACGGCAAGGCTTCGCTTTCCGGCACTTCAAAATGCGCCGCACCTGCGACCCGATCCAGTACATGCAGGTAATACGGCAACACCCGCTGGGCAAACAAACTTTCGCTCAAATCGACTTGCGCCTGCACACTGTCATTCACGCCGCGTAACAACACGGCCTGATTCAGCAAAGTCACGCCTGCGGAATGCAAGGCAGCCAGCGCTTGCTGCACATCATCCGCCGCCAGCTCCTGCGCGTGATTGGCGTGGATAACCATCACCACTTGCTGGCGGATACCGGCCAGTAGCTGCAAAAACCCGGCATCAATCCGCGACGGCAACACCACTGGCAAACGGGTGTGAAAACGTACCCGCGTAATGTGCGGCATCGCTGCCAGTTGCCCCAAAAACAGCGCCAAACGCTCATCCGACAAAGTAAGCGGGTCGCCACCACTCAAAATCACTTCGCGCACATCCGGGTTAGCACGGATATAGGCTAATGCACCCTCCCACTCGCCCTTCACCGGGTTGGATTCGCTGTAAGGGAAATGCCGCCGGAAACAATAACGGCAATGCACTGCACATGCCCCCGTCGTCACCAACAACACCCGCCCGTGGTACTTGTGCAAGACCCCATCCGACACCAGCGAAGGTTGGTCGCCGACTGGATCGTGGTTGAAACCTTCTACCACTTGCAACTCATCATCCAGCGGCAAGACTTGGCGTAAGAGCGGGTCGTTCCAATCGCCGGGCTTCATGCGCGCCATGTAGCTGTGCGGAACCAGCAAACGGAACTGGCGTGCTGCTTCCACACTGACACCTTCGCCGACCAAGTTCAGCGCCTGCATCAGCAGCAGCGGATCACGCACTGCACCTGCCAATTCACGCTGCCAAACAGCTACTTTTGCAGACACAACATTTTCTACCTGATTTTTTATCTGGATTCCGGTTATCATAGCGGGCTATTTTACGTTTAGATGATTTTGGAGACGGACTAATGGCCACCTATGGTAGCAATGATTTAAGAGTTGGTGTGAAGATTATCCTCAATGGCGACCCTTACACCGTCGTGGAAAGCGACTTTGTAAAGCCCGGTAAAGGCCAAGCCTTCACCCGCGCCCGTGTCCGCAACCTCAAAACGGGGCGTACTATCGAACAAACCTTCAAGTCAACCGAGACTCACGAAGGCGCTGACGTTGAAGACCGCGACATGGAATACCTGTATTCCGACGGCGAAAACTGGACGTTCATGGATACCACCACCTTTGAACAGCTTGATGCCGGTGCAACTGCGATGGCTGATGCTGTCAAATGGCTGAAAGGCAATGAAAAGTGCATCGTCACCCTGTGGAACGGCGTACCGTTGCAAGTGACTCCACCCAACTTTGTCGAACTGAAAATCACCCAGACCGACCCCGGCCTGCGTGGTGATACCGCCACCGGCGGCACCAAGCCTGCTACGCTGGAAACCAACGCAACCGTCAAAGTTCCGTTGTACATGGAAGAAGGCGAAATCCTCAAAATCGACACCCGCACTGGCGAATACGTTTCCCGCGTCAAAGCGTGAATCTGACTGCCTTGCAGGAACGCGCATCCCTGAATCATCAGGTGCGCGTTTTTTTTGCGGAACGTAAAGTGCTAGAGGTTGAAACCCCAGCACTGTCGCAAGCAGGCAATACCGACCCTTTCATCGACAGCTTCAGCGTCAACACCCCGGCGGGCTTACGCTATTTGCACACTTCGCCGGAATACCCGATGAAACGCTTATTGGTCGCAGGGTCTGGCGACATCTACCAACTCTGCAAAGTATGGCGGCGCGATGAAAGCGGCAAGCGCCATAACCCCGAGTTCACCCTGCTGGAATGGTATCGGCTCGGTTTCACTTGGCGACAACTGATGCAAGAAGTCGCTGACTTATTGCACATTCTGATTCCGCATCTACAAAAACCACCGCGTTTTTGCAGCTATCGCGCGTTGTTCCTTGAAACTTTGCAGCTTGACCCCCATGTTGCCACAGAAGCCGAACTGTCAGCCTGCGCCCGTGCGCACGCTATTAACATCGACGGCGATATGCCCGCGCAAGCGTGGCGGGACTTGCTGCTCACCCATTGCGTGGAACCGCACTTCCCGGCAGACCAGTTGACCTTCGTCTACCATTACCCAGCAAGCCAAAGTGCGCTGGCCAAGGTGGATACCTTTGACGGGCAACGCTTGGCAGAACGTTTCGAGGTCTACCTCGGCGCGTTGGAATTGGGTAATGGTTATCAGGAACAAACTGATTCAGCGCAGAATCGCTTAATTCTGGTAGAAGATGCACACACGCGCGGTGATGACATCCCCGTCGATGAACGGTTTCTTGCCGCACTCGAACAGGGATTGCCAGAATGTGCCGGGGTTGCGGTCGGTATCGACCGCATCCTGATGTGCAGGATGCAAGTGAATGACCTGAAACAGGTTATCGCTTTTCCGTGGGAGGTGGCATAATAGCCACCGAAAATGACATTCAAGGAGATAGAACGTGGACTTTCTGATATCTAACGCTTATGCCGAAGGCGCGGCAGCACCCGCTGGTGGTGGCATTGAAATGCTGTTAATGATGGGTGTGTTTTTCGCCATCATGTATTTCATGATTATCCGCCCGCAGCAAAAGCGCGCCAAAGAACACAAACAAATGCTGGAATCCCTGAGCAAAGGTGATGAAGTCGTCACGGGTGGTGGTGTACTTGGTAAAGTAGCAGGCATCAACGAAAACTTTGTCGAACTGACGGTTGCTGATAATGTCGTCATCAAAGTACAAAAACAGGCTGTTGCTTCTGTCCTGCCTAAAGGCACGATGAAAGGCGCATGAAGAAGGTGAGTGAGGGGGAATATACCCCCTCGCACCCAACCCACACGGAATCCTATAACAATGAATCGCTATCCACTCTGGAAGTACCTCATGATCGCAGTGATCCTGCTGGTCGGGGTCATCTACTCAGTTCCCAACTTTTTCCCGTCGGAACCGGCTGTACAGCTCAGTTCCAAGGTCGACAAAACGATCGACCCCGCTACCATGCAGCGCTTCGAGCAAGCCTTACAGGCTAAGGGCTTGACGATCCGCGCCAGCGAAAACAACGGTCAGCAAGCCCTGTTCCGCTTTGAAGACAATGATGTCCAGCTCAAAGCCTCCGAAGCTTTAAAAGCAGCCGTCGGCGACGAGTTTGTAGTAGCACTCAACCTTGCACCCTCGACACCTAGCTGGCTGCGAGCGTTGAATGCCAACCCGATGTTCCTCGGCCTTGACCTGCGCGGCGGCGTATACTTCCTGATGGAAGTGGATATGAAAGCCGCCCTCGACAAGCAAATTGACCGTTATCAGGATGAATTCCGCGACTTCTTGCGTGAAAAGAATATCAAGTACCAAGGCGTTGCCCGCGAAGGTGACTCAGTTGTTACCAAATTCGCTGATGCCGCCAGCCGCGATGCCGCCCAGACAGCGTTAAACGACGAATACCGTGACCTGCAATTCACCATCCCCAGCGGCAGCACCGATTTGCAAGCCAGCATTTCACAAACGGCCATGCTCAATATCCAGAAGTTTGCCCTGCAACAAAACATCACCACCCTGCGCAAGCGGGTCAATGAGTTAGGGGTTTCCGAACCTGTTATCCAGCAACAAGGTACCAACCGCATTGTGGTGCAACTCCCCGGTGTGCAAGACACTGCCCGTGCCAAAGAAATTTTGGGGGCAACCGCTACCCTCGAATTCCGCTTGGTGGATGAACAAAACGACCCAATGCAGGCCAAGCAAAGCGGGCGTGCTCCGCTTGGTTCCGAACTCTACAAAGAGCGCAATGGCGACCCGGTATTGCTCAAGCGTCAGGTCATGCTGACGGGTGATTACATCATTGATGCCTCTTCCGGCTTTGACGATAATAACCGCGCGGCGGTACACATCACGCTCGATGGCAACGGTGCTAGCCGCTTCAGCAAAGTGACCGGTGAAAACGTGCAAAAGCTGATGGGCGTGGTATACATCGAAACCAAAATCGAGAGCAAGGAAGTCGATGGCAAGCAGGTAAAAACCAGCACCACCAATCAGGAAGTCATCAACGTCGCACGGATTCAGGAACGGTTGGGTAAACGTTTCCAGATTACCGGGCTGGATTCTCCCAAGGAAGCTCGCGATCTTGCGCTATTACTGCGTGCCGGTGCTTTGGCTGCGCCGGTGTATATCGTGGAAGAACGCACCGTCGGCCCCAGCATGGGTAAGGAAAATATCGACAAAGGCTTCAATTCCAATATGTGGGGCTTTATCGCTGTCGTATTGTTCATGGTGATTTACTACCGCGTGTTTGGTGTCATTTCCAGCGTGGCGTTGGCGATCAACGGTTTCTTCCTGTTTGCGCTGTTGTCGATGATTCAGGCAACCCTGACCTTGCCGGGTTTAGCCGGTATTGCCTTAACACTGGGTATGGCGATTGACGCCAACGTGTTGATCAACGAACGTATCCGGGAAGAATTACGCGCGGGTGCTTCGCCGCAAGTCGCTATCAACGTCGGTTACGACCGGGCGTGGGGAACCATTATCGACTCCAACCTGACTACCCTGATTGCAGGTATTGCCTTGTTCCTATTAGGTTCCGGGCCAATCAAGGGCTTTGCCGTGGTGCTGTGTCTGGGGATTTTGACCTCCATGTTCAGTGCGGTCACGGTATCACGGGCGATGGTCAACCTCGTCTACGGTTACAAACCACACCTGCAAAAGGTTGAAATTTAAGGGGCTAGGTCATGTTAGAACTGTTTCCATTCCAAAAAGCCATTCCGTTTATGCGGTATGGCAAAACCACCACCACCATCTCGTTGGCGACCTTTGTGTTTTCGGTATTCGCGCTGTTTTTCTACGGCCTGAATCTGGGGGTGGACTTCACCGGCGGTACGGTCATGGAGGTGCGTTACGCACAAGCGGCTCCCATCGACAATATCCGTGAAGCCATCAAGGCCACTGGCTATCACGAAGTGGCGGTGCAGAACTTTGGTTCTACTCAGGATGTGTTGATCCGCCTGCCCTTGAAGGAAGGCGTTTCCAGTGCGCAAGTCAGTGAACAAATCATGAGCGTGCTGAAAACAGGTACACCAGATGTATCACTCAGCAAAGTGGATTTTGTTGGTGGGCAAGTCGGTCAGGAACTGTATGAAAACGGCGGACTGGCACTGATTCTGGTGGCGGCTGGTATCATTATTTACCTCGCTTTCCGCTTTGAATGGCGCTTTGCGGTCTCTGCCGCAGTTGCCAACCTGCATGACGTGGTGATCATTCTGGGTTTGTTTGCCTTCTTCCAATGGCAGTTTGACCTGACAGTATTGGCGGGTATTCTGGCGGTATTGGGCTACTCGGTGAATGAATCAGTGGTGGTATTTGACCGGATTCGGGAAAATATCCGCACCATGCGCGATGACACCATCCCCGACATTATCGACAGCGCCATCACCACCACCATGTCACGTACCATCATTACCCACATTTCCACCCAAATCATGGTATTGGCCATGTTGTGGTTCGGTGGTGAAGCCCTGCACAATTTCGCACTGGCACTGACCATCGGGATTATGTTTGGTATTTACTCCTCGGTACTGGTGGCATCACCCTTGCTGCTGCTGTTCGGCCTCCAGCGTGAACACATGATCCCGAAAGAGAGCGAAAAAATCGAAGGCATGAACGCCGACGGTTCTGTCGTGTAAGCTCACACCTGAAGTTAAGCGGGGCAACCAGTCAGGTTGCCCCCAAACCGCGCCGCATCTGTTTTTCCAGCTCCACCAACACAAACAGCGCCACACCTATCCCAACCACCAATAAACCATCCACCAAACTCACCGCTTCTGTCGCAAATACCGCCTGCATCGCGGGTAAATAGGTAATCGCAAACTGCGCCATGATGACCACGACTACCGCCAACCACACCATTTTCGTACCGCGCACCGCCCGCCAGGTCAATGACGTGCTGTACAGGTTGCGGATGAAAAACAAATGGAAAATTTCCATCACCACCAGGGTATTCATCACCAGCGTCCGCGCCAGTTCCAGCGAGTAGCCTTGATCCTGCGCGTAAGCGTAAACCCCAAACGTGCCACACAGGAACAAGGTTGTCACCAGCGTAATATGCCAGATCAGACCACCACTGAGCAGAGGTTGATTACGCAAACGCGGTGGACGCCGCATGGTATTCACCTCGGTAGGCTCAAACGCCAGCGCCAAACCCAACGTAGCCGCCGTCACCATATTGACCCACAAAATCTGGAGCGGGGTAATCGGCAACAGCATCCCCAGCAACAAAGCCAATACAATCACCGCCGCTTCACCGGTACTGGTAGGCAACGTCCAACTGATGACTTTTTTGATATTGTCATACACCGTGCGGCCTTCACGCACGGCTGCCACAATCGAGGCGAAATTGTCATCGGCCAGTACCAGTTCAGCGGCTTCCTTGGCGGCCTCACTGCCCTTGTTGCCCATCGCGATTCCCGCATCGGCACGCTTCAGCGCGGGGGCATCGTTCACCCCATCCCCGGTCATGGCCACGGTCATGCCTTGCGCCTGTAATGCCATGACCAACCGCAATTTGTGTTCCGGGGTGGTGCGGGCAAACACGTCGGTATGCAAGACCACCACTGCCAGCTCGGCATCATTCAGCATGTCGAGTTCCGAACCAGTCAGCACCTTATCCGGGTGGCGCAAACCAATCTGTTTGCCAATCGCCGCAGCCGTGCTGGCGTGGTCGCCTGTGATCATTTTCACACCGATACCCGCCTGATAGCATTCGGCAATGGCGGCAACCGCCTCCGGGCGCGGCGGGTCAATCAAACCCACCAAACCCAACAGGGTAAGCTGGCCTTCCTGCACATCCGCCATTGTCAACACGGTATGCTCGGGCGGCACACCACCACTCGCCAACGCCAACACCCGTTGCCCCTGAGAGGCAATGGTCTCCGCTTGTTGCTGCCAATATCCACTATCCAGCGGCTCCGCCTTCCCCGCCGCCGTGCGCTGGTAATGACACATGCCCAACAGACTTTCCGGCGCACCTTTGACCAGAATAGCCGCGTGCTGCTGTGGATGCGCGTGATGATGAGCGTGGTACAGCGTTGCCATGAATTTATGGCGGGAATCAAAGGGAATTGCATCGGTGCGCGTCCACTGGGCACGGGTCGCGGCCTGTTCCAACCCGGTTTTGGCGGCAAAAGCCAGTAACGCCCCCTCCATCGGATCACCTTCCACCGTCCAGTGGGCGGCTTGCTGATGGAGTTCCGCATCATTACACAGCAATGCAGCCCTCCCCAGCTCATGCATCAACTGTTGCGCGGCGTGTTCCAGCGGCTTGCCTGCCTGCTGAATCGTGCCGTGTGGTTCATAACCTGCCCCATCCACGCTGAATACGCCGACCGCAGTGCTCACACTGGCCACCATCATTTCATTGCAGGTCAAGGTGCCGGTTTTATCGGTGCAAATCACTGACACCGCCCCCAGCGTTTCAATCGCGGGTAAGCGCCGCACAATGGCATGGCGTTGCGCCATCGCCTGCACCCCAACCGCGAGGGTAATGGTTAACACCGCAGGCAAACCTTCGGGAATCGCCGCCACCGACAAGCCCACCACCGCCATGAACAAGTCGCCGAAATCCTGATGCTGCACGAAATAGCCAAACGCAAAAATCAGCGCGGCAATGGTCAGGATGAACAGCGTCAGCCATTTGGCGAACACATCCATCTGCGCCACTAACGGCGTTGTCAGGGTTTCCACCCCGGACAGCAGCCCGCTGATACGCCCGATCTCAGTGTTCCCGGCAATCGCCACCACCACACCCCGGCCTTGCCCGCTGGTCACGGTGGTGCCGCTGAAAACCAGGTTGGTGCGGTCGCCTAACCCAGCTTCCTGCGCGACAGTTCCGGTCTGTTTATCGACAGCCACTGACTCCCCGGTGAGGATCGCTTCTTGCACCTGCAAACCGTAAACCTGTAACAAGCGCAAGTCAGCGGGCACTTTATCCCCCGCTTCCAGCAATACGATGTCACCGGCAACCAGCGTATCCCCCGCTACCGTCTGCCGCCGCCCGTCCCGCAACACCGCCGCATGGGGAGCCAGCATCTGGCGGATCGCATCCATCGCTTTTTCGGCCTTGCCCTCTTGCAGGAAACCAATGACCGCATTGGCAAACACCACCCCCAGAATCACCCCCGTATCCACCCAGTGACCCAGCAAGGCCGTCACCAGTGCTGCCGCCAGCAACACATAAATCAGGATATTGTGAAATTGCATGAGAAAACGCAGCAACAGGCTGCGGCGCGGCGGCTCCGGCAAACGGTTAGCCCCGCCGCTTTCGTGGCGTTGCCGAGCGACTTCGGCACTCAAGCCATCGGCGTGACAGTCAAGTTGGGTCAGTACGGCATCGGACGGCAGGTTGTGCCAATGAGTAAAATCCGGCATGGGTTCACCTGTTATTTTGCTGCTGAATGCAAGAAGTCTATCAGGGTAGCAGGATTTGCTTGGCCTTTTTCCGACTTCCATCAAGTAAATGCTTTTCCAAAGCTGCTAGCCTTTGAGTGGCAACAATAGGAGGGAGGAACACATGTTTCAAGTCAGAATCCACGGGCGGGGTGGGCAAGGTGTCGTCACCGCCGCCGAGATGCTCTCTATCGCCGCGTTTATCGAAGGCAAGCATTCGCAAGCCTTTCCCAGCTTCGGCTCCGAGCGCATGGGCGCACCGGTCATGGCGTTTTGCCGTATCGACGCCAAGGAAATCCGCCTGCGCGAACCTGTCCTCAACCCCGATGCGCTGATCATTCAAGACCCCGGCCTGTTGCATCAGGTCAACCTGTTTGAAGGGCTGGCGGAACACGGTTACATCCTCATCAATTCCACCCATACGCTGGCAGAGCTGGGGCTGGAAGATTACCTGCGCGAACACCCGCAGTGGCAAGTGCGCGTCATTCCCGCCTCCGAGATTGCGCTCAAACACGTCGGGCGTCCGCTGCCGAATGCGGCTTTGCTGGGGGGCTTTGCCGCCCTCACCGGCCTGATCCAGATGGAAGCGCTGCAAGCCGCGATCCGCGACAAATTCAGCGGCAAGATTGCCGAACAGAACATCGCCGCCGCGCAAGCCGCTTTCGCGCAAGTGCAGGCCAACACGCAAGGAGCCACCCCATGCTAAAACAGATCGAAGGCTCCCAAGCCGTTGCCGAAGCCATCGGCCTGTGCCGCCCGGAAGTGATTTGCGCCTACCCCATCACCCCGCAAACCCACATCGTGGAAAACCTCGGGCAGATGGTCGACAAGGGGCAAATCGACCCGTGTGAATACATCAATGTCGAGTCCGAATTCGCCGCCATGTCGGTGGCGATTGGCGCGAGTGCTGCCGGGGCACGCGCCTACACTGCCACCGCCAGTCAGGGTTTGCTGTTCATGGCGGAAGCGGTCTACAACGCCTCTGGCCTCGGCTTACCCATCGTCATGACCATTGGCAACCGATCCATTGGTGCGCCGATCAATATCTGGAACGACCATCAGGACAGTCTGTCGATGCGTGATGCAGGCTGGATTCAGCTCTACGCCGAAACCAATCAGGAAGCGGTCGATTTGCACATTCAAGCCTTCCGGCTGGCGGAAGAACTGTCCGTGCCGGTAATGGTGTGCGTGGATGGCTTCATCCTCACTCACGCTTACGAGCGCGTCGACATCCCCGAACAGGCGCAGGTCGATGCTTATCTGCCGCCATTTTCGCCGCGCCAGATGCTCGACCCCGCCAACCCCGTCACTATCGGCGCGATGGTCGGGCCGGAAGCCTTTATAGAAGTGCGTTATCTCGCGCATTACCAGCAGATGCAGGCGCTGGGGCTGATCCCGGAACTGGCGGAAGCATTCCAGCAGCAATTCGGGCGCGATTCTGGCGGGCTGGTCAAACCGTACCGCAGCGCAGACGCCGACACCATCGTGGTGGCACTCGGTTCCGTCAACGGCACGATCAAGGATGTGGTGGATGAAATGCGTGAGCAAGGCGTTTCCATCGGCTCACTGAGCATTTGCACGTACCGCCCGTTCCCACGTAAAGCGGTGCGTAGTGCCTTGCAACACGCCACGCGCATTGTGGTGGTGGAAAAATCCCTCGCGGTGGGCATCGGCGGCATCGTTGCCACCGACGTGCAAATGGCCGTCGCCGGGCTGCACAAGCCGGTGCATACCGTGATTGCAGGCTTGGGCGGCAGGCCGATTACCCGCGATTCGTTACGCAAGCTGTTCCGCAAGGCAGACGAAGGGCATCTGGCGCATTTGCAATTCCTCGACCTCAAGCACGAGCTGGTGCATGAGGAAATCGCCCGCATGGAAGGCCAGCGCCATTCCGGCCCCAGCGCCGAAAATATCCTGCGCGGCATGGGAACCATCGCCAGCCAGATACGCTAGGAGAGACACATGGAAACCACCATCAAGTTTTACCAGACCGACACCTTTACTGTCGGCAACCGCCTGCTCTCCGAAGCCGAACGCAGCGTGCAAGCGGGAATGCAGCGCACCAACGCACTCAATTCCGGGCATCGCGCCTGTCAGGGCTGCGGCGAAGCACTCGGCGCACGCTTTGCCGTGGATGCGGCGATGCGGGCCACCAATAACCAGTTGGTCGCGTGCAATGCCACCGGCTGCCTCGAAGTCTTTTCCACCCCTTACCCGGAATCATCGTGGCAATTGCCGTGGCTGCATTCGCTGTTCGGCAATGCGGCGGCAGTGGCTACCGGGGTCGCGGCGGCAATGAAGGTCAAGGGTAAACAGCACATCCGCGTATTGGCGCAAGGCGGCGACGGCGGCACTACCGACATCGGTTTCGGCTGCTTGTCGGGGATGTTCGAGCGCAACGACGACGTGCTCTACATCTGCTACGACAACGAAGCTTATATGAATACCGGGGTGCAACGTTCTTCCGCCACCCCGCCCGCTGCGCGTACCGCCACCACCATGCCGGTCGGGCAGCACGCCAACGGCAATGTGTTCGGCAAGGGCAAAAGTGTGCCGCTGATTGCGATGGCGCATGAAATTCCTTACGTGGCGACCGCTTCGGTGGCCGATTTGCGCGATCTGGAGGCGAAAGTCACCAAGGCGATGTCGATCCACGGGGCGCGTTACATCCACATCCATGTGCCTTGCCCGCTGGGCTGGGGAGCCGACCCGAGCCACACCATCAAGCTGGCGCGGCTGGCGATTGAGTCGGGGCTGTTCCCCGTGTTCGAGGCGGAACACGGCGAAATCACCGGGCATCGTGCCATTCGCGCACAAGTGCCGGTGGAGGATTACCTGAAGCTGCAAAAACGCTTCGCCCATCTGTTCCGCAATCCCAAACAGGTCGACGTTATTGCGCATTTGCAGGCGATGGCTGACCGCAATATCCGCCGCTTCAAACTGCTGGAGAAATCCACACCACCTACCGGAGGGGCTGCCGCATGAGTATTCAAAAGCCATTCGCGATTACGCTGGATAAGAATACCAGCCTTGCCAACCATACCGGCTCGTGGCGCAGCAAACGCCCGGTGTACGTTGACCGTTTGCCACCTTGTAATGCGACCTGCCCGGCGGGGGAAAATATCCAGAACTGGTTGTTCCATGCCGAATCGGGCAATTACGAAGCGGCTTGGCGCAGCCTGACCGAAAACAATCCGCTACCCGCGATCATGGGGCGAGTGTGTTACCACCCCTGCGAAGGCGCGTGCAACCGGGGGCAACTGGACGAAGCGGTCGGCATCAATGCGGTGGAACGTTTCCTCGGCGACGAAGCGCTGAAACAGAGCTGGGCATTCGCCAAGCCAGTGGCAGAAAGTGGCAAGCGCGTGCTGGTGGTCGGTTCTGGCCCGGCGGGCTTGTCGGCAGCTTACCATTTGCGCCGCATGGGTCATGGCGTGACCATTGTGGAGGCGGAAACGGCGGCGGGTGGGATGATGCGTTACGGCATTCCGCGTTACCGTTTGCCGCGTCGGGTGCTGGATGCCGAAGTGCAACGCATTGTCGACATGGGTGTGGAATTGCGCCTCGACACCCGCGTGGATGACGTGCTGGCGATGCAGGCGGCAGAAGGTTTCGACGCGGTATTCCTCGGCATTGGTGCGGGCATTGCCAAGCGGGCGTACATCCCGGCGGGCGACGCCAGCCATATTACCGATGCGGTCAGCGTGCTGCATGAGGTGGAAGACCATCCGCCATTGCTGGGGCGCAAGGTGGTGATCTACGGCGGCGGCAATACCGCCATCGACGTGGCGCGTACTGCCAAGCGGTTGGGGGCTGAAGAGTCCATCATCGTCTACCGCCGCACCCGCGACAAAATGCCCGCGCATGATTTCGAGGTGAAAGAGGCGCTGGAAGAAGGCGTGAAAATGAAGTGGCTTTCCACCATCACCGAAGCCGACGCAGGCAGTATCACCATCGAAAAAATGGCGCTGGACGACAAAGGTTTCCCACAACCCACCGGCGAATTCGAGACATTGGCGGCGGATTCGGTGGTGCTAGCGCTGGGGCAGAACGTGGAACAAACCCTGCTGGAACACATGCCGGGTCTGGAACTGAAGTGGGACAGCGTGCAAACCGACGCGGTAATGATGACCAGCGTGGCGGGCGTGTTTGCCGGTGGCGACATGGTGGCAGGCGGCGAACGCACCGTGACCGTCTCAATCGGGCATGGCAAGAAAGCGGCGCGGGCGATTGATGCTTGGATGCGCGGTGAATGCTACCAGCCTGCGCCCAAGCACGAACCGGCTACCTTCGAGCGCCTCAACACCTGGTATTACGCTGACGCCGAAAAGACCGTGCGCCCGGTGCTCGACATCATCCGCCGCCAGTCCACCTTTGATGAGGTAGTCGGCGGGCTGGATGAAGGCAACGCGATGTACGAAGCGCGGCGCTGTTTGTCGTGCGGCAACTGTTTCGAGTGCGACAACTGCTACGGCGTGTGCCCGGATAGCGCGGTGATCAAGCTGGGGGCGGGCAAGCGGTTCGCGTTTAATTACGACTACTGCAAGGGGTGTGGGTTGTGTGTGGAGGAATGTCCGTGTGGGGCGATTGCGGTGGAGTTGGAAGACAAATAACAACAGGCATTTGTAGGGGCAGACCTCCGTGTTTGCCCTTCCCTGATTATCAAGCCGCCTTCTGCTGTGGCAGATGCACATCCACCACAATTTCCGAATAAGGTGTAAACACCTTACCCTGTTCATCGCGTTCAATCGCTAACCACTCCATCAGACGTTCCACGTCGTTGTGGACGTTTTTGTAGTCGCGTTGCAGGGTACGGGCAAGTTCGGCAATGCTCATCGCACCATGTTCCCGCAAAGCAGCCAGCAAATCCCAGCGTTTGGGAGTAAAGACACCCAACATCTGGCTGACATTTTTGAAGCCTACGCCGAAGTAAGGAGCGGGCTCTTCGCCGAGTTCGAGGCGTTCCAGCATTTGTTGGGCGAGTGCGAGTGAGGACTGGATGCTTGTGCCTACTTTAATGGTCAGAATGTTTTGGTTCATGTGCTTACCCCTGCGATGTCGTGCATAAAGTCTACGATTAACGTTGCCGGACTTTGGAAAAAATAGGGCAATTCAGCCCCTTGGATATGCTTGTGATCGCCTTTGCCACGCTCATTGTCATACCCTACTACCCGCTTGCCCTCAACAATGTAGACCAACCGATATTTGTACGGGTGTTCCGATGGCGAAACAGGCTTGGGAACGCGCCATATCAAGATTTCCACGAAATCTTGGGCATATTCTTCTTTGGTATGGAGCAGTTTGGTGGCTTTCATTGGGGCATTGTGACATGGCACTTTTATGGTGTAAAGAACCATAGTTATTTTGCTGAAATCTCCCTCTATACGTGTCAAAATCCCTGCATCTTACCCAACTACGATGCAGGGTTTGCATGACAGAACAATCCAACAATGAAGAAGTTCTTGGCTTTATCCGTGAAGCCAAAGAACAGCATCTAACCGAACTGAATTTGAGTGATTGTCTCTTGACAGAACTACCAAAGGAACTTCTTGAGCTTTCTTGGCTGGAAAGACTAGACCTCCATATCAATCAAATTGTCGATATACAGCCGCTCGTATCGCTCTCGAATCTGACAAAGCTAGATCTCAGTAATAACAAAATTGTCGATATAAAGCTTTTAAAAAAGCTGCTAAAGAAAGGGACTCCTATTTATTTCATTACTGTAAATAATAGAAATTTTCCTAATATTATTTATCGAACCATTGATTCTGATAAAATTCTTGTTAGCAATAATCCTCTGCAACACCCCCCACTGCCATTAAGTTAAGCCCACATCCCCTCAAGCAGAGGTACAATCGCCCCTTTGGTTTCCCACATGGATAAAAAAAAGCAGGCATTGAAAAACAGCCGCGCCAGCGCCCACAATGCTTTCTTCAAATGCCGCAACCGCAAGGCGGATAAGGACTTCAGCCGTCAGCGCAGCCTCCCCTTTGCCCAGGTATTAACCATGATTTTGAGAAAAAGCGTCAAACCGCTGCAAAGTATGGTGAATGAAGCCATGCAGGCAGCCGGGGTCAAATCGGTGCCCGCCAGCGCCTATACGCAAGCCCGGCACAAACTGCGACATACTGCCTTCATTGAGCTGAACCAGACAGCGGTGGTTGAGGTGATGTACGCGGATGGTGTCTATAAGCGTTTCTGGGGCTACCGGGTACTGGGGGTGGATGGCTCCCGAATTCGCCTGCCCACTACCGAGGAGTTGGTGTTTGACCGCAATTACGCTTCTTACGAACTGTTGGCAGAGCTGACCCAACAGCAACGCGCCTTCGCCACCGCGCGTGCCATGCTCAATTTGCCGAAAACGTTGCGTGTCCGTTTTGTGCGGGTACGCCTCGATACCGGCGAGTGGAAAGTCCTCGTCACCTCGCTGTTGGATGAACAGCTTTACCCAACCGCCACCTTCAAAGCGCTATACCACCTGCGCTGGGGCATTGAAACTTTTTACGGGATACTCAAAACCCGGCTGGAATTGGAAAACTTCAGTGGCATCAGCGTAGAATCGGTCAAGCAAGACTTTTATGCCACGCTCTATCTGACGGGGCTGGAATCCATCCTGACCGCTGATGAACAAGACTCATTGAACCAACGCCTCACCCAACACCCGCAAACGGTCAATCGGGGTGTCGCGTTCAACATCTTGACATCCTCCCCTCCCTAAAGGAAGGGGATTCCTACTGCATTCAGCTAGATAGCTGACTTACTTCGGTGGGTTCCTGCTTCACAGAGCGGCTTAACGCCGCATCTCCACAGGCTAACAAGCGGTATCCCCGCTCTAAAACATTGATCGCGCCGACATGATCGGCGTGATTTTCGTAATGGCATTTCACGCACACAAATTGGGCTTGCGTCTGGCGGTTATCCGCTGATACATGGTGACATTCAGGGCATTCCTGGCTGGTGTAGTGTGGCGGTACGGCGAACAACATGCCGCCCTTCCACGCCATTTTGTAGTCGAGTTGCCGCCGAAATTCACCCCAACCTTGGTCGAGGATGGCTTTGTTTAAGCCGGACTTCTGGGCAACGTTTTTGCCGGGGTTTGCTGCTGTACCTGCCGCTGATTGGGACATATTGCCGACCTGCAAATCTTCGATGAACACGAGCGCGTGGTTTTGGCTGAGCGTGGTCGTCGCCTTGTGCAGGAAATCGCGGCGGGCGTTGGCGATTTGTGTGTGAATTTTTTGAACTTTAGCTTGGGCTTTTTTCCAGTTGTTACTGAATTTTTGCTTGTGCGCCATGCGCCGTTGGTATTTGGCGAGTTTGGCTTGCTTGTGTTTGAAGCTGTTGCGCGGTTCGATGTGTTTGCCGTCGGAGAATGTGGCAAAGCGGGCTATGCCAAGGTCAATACCGATGGCTGTTGTGGCTTGAGAGGCGATTTTCTCCACTTTCCGTTGAGTTTGGATGCTCACAAACCATTTACCGCCCTTGCTGGAAACCGTGACATTGCGCAGTTCCCCCAGCACATCACGGCTGTTGCGGTAACGTATCCAGCCCAATTTGGGCAAGAAAATACGGCTATTGCCTTGGTCGAGTTTGATTTGTTTGGGGTCAGGATAGCGGAAGCTGTCACTGCTGCCTTTACGCTTGAAGCGAGGAAAATCGGCACGTTTAGCAAAGAAGTTTTGGTAAGCCTTGTCGAGGTCTTTGAGCGCGTGTTGCAGGGGATGAACGGGAGAATCTTTTAGCCACGGGGTTTCTGTGCCGTTACGCCATGCCGTCAGGTGTTTTGCCATTGCCACGTAACCGATGAACTTTTCACCCGCCTCATGGTTGGCTTGCTGCAACGCCAACGCCTTGTTGTAAACGAAGCGGCATGACCCCGAAAAACGGCGTAGCTGGCGCTGCGTTTCACCGTTGGGCATGAGTTCGTATTTGAAGGCTTGAAGTCGTTGCATCCTCAAAGCATAGCCAAAAATGGAGAAAGTCGCAGGGGCATTATGCCGTTAACGGGGCTGATTATCCGACCAAGCTACCGAACAGAGGGAGGCGTTGCCTCCCGCGCTATCCTCCCCGACCTGAAGGACGGGGTTTGCCGCGCAACCTGATCAAGAACCAAGCGTTCGACCTACTCAACAGCCGTATCAGCAGCCACAAACTGCTGAACAAAATGACCGCACTGTTTCTGCAAAGTCCTAATGCTGACAGAAAAGGGAGAAACCCTACCCGCCAGCAATCTTCCGCCTACCGTTTGCTGAATTACCATAAGAGCAAAAAGAAGCATTGTTTTTAAGCGCTGGGCTTAACTTAATGGCAGTGCCGCTTTTAAGGGCGGGGGTTAGAGGAGTCGAAGCAGGGTGCTACGGGTGTTACACCACTGTTTACTTTGATTGGGCGAAGTGCTTATCCAGCTTGTCGAGAACGGCCAAGCCTTCTGCGACATTGCCACGCGCTGCCCGCAGGCGGAAACGGGTTTCTGCATCGGTTTCGGTGAGAATGCGGATAGCAAATTCCTCCATCAGCTTGTTCAAGCTCACACCGCGACGTGTCGCTAGCGTTTTCAGGCGGTTGTGTTGTTCGTCAGGTAGACGGATTGTCATGGTTGCCATTAGTTTGCCTCCTGTAGTGTTTGCAGAAATTCTGTCACGGTTGCTATCCGAATCTCAGGAAATTGCAATTCATGTTGCCGAAAATCACGGGTATTACCTGTAATCAGCCATTGGGCATTGCCTGCTACGGCAAGTTCCATGAGGTGATTATCTGCTTCATCCTGAAGGTTTGGTCGCCACCGATAATAGATATTGACCCATTGGCACCGAGAAACAAAAGCATCGAACAGTGCTTCGCGCTCTTCCGCTGTTACAGCACTGGTGGTAAACACATGCTCCCGCGCCATGATGTCTTCGTATTCCGAATACAGGGCGTTACCAATCAATGGCTGCACTTGTCCCAACAGGCAGCGGCGCAACAATGCTCGTGGCGCGGTGTCTGCCTTCATCAAGGCGGAAATGAAAACATTGGTGTCGATAACGGCGGTAATCATGCCGTTATGATAGCTGATATGCTGTCAGTTGTCGTGGTGTATGGTGAGGGTATTTCTGGCATACTATACGCTAACTGCAACACACTGGGCTTTGCTATGTCTGAACTCGCTCTACAACGTATCCGCGAAGCTAAAGCAAAACATTTGATCGAGCTAGATCTAAGTGATAGTGAACTAATCCAACTACCCGATGAACTATTTGAACTAATATGGCTAGAGAATCTATTTCTTGGTGGCAATCAAATTAGCGACTTGAGTCCACTAGCTCAGTTAAAGAATCTTAATATGCTTGGCCTCAACGACACCAAAATCAGTGATCTGACCCCGCTCGCCGCGTTGACAAACCTCAAGACGCTATTTATCCATGAAAACCTTCTTATCTTCAACGATATAATCAGGCCTACCGAGCTTAGCAAGCTTGCTGAGCTGACAAATCTCACGACATTAACTCTCAGCAATAACCTCATCAAGGATGTGACCCCGCTCACTGCGCTGACAAATCTCACGACATTAATTCTTGACAATAACAGGATCAGCGATGTGACCCCGCTCACTGCGCTGACAAATCTCACGATATTAACTCTCAACAATAACCGGATCAGCGATGTGACCCCGCTCACTGCGCTGACAAATCTCACGATATTAACTCTCAACAATAACCGGATCAGCGATGTGACTCCGCTCGCAACGCTGACAAATCTCACGACATTAACTCTCAACAATAACGAGATCAGCGATGTGACTCCGCTCGCTGCGCTGACAAACCTCATGGAACTAACCCTCGACAACACTAAAATCAACGATGTGACCCGACTCGCTGCGCTGACAAACCTGACAAAATTAACCCTCGACAATACTAAAATTAGCGATATAACCCCGCTCGCTGCGTTGAAAAACCTCACGGAACTAACTCTCGACAACACTCGAATCAAGGATGTGACCCCACTCGTTGTCCTGAAAAACCTGACGAAACTAACCCTCGACAATACTCGAATCAGCGATGTGACCCCACTCGCTGTCCTGAAAAACCTGACGAAACTAACCCTCGACAATATTCGAATCAGCGATGTGACCCCGCTCACCGTGCTGACAAACCTCACGATGCTATACCTCGATAACATCCGAATCAGTGATGTGACCCCGCTCGCTCCACTGATAAATCTCAAGGAATTAACCCTTAACAACAACAAAATTAGTGATGTGACCGTGCTAGCCGCGTTTACAAAGCTCACGACGCTATTCCTCAACAATAATGAAATCAGCGATGTGACTCCGCTCAACGCACTGACAAATCTCAAGGAATTAAGCCTTAACAATAATGAAATCAGCGATGTGACTCCGCTCAACGCACTGACAAACCTCAAGGAGTTAAGCCTTAACAACAACGAAATCAGCAATGTGGCTTCGCTCATCGCACTGACAAATCTCAAGGAGTTAAGCCTTAACAACAACGAAATCAGCAATGTGGCTCCGCTCATCGCACTGACAAAGCTCACGACGCTATTCCTAAATGGCAACCAAATTAGCGATATAAAGCCGTTATTAGTTTTGATTGAGAAAAATATTACTATTAATGACCCTTATGATGGTGAATATGGAATTTTCGTAAGAGATAATCCTCTGAATCACCCACCTTTAGAAATCGTCGATCAAGGCAATGAAGCCGTTCTAACCTATTTCCGTAACTTGGAAGAACAAGGAGAAGGCAAGCTCAACGAAGCCAAGCTGATCATCGTCGGTGAACCCGAAGCAGGCAAAACCTCGTTGATGAAAAAGCTGTTAGACCCTGCTTACGTCATTCCCCAGTTAGAAACTTCAACTCTTGGCATTCAAATGCACGAAGGCTGGCAATTTTCCCATCCCGACGACGACACCACTTTTTCCGCCAATATCTGGGATTTCGGTGGACAAGAAATTCAATACATGACCCATCAGTTTTTCCTCACTGCTGGTGCAGTCTATGTGCTGGTTTCCGCCAATGACCGCAAAGAAACCACCGCAAACTTCCCCTATTGGTTCAAAGCGATCCATTTATTCGGCGAAGAACATGGCGTTTACAGTCCCGTATTGGTAGTGCAAAACGATAAAAACGGACAATTCATCCAACAATTCGACACAAAGCATTACACCCAACGCTACCCAGAATTATCTATCAGCACCCGCACCGTAAACTTAGGCAAAGACGATGCCGATTTCCAAGCACTGCGAACCAAGATACAAACCTTGCTTACCCAGCTACCGCACGTCAATGATGTTCGTCCCGCACGCTGGAATGACATCCGCACTACCTTACGCGAATGTGCCAAAAAACAGCATCACATCAACTTTGCCGAATACGCTGCCATTTGCCAGCAACATACGGTTAAAGATGAGGCGAGCCAGCTACTCCTCAGCTCTTACCTGCATCGTTTAGGTAGCTTGTTGCATTTTGTCGATGATCCAACACTACGCAATTTCATTATCCTCAATCCACAATGGGCGGTAGATGCAGTCTACAGCGTCCTCAACGACAATCGCATCGCGCAAGCAGGCGGCTATTTTACCTTCGAGACATTGGAAAATATCTGGCGTGACAAATACAACATGGCTGAACGTAACAATCTGCTTAACCTGATGAAAAAAGATAGCTTTGAAGTCTGTTATGCTGTCGAAGGCAAACCAAACACCTACCTCGCACCACAACTCTTGACGGATAAGCGCCCGTCTTACGAGTGGAACGACAACGATACCCTAAAATTCCGCTTCCAATACAAATTCATGCCCGAAGGCATTATTACGCGCCTAATCGTGCGTTTGAATGAGCTGATTGCCAAAGGCAACAAAGGCGATTTGGTTTGGCGTAACGGCATGGTATTGGAAACAGGCGGTTGCCGCGCCCAAGTGCAGGCTGAGGAAAGCCGCGAAGGCTTGAATGTCATCGACATTGCCATAATAGGCAAACAAAACCAACGCAAATACCTACTACACACCATCCGCATGGAAGTCGAAAAACTGCATCGCAAATGGTTCAAAAACATCGCTGTGGAGCAGATGATCCCCTGTAACTGCGAAGTTTGCACCAAGCCGAACAATACTGATCCCAAATATTTCGAGTTCAGTGTCCTACAACGTGCCCAAGAACGTGGCAAAAAAACCGTAGAATGCGACCGCGAGTTTCTGGATGTTCCCGTATCACGCTTGCTCGAAGGCGTATTTGAACGTAATGAAGTAAATGAACTATTACACAGGAGAGACATGATGACAGGTACAAATATTTCCGGCATCACCTTAGCTGCTGGCGCACAATTAATCGTCGGCAACGCAAACACCCAAAAAGCAAATTCGGACAACCTGACTATTACCATTACCGCCGACCAACGCCAAATCATCAGCACCGTGCTAGATGAAATGCTCGAACACAAGCTCCCCAAAGACATCACCAAAGCCGTCGTCAAAATGCAGGATGTGGTCGAAGCCGATGCCGAAAAACCCACAGAAAAACCCAATCGCTGTTAAGCCGTTTTATCGGAGGAGTCAAACAAATTGCAGGTTTCACCGACGATGCTAGCAAAATTGGCGAGTTCGTAGCCAAACACCAAGACGACATCGGCGCTGTGCTAACCTCTATCCAGAACAGCCTTTAACGTCATGAGAACGCCCATGCAAGACCTCCACTGGCAAATCCCCCCCAACCCCGCCACCGCGCTAATGCTGGCAAAACGCCAACTCAGCGAATTCGTTTGCGATGCGGTCAATCTGGAAGGTATCAACATGACCCTGCCAGAAGTCCAAACCCTGCTGGACGGCATCACGGTGGGCGGGCACAAACTTTCCGACCAGCAAATCACCGTTAACCAAGGTAACGCATGGCGGCTATTGTTTAGCTAGCTTGAGCGCGGCGAATTCACCGTTTCAGCGGAAATCGCCTGCCAGCTCCACGCCGCTGCGGGTAAAGAAGAAGTCTTAGAATGGGGACGCTTCCGCTCTGGTGGCGTATTCATCGCAGGAACAGACTACATGCCGCCCCCCGTCGCCGAATTGCCCGACCGCTTCGATGCAATGATCACCGACCTTGCTCAAATCAACGACATTTACGACCAAGCCATCCACCTCTTTCTGACAATGGCACGTTGCCAATTCTTCTACGATGTGAACAAGCGCATGGGGCGTTTCATGATGAACGGGCACTTGCTCCAACATGGCTACCCGGCAATCAACTTGCCCGCCAAACGCCAACTGGAATTCAACACGCTGATGCTGGCGTTTTATGCGCCGGGGGACGAAACCGCGATGAATGCCTTCATGCGATCATGTATGGATGAGCGGGTGGTCAGGATTATGCAGGAAGGTGCTGTTTAAAATTTTACCGCGTTCGTTGTCATAACCGAAAAAAATGGCTGGCTACAATATATTCTGCCGGGCTTGTTCCGGCAGACGTAGCACCTGTTCACAATGGGAAAGATAGCGCTCCTCTGACTCCACGTGGTGTTCAAGCTGATTCCGATGATTTATGGCGCATCGGGTGGTGTAGGCGCTAGGGGAGTCGCTGGCTTCTCTTCAGTCTGCCACAACCCACCGTGGTTAATGGCAGCCCAACCCCAACGCAACCAACCCAACAACGCCACTGCTAACCACAATGCCCAAGCCAGCATCAGCAAACGGTAATACAAAATCGGCACGCTGATGACACCCGGCTGCGGCAATACACCCTCGACCCGATCCTGATACCACTGCAACTGTTGCGCCCATGAACCATTGCCCACAATCTGCATATCCGGTGAACCCAGCAAGCCTTTAGCCACCGCCCCCACCAACGCCGCCAGCGCAACCAATGTCAAAAATGCCAAGCTCAACTGCATCGCATTAAATTGCCAAGTCGGACGTTTCCATCCCTCCAGCGAAAGTTTGCCGCGCATCGCCAAAGCAATCAGCCAGAACGCCATCAGCACCATCAAAAACGACGTGCTTTGGCTCAAACCAATGCCCAGTAAAAACCATTGCCAGCTTTTCAGCGGGGTAAGGCGCGACCGCCCCAAGCCAATCGACAACACCAGCAAGACCACCAACATGCCCCAGAACAACACCGCAGGCCCTAGCAAGGATCCGTGTGTCCACAAAATCCAGCGGTCTGCTGGCAGTTGTAACGTCGCTTCGCTGTTCACGCTCGGCAAACCCACATCCACGGCGGGAAAGGTGTAATGCAAGGGCATTGCGCCACTTTCCTGCCATTCCAGCACGGCTTCCTGTTTGCGCGGCAAGAGCGGCAACACGACTTTGCCTTGCTGCTGCTGAATCGCCTGTTTGGTGCCGTCAATCGTCAGGCTTTGCACCACCGTGCCTTCCGGCAGGCTGATGCTGTGTTGCGAACCGCGACTGCTTTGCAAGTTCAGGCGCAAGGTCACGTCGCGGGCGCGTTTGCCGACTGCCACCTGTGTCTGGCTGGCGAGCAGGGTGACGGTTTGCCCTTCTACCCCACTGGGGCGATTGATCGCTAACGTGAGCTTTTCACCTGCCCACGGTTTCCAGAGCAACGAGCCTTGCGCGTCGGCTTCTTCGTAGGCATTGACGGGCAAGCCACTCGCTTCAACGTGCCAGACCGGGCTGGCGGCGACTCGCCACTCTTCCAGCCACGCATTGTTCTGGCTGGCGGTAAGCTGGAGTTGCTCGGCCTGTGGCAGGCGCGAAGTCCATTCCAGCGTGTCCTGTTGTGGCTTGAGGTTGATTTGTACCGCATTGTCCTTGATGGTGAATTGCTCACTCAACGGCTGTTCGCCCGGCAGCAAGGGAATCGCCACGCTGATCGGCGCGGCACTGTCGGACACGCGGCTGACCGTGGTGGTCACGTACCAATCCAGCCCCAGATCAAGCCGCCGCCCGATTTTAACGAAGGCGGGTAAATTCGGCATATCCTGCAAACTGGCTTCGGTGGTGGTCGCGGCGGTGCGGTTGAGCTGTAACTGGTCTTCGGGCACGCCGTTATCGCGGATGCCGTTCACTTGCCAGCCTTCGCCCTGCCAGGTCACACGGTGCGGCTTGAGTGGCAAAGGCAAGGCCACGCTGCTACGGCTCGGCAAGCTGCCTTGCAACACCACATCGTGCTGACCTTGCGCCAATACCACCCACAATTGCTGGGCAGCATCGCGGCGCAGCGCTTGGGTCGGGGTATTATCGACCAGCACCGTGGTCGGCAACCAGGTGCTTTGGCTTACCGGCAAAGGTACTGCGACTTGCGTTGCAGCATGTACCCGCAAGCGTACTGCCAAACCATCGTTACCCAGCGTCAGGTTCATTTGTTCGATTTGCGCACAGTCCGGCACGCAATCTGGCGCACGCAGCAAGCGTTCCTGCAAGGTTTGTAATAGCTCAGGTTCAGGGGTTACGGGCATAGGCGTTTCTGCCCAAGCGGGTTGTGGCACTGCCAAGACCCACGGTACGGCTACCAGCAAAAGCCCTGTTGACCACCAGTGACCGGGTTGCCGCACGGTTTGCCACAAGCCTTGCAGATTGCCGGACAGCAAGGCTAAACGCGCCGCCAGTACCAATAAAATCAGCACGCCCAGCACTTTCAGCAAGGAATGCACCAGCGGCGACAATAACCATAAGCCCATGCGCTCATCGGGCTGAATCACGCCTGACCATTCCAGTTGCACCTGTTGCCATTGCCAGGTTGGCAGGCCGGGGCCGGTCTGGATCATGCTGTTGGGGTCAATATCGCGCAGGTTGGCTTGCTGCTTGGCATTGCGAGGCGCATTGTAAGAACCCAGTGAGGACAAACCGCCCGCCACTTTATCTGCTGCATAATTGCTTCTGGATTTCATCAGCGGCGCTGGTGCAGGCATGGTGGCTTGATCTGCCATCATCTCCGCTTCTGCGGCAGGCGCAGCCGCTGACATCACAGTCTGTTCGTAACCAACGTTACCACCACTGCCTTGCAACTGCGGGTAAAGCGCCATGCGCACCGTGTCGATGGTATACGGCAACACGATCAGTACCAATATCAGCAAACTCAGCCAGCGGTAACGCCCCAGCCAAGACTGAATGGCCCCGGCAGGTACCGAACGCAATAACGCCGTCACCGCCAGCAAATTCAACCAGATGAAACGCGGTGCAGCAGGCTGATGCCATGTCAACAACAAGGCAAGCCCCGCAACACTGCCCCATTGCCAGCCATACAAATAACCCGTGGCGACTGTCACCAAGAGCACCAGAAACAAGTCCAGCAAACTCCATTGTTGCAACCATGTCATCGGCAGATTATCCGTACCACTCGCGGCAAACAGCAACCAGCCGGGCGGCAAATGCAGGGTGGTGTTCACTTGCTGCAATTCCTGTTGCCAACCGCTGACGGGTGGGCTGGAACGGTCGGCGACATAGCGGCTATCGGCTTCCAACGACAAGGCACGCTGGCGCACTTCCACACCATCCGCCTGCCCTTGCGCTTGTTGGGTAATCAATTGCGGTGTGCCGTCAATACTGACCCTGCCCAAACGGATGTCGGGCAAGACTTCCAGCCGTGACTGTTGCGCCAGCGTGCCGTTCAATTGGTCTTGCAGGGTGTAACCCTTGCCGTCGAAATCCAGCCACAACTGGCGCTTCAAGCTGACTTGTGCGGGGCTGGATGCCATGCCGCGATGTTGTTCTGCGAGGTTCATATTGCTGCCAGTGGTCATCAAGTAAGCGGGGAATCGTGCCCATTCTTCCGGCAAGCGGGTCTGGCTGGGGTCGACGCTGTTGACGCCTTCGACTTGCACTTGACGCATACTCGCATCGGCTTCAAATACCCAGACCTCTTCGCTTGGCCACGGTGCGGCGCTGGCGGGCAAGGCTAAACTGGTGAGGTTGGCGGGGGAACGCCCGGTGAGTTTGAGCGTCCATTCGCCGGGGCGCAGTTGCACTTGCAGCTTGCCATCCTGCCCCATGCGCGTGGGTAAGGGGCTATCCAGATGCAGCGGGATGAAACCGTCCAGCAATACCGGGGCGAATTCAGCCTGACGTTGCTTGCCTGCGACGCGGAGCTGGAGCGTGGTGGTGACTTCGAGTGGGTGTGAGTCCAACACTTTGCGGAAGACTTGTACTTCGAGGCCGTCTTCGCTGGCTTCCTGCGGGCTGCGGCTTAACCACAAACTGCCTGCGGTATTGAATTCGGGGGTGGTAATCACTGTGCCGTTGACGCTTAATTGCACCAAGCCGGTAGCAGGCGCGACGAACAGGGCTTCGGGCAGTTTGTCCCACACGAATTGCCCGCTAATGTCATGGCTGCCTGCGGCGAGGGTCACGACCGGGTAGCTGTCGCTGGCAGTGACGATCAGCGGGGTAGTGTCGGCGCTGCTGACTTGTTGTGGCCAATGTTGCGCATCACCGGGCAGGCGTATTTGGGTTTCGCCGTAGACTTCCCAATGTTGGGTGAACGTGCCGCCGGTGCTGGTGAGTTGTAAATCCAGTTTGCCCGGCCAGGCGCATTGGCGTTCTGCGGCGTTGTAAAGGTAGGGACAGGCTAAATCCTTGTGTCCATCCAACACCCAGCCGACCCACGGTTTGAGGGGTTCGGGTACTTGCTCGGGAGACAGCGGGTTGGCATGTGCGCTGGTGAGCAACAGCAGCCAAAGCAGCAGGAAGCGCGGGAGGTGTAACATGGCAGTGCCTTTGGATTTAGTTATTATTGTTAACTATACCTCTATCACTTTAATTTCACTAGCGGAGCAACAATATACACCCCAATCCTTGCCCATAGGTGTCAAAATGCTGAAATTACCCCAGCAACTCCAACTGCAATTTGTCTACATCCAGATCTTTCATTTCCACCAGACTCGGCAGGTCACCCAGTGATTTGAGGTTGAAATAATCCAAGAAATGCCGGGTCGTACCGAGCATTTCCGGGCGACCCGGCACTTCCTTGTGCCCAATTACCCGCACCCAGTCGCGTTCCAGTAAGGTCTTGATCACGTTGGCATTGACCGCTACCCCGCGCACTTCTTCAATTTCCCCACGCGTAATCGGTTGCCGCCAAGCAATCAAGGCCAGTGTTTCCAGAAAAGCACGG
Organism: Thiothrix litoralis; assembly: GCF_017901135.1. NCBI lineage: Bacteria > Pseudomonadati > Pseudomonadota > Gammaproteobacteria > Thiotrichales > Thiotrichaceae > Thiothrix > Thiothrix litoralis. The sequence continues at coordinate 961,855 of NZ_CP072801.1, read as the reverse complement.
GAATATTTAGGCGGGCGGCTATCGTCGTGGCGTTGCACCCACGGCTGGAAGGCCGCACGGGTTTGTAAGCGAAAACCACTGGCCGTTTCTTTCAGCTCAAAACTCTGACCTGCACAAGCGCTTGATAGTGCCTGCAACGCGGTGCGAATTGCAGCACGGGGAATGCCCTCTTCTGGGGTGAAATAACTTTCTAGTTGTTCGAGTGACAAGGTCTTGTCAGCGGTAAGCAGAATGGCTTGTAAGATGGTTTCAAGCTGCATTGTTTTTCCTCATAATCGAACCATTCGGGTTGACCGAACGGAGTGGTGAACTGATTGCCAAAACTCATAGGGTGAAGTCTTAGGCGCATGACAATCTGACGTAATTGCTATGCCTCCCCGCTTACTGTACGCTTTTTAACGCACAGTCAGGAGTTTCTTATGACGCAGGTGGTTTGCCAATTTTCCCAGTTAACCCAACAATTTGATCAGGTTGCGCGGCAAACCCCGTCCTTCAGGTCGGGGAGGATAGCGCGGGTGGCGAAGCCGCCCTATGTTCGGTAGTTTTGTCGGATAATCCGCGCAGTTTAACGCAGAATACCCACTCAAGCCGCTCTTTATTTAGCTACACTCCGAAGATGCAACGACTCCAAGCCTTCAAATACGAACTCATGCCCAATGGTGAAACACAGCGTCAACTACGCCGTTTTGCTGGGTCATGCCGCTTCGTTTACAACAAGGCATTAGCGTTGCAGCAAGCCAACCATGAAGCGGGTGAAAAATTCATCGGTTACGTCGCAATGGCCAAGCACCTGACCGCATGGCGCAACGGTGTGGAAACCCCGTGGCTGAAAGATGCCCCCGTTCATCCCCTACAACACGCCCTCAAAGACCTCGATAAAGCCTACCAAAACTTTTTCGCCAAACGTGCCGATTTCCCCCGCTTCAAGCGCAAAGGCAGCGGTGACAGTTTCCGTTACCCCGACCCCAAACAAATCAAGCTCGACCCAGGCAATAGCCGAATTTTTCTGCCAAAACTCGGCTGGATACGCTACCGCAACAGCCGTGATGTGTTGGGAGAACTGCGCAATGTCACGGTTTCCAGCAAGGGCGGGAAATGGTTTGTCAGCATCCAAACCCAGCGCGAAGTGGAATTGCCAGCCACACCCGCAACCACTGCTATCGGTATTGACCTTGGGATAGCGCGTTTTGCGACGCTCTCCGACGGCACATGGATGGAATCGCGTAACAGCTTCAAGGGCAAGCAAGCCAAACTCGCCAAATACCAACGGCGCATGGCGCACAAACAAAAATTCAGCAACAATTGGAAAAAGGCACAAGCCAACGTTCAAAAAATTCACACGCAAATCGCCAACGCCCGCCGCGATTTCCTGCACAAGGCGACGACCACGCTCAGCCAAAACCACGCGTTCGTGTTCATCGAAGATTTGCAGGTACGGAATATGTCCAAGTCAGCGGCAGGCACAGCGGAAAATCCCGGTAAAAACGTTGCCCAGAAATCTGGCTTAAACAAAGCCATTCTCGACCAAGGCTGGGGTGAATTTCGACGGCAACTCGACTACAAGATGGCATGGAAAGGCGCCATGTTGTTCGCTGTGCCGCCGCATTATACCAGTCAGGAATGCCCCGAATGTCACCATGTAGCGGCGGACAATCGTCAGACGCAAGCGCGGTTTGTGTGCGTGAAATGCCACTATGAAAATAACGCCGATCATGTCGGCGCGATCAATGTTTTAGAGCGGGGATACCGCTTGTTAGCCTGTGGAGATGCGACCTTAAGCCGCTCTGTGAAGCAGGAACCCACCGAAGTCAGTCAGCTATCTAGTGTCTGACCGGAAACCCTAAAACCCTTTTCCGATCAAGATGCTACGCCCGTTTTCCTTGCCCTAAGATTTCCCGGAAGCAGGCCAGAAAGCTGCAAAAGCGCCCAAAATAGGGCAAAATAGGGCATCCATCCGCCAAACTTCGCAGGAGACACACGATGCGTGAAGTGATCGCCCGCCAACTTCGCCTGGGTCACGCTGACATCGGCAGGCTGACCTTCAACCCACGTTCGCGGGACGACATCCCGCAGGTGTTGCAAGGGCTGCAATACATTTATGTGACAGACGAACTGCGTGAGGCGGTGTTTGCGGTGCTGGAAAAGCGGGTTCCGGCGGAGGTGGACGCCAGCCGTGGACGCCCCGGCATGGATCTGTGGAATGCGCTGGTGCTGGCGACATTGCGGGTGAACCTGAACTGGGACTATGACCGGCTGCTGGAGATGGCGAACCAGCACCGCAGCATCCGTCAGATGCTGGGGCATGGTTTCTGGGATGATGACGATGAGTACAAGCTGCAAACGGTCAAGGACAACGCCGCTCTGGTGGACGAAGCCAGCCTGCAACGCATCAACCAGTTGGTGGTGGAGGCCGGTCACAAGCTGCTAAAAAAAAAGCCGCGCCGCTGAGCGCCCGTTGTGACTCCTTCGTGGTGGAAAGCAACATCCACTACCCGACCGACATCAACCTGTTGTACGACGCGGTGCGTTGTTCGGTGCGCACGGTGGCCGATTGGTGTGAAGGGCACGGCGACAGCCGCTGGCGGCAATGGCAGTACAATCTCCGCCAGGTGAAGAAAGCCTGCCGTCATGCGCAGAAGCTCAAGCACTCCAGCTCCCAAGACCCGGACAAGCAGGCCACCCGGCAACAGGCCATCCGTGACGCCCACCACACCTACCTGGGCCTGTGCGCCGCGCTGTTGTCGAAAGTGGAGGAAACGGTGGCTGACCTGCCCCTCAGCCTGCTGGACAGCCGGTCGGGCAACGACCTCCAGCGCTGGCTGGGGTACGGGTGGCATCAGGTTGACCTGGTGCGGCGGCGGGTGCTGGACGGGGAAACCATCCCCCACGGCGACAAGATCTTCTCCCTCTTCGAGGATTACAGCGAATGGCTCAGCAAGGGCAAAGCCGGTGTGCCGGTGGAGCTGGGCCTGAACGTGTGCGTGATGGAATCGGCTGACGGCTTCATCCTCCACCACCAAGTGATGCAACACTGCCCCGACAGTGAGATTGCCGTGACCATGGTTAAGCAAGCCAAAGCGCTGTTCCCCTCCCTGAGCGCGTGCAGCTTTGACAAGGGGTTCCACTCACCGGCCAACCAGCGCGAACTGGCCGAACTGCTCGACCGGGTGGTGTTGCCGAAAAAGGGCCGCTGGAGCCAGGCGGACACTGCCCGTGAAACCGACCCGGCGTTTGTCCAGGCCAGACGCCAGCACTCAGCGGTGGAATCCGGCATCAACGCACTGGAAGTCCATGGGCTGGACTATTGCCCCGACCGGGGGCTGGAACGCTTCAAGCGCTATGTGGCACTGGCGGTGGTGGGCAGGAACCTGCAAAAGGTCGGGGCCATTTTACAGGCCAGGGCGTTGGAGGCCTTGCAGAAGGATGAACGCCGACGACAGCGCCAAGCCGCCTGAACCACCCCACAACGCCGACCGATGAGGGAAAATGCCGGGAAGGCAGGGCAGCCCCTGCACCGAAGGCAAGCCTGCGCTGCCAGCCATGCCTTGAAACCCAGCGTTTTACCCTCGTGCTTGCCAGAAGGTGGCGGGGAAAACGGCTGCATGGACTAAAATTGGGCACTCGTGGCGGCAGGAAGGCTTTTTCGGTCAGACACTATCTAGCTGAATGCAGTAGGAATCCCCTTCCTTTAGGGAGGGGAGGATGTCAAACCAAAACGGTATTTACCTCGCTTTCCTCCACCCTGACCGACGGATTGACCGGGCTGGTCGGACGCAACGGGCAAGGCAAATCGGTATTGCTTACCCTTCTCGCGCAAGATTTCACACCCACCAGCGGCAGTATCCGCTGGCTTGTGCCGTTCTATTGGGTGCGGCAACTGCAACGCCTGCAAGGTTTGCGTCTGGCCTTGCACGAACTGAGCGGGGGCGAACGCCTGAAAGTCGCTCTGCTGGCGGTACTTATCGGGGAAAATGCCCCCACCTTACTGTTGTTGGACGAACCCGACAACCATCTGGATTTGGACTCACGCTTATTACTGGAGCAAACTTTGGCAGATTACCCCGGCGCATTGCTGGTGGTTTCGCACGATCCGGCGTTTATTGCAGCCTTGGGTGTTTCGGCAAGCCTCGTATTAAATCCCACTTCACCAACACACCAGCGGCAGTAAACGCCCTAACTGCCCCGCCGCGATGCCACAACCACGGCAACAACATCAACCCAAAAATGTTTGTAAAAATGCCGTCAACGTGTAGATTGTCAGCCAAGAAACCTAACTTAAAGATCAAACTACCATGAACTGCGTCTCTCTCGACAAACTGGATCACTATTACCAGCAAGTAACCCGCATCATCCTGTCGCGCCAACATCCGATCACCGGCTTGTTACCGGCCAGCACGGCTATCACCGCGCACGGCGATTACACCGACGCTTGGGTACGCGACAATGTGTACAGCATTCTGGCCGCTTGGGGGCTAGGTCTGGCTTATCGCCGTCTTGATGAAAGCGATGGACGCACCGTGCTACTGGAACAGAGCGTGGTCAAGCTCATGCGCGGCCTGTTAATCGCCATGATGCGTCAGTCTTCCAAGGTGGAATGCTTCAAACAGACGCAAGACCCGCTCGATGCCCTGCACGCCAAATACGACACCGGCAGCGGTGATCCCGTCGTGGGTGATGATGAATGGGGGCATCTGCAACTCGACGCGACGTCCCTCTTCCTGCTAATGCTGGCGCAGATGACCGCCTCCGGTTTACGCATTACCTTTACCCTTGATGAAGTCAGTTTCGTGCAGAATCTGGTGCACTACATCGGTCGCGCCTACCGCACGCCGGACTATGGCATCTGGGAACGCGGCAACAAGATCAATCATGGCATTGCCGAAATCAACAGCAGTTCAGTCGGCATGGCGAAAGCCGCGCTGGAAGCACTGAATGGCTTCAACCTGTTCGGCGCTGGCGGCGGGCAAGCATCGGTCATACACGTCGTGCCTGACGAGGTAGCCCGCGCCCGCATCACCCTTGAATCCAGTCTGCCGAGCGAATCCCTCTCGAAAGAGGTTGATGCCGCCACCCTCAGCATCGTCGGCTACCCGGCCTTCGCCGTCGAAGACGCAAGCCTCGTCGAAGCAACCGTCGCGGAAGTCGTCAACAAGCTGGAAGGCCGTTACGGGTGCAAGCGTTTCCTGCGCGACGGCCACCAAACCGTGATCGAAGATCACCAGCGCCTGCATTACGAACCCGAGGAGATGTTGCAGTTCGAGCATATCGAATGCGAATGGCCGTTATTCTTTACCTACCTGCTGCTGCATCACCTGTTTCGTGGCGATGAAAAGCAGGCGAAAATCTACCGCGACAAACTGGAAAACCTGCTGGTCGAGCGTGACGGCGACTTGCTATTGCCAGAGCTGTACCGGGTTCCAGCGGAGCGTATCGCAGCGGAACGCAGCAATCCCCACAGTCAGGATCGCGAACCCAACGAAAATGTGCCGCTGGTATGGGCGCAAAGCCTGTATATCCTCGGCGCACTGATTCAGGATGGCCTGCTGGACGTGACCGACATCGACCCACTGGGTCGCCGTCTGCGAATTGGGCAACGGCGCGGACGCCGGGTGCAGTTTGCGCTGCTAGCCGATTCGCCCAGCATCAAACTGCGCTTGGAGGCACAAGGCATCAAGGCAGAGACGCGTAACGAAGTGTTGCCTGTCATCATCCATGAAGCCACGGCCTTGGCGGATGCTTACTGCCAGCTTGGTCGTAACGAACGTCTCGGCCTGAGCGGACGCCCCTTGCGTCACCTGCGCGGGCTGGCGACCAGCTTCCTTTATACCTTCGACGGTCAGCGCATCTTGTTCCAGCCGCATTTCATCAACCGGCATGATTTCTATCTGGCGCTCGACAATGCCATGCTGGTCGAACGCTTGAAGATGCTGCTTACCTACGTCAGCAAACAGTGGGACGCCCCCGGTCGGCCATTGGTCGTCTTGGTCGTCACTGAACGCATGTTAACGGCAGAAGGCAGCGCGGCGTTGCTCGATTTCATGAGTGAATGCCGCGAGGGGCAAGTCGGTGATACCCCTGTTCAGCTTGGGCGTGTTGCCAACTTTCTGCCGACCGCCGGACGTGAACGCATTGATAGCCTGCACGGCTACCAGTTTCCAGATGACAGCGGCGCACAGACCGACCGCCCCTGTTTCATACTATTGCCAATCACCGACGACGAAGAGCACCTCAGCGATCAGGTTGAGCCTTTGCTGCTGGGCGACACTCACCTGATCCGCCTGATGACGACACGGGCAGACTTGCAGGTTCAGTTCGATGCCTTGTATCAACTGGAAGCACGCCACGGCCTCGATTTCGATACCGGCCTGCTTGACATGGATGACCAACCTGCGCGGGTTCGCGACCTGCTGGAAGAGGTTTATGTCCGCGCTTGCGAGGAACGCCACTGGCAACTGATCCGGCTCAGCGCAGCGGTGTTGGGCAAGCATGACATTAACCTTGAAGGTGCTGCCACCGAGATCGTGGTACACCAGAAGGCGCTAAGTGTGTCGCGCTCTTACAGCCGCGACTCGACATTCCGTCGCCCAATGGGGGCAGACGAACTGTTGCAAGCCATTCGCCAGTTCAACCCTGATGACCTACGCGCCCAGATTCTGACTCAGGAACTGATCCTCAATCTGGGTTTGTTGTTGCGGGCGCACCCGGAGTTGTTCGACAACATGACCCTGATCCGCACCGGGCAATTGCTGCAATTGATTGCGGTACGCTTGCGCCGCGAAAAGCGTTTGTCGATCAGCGATGCGATGGATGTCTTAATGATCATGCCGCCGTATGAAGTCGCCAAAGCCGTGCGTGACGTGCTGGAGCATTTTCAGGACGCGAGGGATACCCTGCTGCAACGCGAACAAATGCAGGTATCGTCGGATTCAAGCCGTATGCTCACCGTCACGTTTGACGCCAGCATGAACCCTGAGCTTGCGGATGTCGCCAACTGGCATGAATGGCGTTCCATCCAAGGCAGCATCGGACGCTATCGCGAAGGTTTCTTCGAGGGCGTCTGGGATATTGTCAATCAAAGCATGGGTCTGGTCATCGGTGATCAGTGGAATCCGAAACTGCGCCTCGACCACAAGCTATGCGCCAACATGACGCGCGGCGAAAAACTTTTCAAGGATAGGGTCGAGCACATCCTGCATAAAACACCCGCACCGGACAGCCGCCAGTTGTATACCGAAGCCTTGCAGGTACTGATGGTGGTGATGTGGAAGAATCCGGCATTGCGCATTGATGATACCTTGTTCATCGACGTCATTATCGGCCACGCCGTGCGGCTGGCTTGGCAGCAGAACCACCCGCAACAGACGGCTGATTATGATCAATACCGGGGCATTGCCTGGAGCGAATTTTACCAATGCCCGCCGTCAGAGGTTGCCAATCACATCGTGGCGGCACTGGCGCATTTGCTCAACAATAATACAGGAGAAGCACCATGAAACACGTACTCGCAGGGGATGTCGGCGGCACCAAGACAGTTTTATGCCTGTACCGGGTGAACGCTACCAAGCCCGCTGGCACATCACTGGAAGAGGTTCACAAGGCTGTCTATCCGAGTTCGGGTTATGAACGTTTTGGCGATCTGGTCACCTCTTTTCTAGCCGCCGTAGCGCCGTTGCGGCCTGAACGCGCCTGTTTCGGTATCGCTGGCCCCATCCAGCAGCAGCGTTGCAATGCGACCAACCTGCCGTGGGTGATTGATGCAGGCAAACTGGCTGAAGACTTTGGGTTTGAGGATGTGTACCTCATTAATGACCTTGAGGCGGCCGCTTACGGAATGCTGCATTTAGCCGCTGACGAATTCGTGGAACTGAATCCGCACGCCGCCCCCCAAGCCGGACATGCCGCCGTGATTGCAGCGGGAACGGGGCTAGGACAAGCGATCATGGCGTGGGATGGCCAACGTCACATCGTCATGCCAACTGAGGGCGGGCATTGCGATTTCGGTGCCAATTCTTCTCAAGAGGACGCCTTGCTGGTCTTTTTACGTGAACGCTTTGGCGGTCACGTCAGCGGCGAACGCATTCTGGCGGGTGACGGTTTCGGCAATCTTTATGATTTTCTGCGGGCATCTGGTTATGCCGCACCAAATGCCACCATCGAAGCTGAAATGTTGCACGAAGACCGCAATGCCGTGATCAGCCGTCATGGCTTGCAAGGCGATGATCCGCTATGCACCGAAGTCATGCGTTTGTTCGTGCGTATTTACGGGAGCGAGGCGGGCAATCTCGCGCTGAAATGCCTGCCACGCGGCGGTATTTACATCGGCGGCGGTATCGCGCCAAAAATCCGGGCAGCACTGGAAACCGGCTTGTTCATGCAAGGCTTCCTCGACAAGGGGCGCATGGCGCGGGCGATTGAGCACATTCCGGTGCGCTTGTCGCTGAACCCTGAAGCGCCGTTACTGGGCGCAGCGCACATGGCCTTGTCCCGTTCCTGCTGCTAATGCCTCAGTGGGACTCCAGCACCACCACACAGCGTCCCTCCACTGTGAGCTGGTTCGCACTGATGATGGGTTGTTCAGCGGGTTCATAAACCCCCGGTGCGGTGGTGGTATCGACAGCGAGTCGCCACTGCCGACCGGGGAACGGTGGCAATGCAAACGTCTGCGCTTCCACCGCCATATTCAGCACGATATGCAGCGCGGGTTCGTCGGGCTTGCTACCGGCAAGGGTGAACGCAATGTGCCGGGCATCCGGGTCGTTCCACGGTGCTGCATTGAGTGCCGTTCCATGCCAAGTAATGTCGGGCAGGTCATGACCATTTCTGGGCTGACCGGTAACAAAACGCGAGCGGCTTAAGGTTGGGTGGCGACGCCGTAGCCGGATCATGCCCTGCACGAAAGCCAGCATGTCGGCGTTGCGTTCCACCAGATTCCAGTCTTGCCAAGACAAGGCATTATCTTGGCAATAGGTGTTGTTGTTGCCCTGTTTGGTAGCCAGTATCTCGTCGCTACCATGCAGCATCGGCACGCCCTGACTAAGCAGCAAAATGGCGACAAGGTTTTTCGCCTGACGACGACGCAGCCGGTCGATACGCGGGTCATCGCTAGCCCCTTCCACCCCGTAGTTGGCGCTCAAGTTGTGATTATGACCGTCGCGGTTGTCTTCGCCATTGGCCGCGTTGTGCTTGCCTTCAAAACTGACCAGATCCCACAGGGTGTAACCGTCGTGGCAGGTGACAAAGTTGATCGAGTTCCACGGCAAGCGTCCACGGGAAGCATACAAATCGCTGGAGCCACACATACGGGTAGCGACTTCAGGAACCAGTCCGGTGTCACCACGCACAAAAGCGCGGATCACATCCCGGTACAGGCCATTCCATTCCGCCCAGCGGAAACCGGGGAAATCCCCCAACTGGTAAAGCCCGGCAGCATCCCATGCTTCGGCGATGATATGGGTTTGGCTCAAAAACTGGGATAGCTCAATATGCCAGAGCATCGGCGCATGGTACTGGGGGTTGCCATCCTCACCCCGCGCCATCGCACTCGCCAGATCGAAGCGGAAGCCATCCACATGCATCTCTTCCACCCAATAGCGCAGGGCATCCACCAGAAAGCGGCTAACCATCGGGTGATTGCAGTTCACGGTATTGCCGCAGCCGCTGTAATCCCGATAGCGGCTCCGGTCGATGAAGTCCAAGTGGTAAAACATCTCGTTGCCGAGTCCCTTGAAATTGATGGTAGGGCCAAACGGGCTGCCCTCGGCGGTGTGATTGAAGACCACATCGAGAATCACGCCCATGCCTGCGCGGTGCAATGCCTTGACCATATCGCGGAACTCATCGCGGGCACGCGCCGCTTCCACCGCAAAATGCGGATGCGGTGCATAGAAACTGTGCGTGCTGTAACCCCAGTAATTGCTTAACCCCATCGACGCCGTTTTGGGCGGTAAATCCTGCCGGTCGAACGCCATCACTGGCAGCAGCTCCACGTGGGTAACACCCAGTGCCTGTAAGTAGGGAATTTTCTCGATGACGCCAGCATAACTACCGGGATGCTCGACCCCGGAGGAAGGATGCCGGGTAAAGCCGCCCACGTGCATCTCATAGATAACCGACTCGCTCAACGGAATGTGTAACGGGGTATCACCTTCCCAATCGTAAACATCACTCTGCACCATCGCCCGCATCGCTTGGGCGACATTATCACCGGGAAGAGAAGCGGCCTCGCGATTCCACAGCCGGTCACTGATCGTGGTCGCCCACGGGTCTAGCAAGGCTTTTTCACCATCAAAGCGGCGACCGGTGGTGCGGGTGTCGCCCTGCCCGTGGGCACGCCAGTTGTACCAAGTTCCCATCGGCAGACCCAGCACCAATACGTGCCAAAAGAAAAAGGTACGGTGCGTATCTGGATCCAATTCGATGACCTGGAAAGGTTCTGTGCTGTCATCACGCTCGAACAACAGCAATTCCAGACGCTCCGCGTGCCGGGAGAAAACGCAGAAATTCACGCCGTCTTCAGTGATGGTAGTGCCGCCTTGGTTACGATTTCCAGGTTCGACAGGGTAACTCGAATGCGTCATGTTATGCTCCGGCTGACAGGCATGGGGGTGTGGATATGGTGTAAAGAATACCAGAGGCGAGCGTCATACCCTACGGGGAATGCGTTATCCATCACGTTCTGGAGGTAAATGCGCGGATAGTAAGCACCCCGAGAACCATTAATCCAGCAAGCTGGAACTGAAAACAGTTCCAGTCACTCAAATGGGTAGTTATCATCAAACGCTTAAATTCGGCGATGACACTGCCTATTTTTTTATTAAGGAGCCACTTATGTCATCTATCCACCTTGGGGCTGTGGCCTTGTTGTCCAGCCTATTCCTCAGCGCCTGTGTTCCGACAGGCGCTTACGTCAACCCGTGGAGTCCGTGGGGCGTGGCAACGCCAACGTATCCCGCCGCGACACCCATGCCGATTACTTACGTGGACATTTACAAATATCAGGGTTCACGCCAATGTGAAAGCGGTGGCATACCGTTAGAAGAAATGCAGCGTCAACTGCAAGCCGGTGGTGCAGTCGTCACCAGCAGCAGTTGCGGGATGGACGGGCGTGCGTACCCGGCCTTCTGTGGTGGTGCTGACGGCAAGATCAATATTTTCACCGTCACCAGCAATTCAATGAACGCCGCCTTATCGCAAGGTTTCACACCGCTGAACAACCTGCCCGATGCGCAAAGGATCAATTGCTACACCAGCAACAATGTCAATAATAACGTCAATAACACGGGCGACACCACCACCTATCCTTATGCAGGCACGGACGGTGATGCGTCTTACTACACGTACCGCCTGAAACCTTAGTTCGCCAGTTCACGCACCTGAGCGGCGGTGAGCAGGAATACCCCATCACCGCCGCGCTCGAATTCCAGCCAATGGAACAGCACATCCGGGTAAGCGGCTTGCAGGGCGTATTGGCTATTGCCCACTTCCACCACCAAAATGCCGTGATCCGTCAAATGCTTGGCGGCATCACGCAGGATGCGGCGGGTATGATCCAGCCCATCATCCCCTGATGCCAGCGCCAAAGCGGCGGGCTCATGCAAGAATTCCGGGGTCAAGGCAGCCATGTCCTGCGCATCCACATACGGCGGGTTGCTGACGATAATGTCGTACTGGCGACCTTGCAGATGGTCGAACAAATCAGACTCAAGTGCTTCTACCTGACCAGCAAGGTTATGGCGCTCGATATTGATCCGCGCCACTTCCAACGCTTCCGCCGAAATGTCACCCAAATCAACCCGTGCATGGGGGAAAGCGTAGGCGCAAGCAATGCCGATACAGCCGCTACCGGTACACAAATCCAGAATATGATGTACCTCATGCTCTGCAATCCACGGTGCGAAATGCTTTTCGATGTATTCCGCAATCGGCGAACGCGGGATCAGCACATGCTCATCCACGTAAAACGGCAAACCGAGGAACCAGCCTTCATGGGTGAGGTAGGCCGCTGGTTTACGGGTTTCAATCCGCTGCTGAATAATCTCAGCCACCGCAGCGCGTTCGCTACGGGTCAAACGGCTATCAAAATACAGATCGGGGGTATCCACCGGCAAATACAGGGTATGCAACACCAAATAAGCCGCCTCATCAAACGGGGAAGACATCCCGTGTGAAAAGCTCAATTCGGCGTCAGCAAAGCGGCTTGCGCCCCAGCGGATATAATCCTTAATGGTCAACAGTTCAGAATGATCGAAATCCATAGTCATCGCAGGTCAGTAAATCGGGGTAAGCCGCGTATCATCCCGCATTTTGTGGCAGGCCGCTATGGGTTATTGCCGGAGCGTGCAACACAAATTATGATTGCATCCCTTTTTTACCAACACAATAAACCGGGATATCATGAAAAGCGCCGCGAAAAAGATCGAACATCTCTTTGAACATTTCCTGTTTACCAGTCGCTGGTTGCTCGCGCCTGTGTATTTAGCCTTGGTCGTAGCCTTGGGTGTATTACTGGTGAAGTCAGGGAAAGTATTGTGGGTATTAACCACTACCATACTGACTGCCAGTGATGACGACATCATTATCGGCGTACTGTCTCTCGTCGATATCTCGCTGATCATGAACTTGTTGATCATTATCATTTTCAGTGGCTACGAAAATTTCGTCTCCAAAATGGATGACCTGCACGAACACGCTGACCGCCCCGACTGGATGGGGCATATCGGCTTCAGTGACCTGAAATTGAAGCTCATCGGCTCTATCGTTGCCATTTCCGGGGTTGACCTGCTCAAAAACTTTATGGCATTAGGCTCAATCCACGCCCCCCCGACTGAGGACATGGCTTGGATGGTCGGCATCCACCTGACCTTCGTCATTTCTGGCGTACTGTATGCGCTGACGGATCGACTAAACCGTAAATAATAAGCCTACCCGAAACGGTTGGTCAGCTCGCCTACTCCGGCGATGCTGACCACCACCGTATCACCATCAGCCATGCCACACACACCGACGGATGTACCACAAGCAATCACATCGCCCGCTTCCAACGTCATGTCATGTGAAATGCGGCTAACGATCTCATCGGGGGAAAAGAACATATCGGCAACTGGGTAATTCTGTTTTTCCACACCATTCAACTCCACCCGCACGCGTAACGTTGCCGGATCAAGCCCGGTAGCGATGCTAGGGCCAAACACTCCAAACTGATCAAAACTCTTGGCACGCGTCCAATGCACAAAAGCCGGGTCAAGTTTCAGCAACTCACGCGCGGTCACATCGTTCACGCAGGTATAACCAAAAATATGTTCGGAAGCCTGTTCCAGCGCAATACCCTTGCAACGTTTGCCGATCACAATCCCCAATTCACCCTCGAAAACCACCATGCCACTGTAACCTACCGGGCGTGGAATCAGCTCGCCATCAGCAGCAAAACTGTTGGCGGCCTTGAGGAAATACAGCGGGTGTTCGGGCTTATGCAGGTTTTCCACCACCGCCCTTTCCTGAAAATTATTCCACAAGCCAATCAGCTTGGAAGGCTCGCACGGGCGCAACAGCTTGACAGCCGCCAGCGCAAATTCGCGCCCACTCAGGGTACTGCCAGCAAACATATCCCCGGTATATTCGGTAATGATGCCGTGTACCAATGTACCAAAACGGGTTTCACCCTCGGCTGTAAAACGTACCCACTGTGCCATGTCGCGCTCCTGTCAAAACAATTTCCAGAGCTTACGGTTGCAACGCACAAAAATCCAGTCATGCAGGCCGTTTTACCAACGCCCGGACTTGCTGTTCACACGCTGCCGCCAAGGTTTTACGGTCGACCCCAGTCGTTTGCAGCAATGGCAAGAAGTGGATTTCGGCCTGAATTTCTGCTTCATCCAGCAAACTTTTCAGGTTATCCCACAGCGATTGCTGCTCAACATACGGAACCAGCGGGTGCGTCAAACCATCAGCGCCGGGATACCGCAACGCCACCGGCTGCACCGGCACATTCGCCTCAAAGGCTGACGCGAGTAAGCGGGCATGGAACGTGCGTACATCATTACCCGTCGTCGTCGTGCCTTCCGGGAACAATAACACGACCCTCCCCGCCTGCAAGGCTTGCAAAATGGTGGCTGATGCCGCCGCCGCCGCGCCTGCTTTCCCGCGCGTAATAAATAAAGTACCCGACTTTTCCGCCAACCAGCCAATGATTGGCCAATGGCGTACTTCCTGCTTGGAAAGAAAACGCACGTTAGCCGCTCCACCCAACAGCGCAATATCCAGCCATGAAATGTGATTGGACACCATGAGCGCCGCCTGCCCGACAGGTTCGCCGATGACCCTCACCCGCACCCCCAAGATTTGCCCGGTTTTACGCAACCACCCACTCACCAGTCGCTGATAGAATGGCGCATCCGCCGACATCCGCCACACACCCGCCACCAACAGGGTGAGCACCAGCCCGTTCAAAACATGCAATACCAACCGGGTCAGGCGCACTGACCGCCGCAATAGCTTCATCCTAATTTTCCTTTTTTTAAGCTTGTCACAAAGCTGTCATATTAAACGCTTAGAGTACGCAGCAGTTCAGTCTTTCTACGGATTGACCCCAATATTGACTTAAACTTTGGAGACATTCAAATGAAGAAACTTGCTCTTACGATTGCTGCTGCTCTGGCACTGTCTGCTACCGCTGCACAAGCCCGTGACAATATCGAAATCGTGGGTTCTTCCACCGTTTATCCTTTCTCCACCACGGTTGCTGAGCAGTTTGCCAAGAAAACCGGCAGTTCTGCGCCTAAAGTTGAATCAACTGGCACAGGCGGCGGCTTCAAACTGTTCTGTTCTGGCGCGGGCATCGACACCCCCGACATCACCAACGCTTCACGACGCATGAAACAAAGCGAACTGGATGATTGCATCAAGAATGGCGTTGATAAAGTCACTGAAGTGCAAGTCGGCTTCGATGGTATCGCCATTGCGAATGCCAAAGCAGCGGCTGAGTATGACCTGAGCATGAAAGACCTGTTCATGGCTCTGGCGAAAAACGTTCCAAACGACAAAGGCGAACTGGTTGCCAACCCTTACAAAACCTGGAAAGAAGTCAACGCTGCCCTGCCAGATGCGAAAATCGAAGTACTGGGCCCGCCACCCACCTCCGGCACACGCGACGCTTTCTCCGAAATGGTCATGGAAGGCGGCTGTAAAGGCATTGCACCTTTGGACGCCCTCAAGGATAAACCCAAAGACCATAAAGCCGCTTGCACCACCGTTCGTGAAGACGGCGCTTACATCGAAGCGGGCGAAAACGACAACCTGATCGTGCAAAAACTGGATGCCAACCCTAACGCCCTAGGTATCTTCGGTTACAGCTTCCTCGAACAAAACGAAGACAAAGTGAAAGGCTCCAAAGTCGACGGCGTAGCGCCTACCTTTGAGAGCATTTCTGATGGCAGCTACCCGGTTTCCCGCCCCTTGTTCATGTATGTGAAAAACTCACATGCTGAACAAGTGAAAAATATCAAAGAATTCCTCGCTGAATTCACCAGCGATGCAGCTTGGGGCGATGATGGCTATCTGGCAGACAAAGGTCTGATCCCCATGCCGGAAGACCTGCGTAAAACCGTCGCCAGTGCAGCGGCTGAACTCAAACCACTGGCGGCTGACGAACTGAAATAATAAGTATCCTCCTCGCCGACAATAACATTGCCAATGATGGCGTTAAGGGAGCACAGCAGTGCTCCCTTTTTTATGGCGCAAACACAATCCACCCCACCCATTACGGCTTCTCGACACACCCGCCCCCATCTGTTCTGCTTGGAAGCCTGACACCAACAGGATTTCCCATGCATCCCTTGAATTTCGACAACCGTTTCGTGCGTGAACTGCCCGGTGATACCGACGGTTTCAAACTCCCCCGCCAAGTCCACAATGCGCTTTGGTCAGAGGTGCAACCTACGCCAGTCGCCGACCCGCACCTGCTGATACATTCGCCGGAAGTCGCCACCCTGCTCGGCTGGATAGAGGCCGACATTAAGCACCCCGATTTTGCGCAAGTCTTCGGTGGCAACCAACTGCTGGAGGGAATGCAACCCTACGCAGCCTGCTACGGCGGACACCAGTTCGGCGGCTGGGCAGGCCAATTGGGTGACGGGCGTGCCATGAGCCTCGGCGAAACTGTCAATGCCAACGGCGAACGCTGGGAACTGCAACTCAAAGGCGCAGGCCCCACGCCCTATTCGCGCCGCGCGGACGGGCGTGCCGTGCTGCGTTCCTCGGTACGCGAATTCCTGTGCAGTGAAGCCATGCACCACCTCGGCATTCCCACCACCCGCGCCCTGAGTCTGGTAGCAACCGGCGATGGCGTGCTGCGTGACATGTTCTACGACGGCCATGCAGCCATTGAACCGGGCGCTATCGTCTGCCGTGTTGCCCCGTCGTTCATCCGTTTCGGCAACTTTGAACTACCTGCTTCACGCGGTGACATCGGCTTGCTGGAACAACTAGTGGATTTCACCATCGACCGCGATTACCCCGAACTGCAAGGCGATACCCAAGCCAAACGCGGGCAATGGTTCCTCGAAATCTGCCGCCGCACAGCGGTAATGATTGCGCACTGGATGCGGGTCGGCTTCGTGCATGGTGTGATGAACACTGACAATATGTCGATCCTCGGCCTGACCATCGACTATGGCCCTTACGGCTGGCTGGAAGATTACGACCCGATGTGGACACCCAACACCACCGATGCCCAAGGCAAACGCTACTGCTACGGGCAACAACCCTACATTGGTCATTGGAACCTTGCCCGCCTGCGTGATGCCTTGAAGCCGGTGATCAGCGATGCCAGCGTGTTGGAAGCCGGTTCACAGCTTTACGCCGACACTTACAGCGCAACCTTTGGGGAAATGCTTGCCGCCAAATTCGGCATACGTGAGTTGTCGGATGAAGATGCGCCGTGGATCAACGGTGCGTTTGAATTGCTACACAAGGCAGAAGTGGACATGACGCTATTCTTCCGCAACCTCGCCGAGATTGACCTGCAAAACCCCTCGCTGGAACCGCTGCACCCCGCGTTTTACCGTGATGACTGGCGGCAAGAACACCAACAGGCATGGGAAAGCTGGTTGGTGCAATATTGCCAGCGTTTACAACAGGATGAGCTGCCAGCAGCCGAGCGCCGCGCCCGCATGAATGCGGTTAATCCACGTTTTGTGCTGCGTAATTACCTCGCCCAGCAAGCGATAGACCAAGCCGCCCATGGCGATAATGGGATGTTGCAGGAATTGTTAGAAGTGTTACGCCGCCCTTATGATGAGCAGCCTGTAAAGGCAGTTTTTGCCGAAAAACGCCCGGAATGGGCACGGCATAAGGCAGGGTGTTCGATGCTGTCGTGCAGCTCGTAAATACGGGAGTGGAAGATTAAGGGTTAATTGGCGACAGGTGGTTTACGCAGTGGTAAGGCACAGAATGTCGTGCATTTTTTGTTATCCCCCACGTTAACCTCAACAGCCTGCTGCTGCCGCAGCGCAGGTTGTTTGGATTCCACCCAGATAGCGGCAGGAGGTGCATCAGGGTTTTCCTGATAGCTAGGCGCGGTTTCTGACGGGGTTGTTTTGGTTTCTTCCTGCTGTTGGAACGGGTTCAGACCGGATACCGTATCAGGGATATCGGAGAGGCTTGAACAACTGGATAACAATACGCCAAGCGCTAGTATCAGCGTACACCAGAGTACCGTGTGGTTAGTTCGATTCATGCTAGTTCTCCTGACTTTTTCTGCTTAAATAGGGACATTTGTACACAAAGCGCCACTAGTGTATCAGTAAAGAGACAAAAAAACCGTTGAATTTATTTAAATGTTGCAGAAAAAACACATAAATGTTTTATCATACCCGAACTCAGGTTTTGGGTTCAAGTTGCTCCGGGCGTACTGGCGGACTCAGCTCTGCTTCCGCCCAATCAATGTCGACTGGCTCACCGGCTGGGTTAAACAGCGGTAACTCGTAATCATTCCAACCGCGCACCCCGGTTTTCATGGAATAGACTTGCTGATACCCCATCAAGCTCAAGGTCAAAGCCGCCAAAGCCGTGCGATTCCCGGAACGACACACCAACACCACGGGCTTGTCACGCGCTTGCACCAAAGTCGGGATAGTGTCGGAATACCCCCAATCACACGATGCCTCCAAGATTCCTCGCGGTACATGCAAGGAATCCTGAATATGCCCGGCGTTATACTCATCCGCTTCACGGATATCGACGACCAGCATTTCCGGGTGGGTGGCACGCATTTCATCCACATCCCAAGGCATCAATTCACGGATATGGGGCAAGGCATCAGCGACCAGCGCTGCAAATGTTTTCTGAGACATGCTAATCATCTATCAAATGGCAAGATTAAATCAGTGATCGGCGTTAGCCGCTTCTACACGGATACCGTGTTCCACCGCCATGACCGCTGCTGTAATCCGCGAACTGACGTTCAGTTTGCGTAAAATGGCTTTCACATGCAGCTTGACCGTGCCGTCGGAAATACCGAGGTTACGCGCAATCACCTTATTACTTTGGCCTTCCGCCAACAGGGTGAGGATCTCGTATTCACGCGGGGTCAACTCTGAAAACGGGTTGGGAATCTTGTTTTCGTTGGAACGTGCATCACCACCCTGCACTACCCTCGCCAAGACCGGCGCAAGTTCTGGCGCAACCACCGTCTTGCCCGCAACGATTTCGCGCAAGGCCACCACTAAATCATCCGGCTCAATGTCTTTGAGCAAATAACCGCGTGCACCACTGCGTAAGGCTTCCACCAAATCGTTTTCGTTGCTGCTGGTGGTCAGCATGACAACGCGCAGATCGGGGCTGTTTTTACGCAACTGGCGTAGGACGCTGAGACCGTCCATTTGCGGCATCCGCATATCCAGCAATACGATGTCGGGAGCAAGGTTGGCGGCAGCAATCAACCCTTCATCGCCACTGCCGACGGCAGCCACGACGCGGATACCCCGCCGGGTCAGCAAATCTTCCAGACCTGCACGGAACAGGGTGTGGTCGTCAATCAGCAATACTTTTTCGTTCATGTGGGGTCGCTTATTATAGGGTGATCATCAGGCAACTGGCTGAGCTCCAAAGAGGTCAGACAGCTTCTTGGTCGGTGGTGCGTCGAAATTCAATTGTATCAGTGTACCCTCACCCGGTTCACTTTCAAACTGTATCTCGCCGCCAATCTTCTCGGAACGTTCCTGCATAATGCGTAAACCAATGTGTTCACCCGTCGTCGGGTTTGGCTCAGGCAGCGGGTCAGGCAGACCAACGCCATCATCTTCCACCAGAATGCTGCAACGTCCCTCTTCATTGCTGAACAGCAACAAGCGCACGGTGGAAGCCTGGCTGTGCTTACGGATATTGGTGAGCGCCTCCTGTACAATGCGGATCACTTCCACTTCCGCCTCACGGGACAAGTCTTTCAACGCCCAATTATGGTAGAAAAACACTTCCATCCCCGTCTCTTGGCGGAAACGTTCAGTCAAGCGCTCGACCGCCCGCAGGATGCCTTTGCCATCAATCGGCGCACGGAAATCGGTAATCAGGCTGCGTAACTCAGCGTAGGCTTCGTCGATGGTATTTTCCAGCACCTCCAACTCGTGCCACATATCAGCTTCGTGCCCCCGGTTAAAGGAGTCGTCCAGCAAACGCACCTTGAAACGCAAGCTGGCAAGTGTTTGTGCGAGGGAATCGTGCAATTCGTGCGCCATGCGGGTACGTTCTTCCATGATCGACAGGGTACGCATGTCCTCGTCACTATTGGACTTCTCGATAGCCATGCCCAAGTGTTGCCCGATACTCAGCAACAGTTCATCATCTTCCAGCTTGTCGTAACGCCCTTTACGAATGAACAGGTTGTAAACGCCCAGCACCTTGTCACGGTATTGCAACGGAATCGCCAGCATCTCCAGATCTTGCGCCCCGGCACACAAGGGCTGGCCGATGATCAGGTTACACTCTGCCACATCGCTACGTACCTTGATGTCGCGGTCAAGCGCCGCGTGTCCACACAAGCAGCTTGGGGAGGGCAAGGTTTCCTCCAGTTTCACCGCTTCGGCATTCAGGCCGATACTGGAAACCAGCCGCAGCTTGCCCTCGCGATCCAGCAAACGCACCGTCGCGGCTTCCGCCTTGATCACATCCTTGAGCGTGTCTAAAAAACGCTTGAATAGATTTTCCAGACTATCCGCCCGGTTGACGCAACTGGCCACTTCGTACAGCACGCTAAGGTGGCGCTTTTTCTGAGCAAGGTATTTTTCCTGACGGCTCATGCGCTTTTGCTGCATCCGCGACAGGGCGTGGTAATCCTCGGTAATGGCGTTGATTTGCTCGCGTATCTTGCGGGAGGGGCAGCTTTTGCCTGAAATGTGCATCCGTGCACTCAGATCGCCTTTGCGTAAGCGAATCGCCCAGCGTGACAACTCTGTACCAAAGCGCGAAAATTCCCGCCAGAGCCAGTACAACAGCAGCAACACACCCACACCTGATATGCCCCATAACCCCGTCATCACGGGCGCAACCCAACTATCCTGACTGCTGCTACTGGTTGTCCAGAAATACACCGCTCCAATCACCGTGAACACAAAAAACAGAATCAGCAAACTGATTTGTGCTTGCCACGGCAGATCAATCACCGGGCGGCCTTCTTGACTCGCCCAGTAAGTGTTGCGGGAAGCCGACGCAAGCTCGTCATCAACCTCCGCTTGCTGCTTCAGCGTGGTGGGAATCGGTAACTTGACGACGGTTTCTTGCATGGGCTTATACCTGCGGTGGGCGATAGTTAGGGTCGTTAGGGTTGATGAATACGAACTCTAATTTGCCGTCAATTTCAACATAATCCAGCGTCATACCATCAACCAAGGGCTGGGATTCTGCTGCAACCACCAGACTGACACCTTCGGATGCGATGGTTTGGTCGCCAGCCTGCGCTTGGTCATCGAAACCCATCAGGTAATGGAAACCGCCATCCGGCTTTTTCTGGACAGCAATGCGTAACGGCAGGCCAATGGCATTACCTTCTACCGAAGCAGTAAGAACTTGAGTAGCAGCAGCAGGGGTGACTGTGATCATGCAGTTGTTTTCCTAGTGGTTTGTCGAATAAATGCTACAAAACGCTGCGCCCAGTGGAATTGGGAAGTGTCGCGCATGTGCGTGTAAGAAGCCAATAAATGGCGGTAAATCCAGCCATCGTGTTGACCGTCGATGCCGGTTCCGCGTTGCATACGGTAGGCGAATTTACCCGTCGCGGTCAAATTTTCAAGCCGCGAATAATGAAACTCGTGGGCATTAATGGTGTGGGTCATATTACCACCTGGCCAGGGCATATCAGCGGTTTCCTGCAATTTCACATAACCCCTGCCCTGCGGCTTGGGGTGCATCACCGCATCGCCGGGAATAATGCCCACCATTGCCGCCTGCTGCCCGTTCCAGACCAGGCTGCGGGAAAGGTACATCAGCCCGCCACATTCTGCATACGTTGGCAGGCCGTTGTCGATGGCAGTGCGGATGGATTCGCGCATGGCAACATTCGCCGCCAGTTGCTGCATGTGGGTTTCGGGGAAACCGCCGCCGATGAACAAGCCGTCGATGTCGGGCAGTGCCGTATCGGTCAGGGTATTGACGGGGACGAGTTCCGCGCCAGCTTGTTGCAAAGCTTCGAGGTCGCCGGGGTAGTAGAAGCCGAAGGCGGGGTCTTGGCAGATGCCGATACGAAGGAGGGAATGTGAAGAGGGCGTATGCAATACGCCCCTACGATCAGAGGGTAGGGGCGTATTGCATACGCCCTCTTCCGCCGTTGCCGCAATCCCACGCAATAAATCCAAATCCACCTGCTCTGCCACCAGATCGCGAATCCGCGCGATTTGCGCCTCCGCCTCACCGCTCTCGTTGCTGGGCATCAACCCCAGATGGCGCTCTTCAATTTCCATCTCCGGGTTGTTTTGCACCGCGCCTAACACGTTGATGTCGGTATGGTATTCCACCGATTCGCGCAACTTGGCTGCGTGGCGTGCGCCACCGACGCGATTGAAGATGATTCCAGCAATATTGATGTCGTGGTCAAATGCTTGATAGCCGAGCAGCAGCGGGGCAATGCCGCGCGTCATGCCGCGTGTATCCACCACCAGCACCACCGGGGAACGGGTCAGTTTGGCGATGGCGGCATTGCTGTCGGAACCATCCAACGCCATACCATCGTACAAACCCTTGTTGGCTTCGATCAGAGCAATGTCGGTATTCAGGGAATAACGCTGCACGGTCTGGATGATTTCACCCGGCGTCATGGTGTTGAAATCGAGGTTGTGGCAAGCGCGACCACTGGCAGCGCCGAGCCACAGCGGGTCGATGTAATCCGGGCCTTTCTTGAAAGGCTGCACGATCGAGCCTTGCGCACGCAAAGCCGCACACAGGCCAATCGAAACCGTGGTCTTGCCGGAGGATTTGTGGGTTGCGGAAATGAAAATTCTTGCCATGCCGGTATTCTAACGCAATTCCAGTATATTATTAAATGTTAATACTATTTGCCGGGTCAGGCATCCATGTAATCGTACTTCTTCAACAAGCGGTATACATTTCGCTCGCTGATACCCAAGGCACGCGCCACTTTGCCCCGATGCCCGTCATACTTATCCAGCAACAGGTGCAGGTAATGCTTTTCCAGATCGTCCAGTGTGGGGGTGTGCTCAAAACTCAGGTGTACGCCCTTGCGGGCATTCGCTGCTAGTGCTGTCGGGGAAACTTCACTGCCAAAGCTGCTGAGGGTAATGTGTTCCGGCTGAATCCGTGCTGCATCGCCGGAAAGTATAATGGCGCGTTCCACCATGTTCTTCAGTTCGCGGATATTGCCCGGCCATGGGTAAGCCAGCAGCTTGTCGAGCGACTTGTCACCCAGGCGCTTGTTGACCCGGCGTGAAAAGTCGTGGTTGCTGATAAAATGATCAACCAGCGCCTGAATGTCTTCCTTGCGCTCACGCAGGGGTGGCACGTAGATGGTGAACGCATTCAGGCGGTAAAACAGGTCAGCGCGGAACGTGCCTTCCTGTGACATTGCCAACAAATCGCGGTTGGTAGCGGCGACCACCCGCACATTGGCACTCAGGTCACGGGTTCCGCCCAGCCGCCGGTAGCGCCCAGTTTCCAGCACCCGCAACAGCTTGGCTTGAATCGCTGGGGTAATTTCGCCGATTTCATCCAGAAACAGCGAGCCACCTTCGGCGCTTTCGATCAGCCCTTTTTTCTGGCGGTCAGCGCCGGTAAATGCGCCTTTTTCATGCCCGAACAATTCGGACTCGAACAGGTTTTCTTGCATGGTGCAGCAGTCCAGCGCCACGTAACTATGCTTGGCTACTTGGCTACGCTCATGGATTTCGCGGGCTACCAACTCCTTGCCGACGCCGCTTTCACCCTGAACCAACACGGTCATCATGCTGGGGGCAACCGCACCAATCATGTTTTCCACTTCCTTCAAGGCGGGGCTTTGACCGACCATGAAAGATTTGCGTTTTTGTACTTGTTCCTTGAGGTAGAGGAATTCTTTCCTCATGCTGTGGGTATCCAGCGTCTTGCGGATCACCATTTCCAGCTCATCCATATTGATGGGTTTGAGCAAATATTCCGCCGCCCCTGCCCGTACCGCGCCGACCGCTTCTTTCACGCTGCCATAGGCGGTAATGATGACGACCGGGTAATCCGTCACCAGTTGCGGCAGAATCTGGCTACCACGAGCATCCGGCAACTGGCAGTCCAGCAACACCAGATGCGGGTCGTGCTGTTGCAGGTACACTTGCCCTTCCGCCCAGGAATGCACTCCGGTAGCGGCGTAGCCCATGCGGTTCAATTGCCCCACCATCAGCCGGTTCAGGGTCACATCGTCATCAACCACCAGTATCAGGGGAATCATGCCACCTCCTTACTGAGCGCATCGGCATCCGGGAAAGACAGGACAAAAGCTGTCTTGCCCGGAGCGTGTGCCGCTACCCCAATCTGCCCGCCGTGCTGGTTGACCAGTGAGCGGGTAATGGTCAGACCCAACCCTGAACCACGCTGGTCATGCCGACGGCTGAAGAAAGGGTCAAAAATATGTGGCAACACCGCGTCATCAATGCCGGTTCCGGTATCTTCCACCCGGATTTCGATATTGTCGCCCTGATAACCGCTCCCCACCAGCAGTTCCCCCCCATCCGGCATGGCATGGAAAGCGTTCTGCACCAGATTCAGGATAATCATGCGTAAATCATTGTCGGCGGCAAGAATGCGCGGGTTGCCGGAAGCCAATTCCAGCCGCTCGTGGATACCGCGCTGCTCACGCTCAAAACGCAGCAGGGAGAGGGTTTCGCGGATAACGGTGTTCACTTCCACCAATTCCGGGTGACCGCTGGCGAGTGTGCCGAGTTTCATCAAGCGGTGGGTGACATCCAGACATTGCTCCACCCGCTCATCGACCAGATGCAGGTAGTCCTTCAGTTCCGCCACATCTTCCGGCGAATCATCCAGTATCTGCCCGCTCGCCTGTAAGGCAATACGCACCGAAGCCAGCGGGTTGTGGATTTCATGCGCAACACCTGCCGCTAATTCGCCCAGTGAAGCGAGTTTTTGTTCATGCGAATACTGCACTGCCTTGTCCAGATCGCGCACCGATTCCACCACCAAACATTCGGCGTCTGCACTGTCATCAGGTGCCAGTGGCAGGCGGGCTGCATACACCTCGGTAGACAGCAGAGAACCATCCGCCCGTTGCAGGGTTTCCATGAATTTCAGGCTGGAGTGGCTGGCATCCAGTACTTGCAAGGGGCAGGTGTGCAGCGATGACGGGCACGGCGTGTCGCGCTGGTGTGCCACCTTGTAGCAATATTGCTGGCGCAGCTCGGCGGGCGAGGTAAAGCCGCTTTGCTCTGCATAGGCACGGTTGGCAACCACAATCTGGTAATACGGGTCGATCACCCGCACGCCATCGGGTACGGCATCAATCAGCCCCTGCAAAAACTGTTCGCGACTTTGCAGCACGCGATGGCTGTGTTGCAAGCGTTCCGCCATGTGGTTGAAGGTGTTGGCGAGGTTCGCCATTTCATCACGCCCCGCGACCGGCACGCGGGTCGCCAGTTCCCCCTGTGACAAAGCTTGGCTGGCGCTATTCAAACGCTTGACCGGCTGTAAAACGTAACGCTGCATGAACCACCATGCCGCCCCCGCACTGAACACAACAGCAATACTGCCTGCACCAATCAGTACCAGAATATTCATCAACCCCTTTTGACGGATAGAGGCTGCGTCGTAATCGACCACCAGAATGCCGTTGACCGGGTGGGAAGCCACACTGCCGTGACATTCCATGCATGGCGACCTGTTCCTGACCGGGTGGAAAGTGCGCAGGATTTCCCCACCGCTATCACTGACCAGAAAACGGGTCACAGGCTCGATGGGCAGGCTGGCAGACGTACACCCCGGACAAAATTGCTGGATCACCTGCGCCGCCGCTTGCCCCTGCCGTTCCGGTCGGGAGGCAAAACGCACCTCCCCCGCCGGGTTCAGGATCATGACATCGCGAACCCCTTCCTGTTTGCCCAGATCGGTGATGATGTCCCGCAGCCCTGGCAGGTCACGGCGCAACATGGCACGTTCCAACGAAGATTCCAGCAGCAGGCTGACCGCGTGGGAAGCCTGAGTGCGCTCTTCGGTAATCTGGGCATTGTAGAAATAATAAAACATCATCAAGAAACACACCGACACCAACCCCAGCACCCCAAACAGGAAGGCAATAAAGCGGCGGCTCAAGTGTTGTTGGTAAAATATCTGCATTGAATCAGGCATACACACCCACAGGTTCATTGGTAGCAATCCTGTAAGTGTAATCCACTCCATGACAAAATGTCTGGCAAATCCACCTCCATGACATAATGTCACGCAGTG
This sequence comes from Thiothrix litoralis, assembly GCF_017901135.1. NCBI lineage: Bacteria > Pseudomonadati > Pseudomonadota > Gammaproteobacteria > Thiotrichales > Thiotrichaceae > Thiothrix > Thiothrix litoralis. The sequence continues at coordinate 935,935 of NZ_CP072801.1, read as the reverse complement.
AATGACATTATGTCATGATCATCCAGCTAAAATACTCACTCGACAATACTGAAAATAAATAATAAAAATAACAATACCAGTATCTTACATCAAAATTTCCACGTATGGCACAGTTCCTGCTTTAAAGCCTATGAGCCAAGGATAGCGAGAGGAGACAACCCAATATGCGAATGTGTTATTTCATCTACCCCCTGATGCAAACCACCCTGTTTACACTACTGGTTGCTACTGCACAGGCAGAAGAACCTGCCTATATCGCAGGTACGAATCCGGCGGAACGACCCGCCACTGCCCCTGTCATCACGGAAGTCCACAAGGATGCCGCGTGGTATTCCGCCGCGTTGCATGGAGTGGAGCAACCTTATCCCCAGTCTCTTCATTTTCTGGAAAATCAGGGCAACTGGTTTTCCCCCTTCACTCATCCCGGTATGACGTCCCCCTATGACATTCGGGGCTGGCATAACGGCGAGTAAGGTTTTTTGTATCAAACTTATAAATCCATTTGGAGGAATTTTCATCATGAAACAATTAGTTAAAAAGGCTCTGGTAGTCATGGTTAGCGCAGTCCTGCTTGCACCTATAGCGTTTGCCGACCAACAACAAGGCATGTCGGGGATGCAGGGCATGGATGGCATGTCTGGGATGAACGGTATGTCAGGAATGGGCGGCATGTCCGGGATGCAAGGCATGGGCGGTATGAACGGCATGTCCGGGATGCAAGGCATGGGCGGTATGAACGGCATGTCGGGGATGCAGGGCATGGGCGGCATGAACGGCATGTCTGGGATGCAGGGCATGGATGGCATGAGTGGTATGTCGGGGATGCAAGGCATGTCAGGAATGGGTGGTATGAACGGCATGTCCGGGATGCAGGGCATGGGCGGTCAACAAACAGGCTACTGGGCTTGGGCTTGGATCCCTACCCAAGCAGGCATGAGTGGTATGTCTGGGATGCAAGGCATGGGCGGCATGTCAGGAATGGGCGGCATGTCAGGAATGGGCGGCATGTCTGGGATGGGTGGCATGTCTGGGATGAACGGCATGTCTGGGATGAACGGCATGTCAGGAATGGGCGGCATGAACGGTATGTCAGGAATGGGCGGCATGTCTGGGATGAACGGCATGTCTGGGATGAACGGCATGTCTGGGATGAACGGCATGTCAGGAATGGGTGGCATGAACGGTATGTCAGGAATGGGTGGCATGAACGGTATGTCAGGAATGGGTGGCATGAACGGTATGTCAGGAATGGGTGGCATGAACGGTATGTCAGGAATGGGTGGCATGAACGGTATGTCAGGAATGGGTGGCATGAACGGTATGTCAGGGATGCAGGGTATGGATGGCATGTCAGGAATGGGCGGCATGTCCGGGATGAACGGCATGTCAGGAATGGGCGGCATGAACGGTATGTCAGGAATGGGCGGCATGAACGGTATGTCAGGAATGGGCGGCATGAACGGTATGTCAGGAATGGGCGGCATGTCCGGGATGCAAGGCATGGGTGGCATGAACGGCATGTCCGGGATGCAGGGGCAAACCTGGACACCTCCAATACAATAAACCTGTAATACCTCGTTACCTCTCCCCCTCCTCGCACGGGGGAGGGGGATTTTTCAACAGGGAACAGCCAAAGGAGTCATTCATGAATTCAGGCAAGAACAAATGGTGGATTGGCGCAATAGCCCTCATTGGCGTGATTGTCTGGGCATTCACCTCCTATCTCACCACCAACACCAACAGTGCATCGCTTGCACTACCGACCGATTCAGGCGCAACTGCCGCAAGCACCATAGTACCCCCAGAAAAAGTAGTAGCTACTGCCGCGCCAGCCAATGAAGCACAGGCAACATCAGTACCAGTAACAACCGAAACAGCAAGCAGTGACACACCAGCACAACAAGCTGCTATCCCTTCGGCAACGATTGCCGATTATGATCGTGCCCGCTACGACCCCATCCATTTCAAACCTGCCATCGACAAGGCCAGCGATGCTGACTGCCTGAAATGCCATCAGGAAGTGCTGGATACCAACGTCCGCGACGCCTCACCTGCCGGTTTGAAAACAGCCAATACCCTCGCTTGGTACCAAACACTGGATACCTACGAAGGCGAACAAATGACCTTCCACCAACGCCACCTGACCGCACCTTTCATCAAGAAAGTCGCCAATATGAGCTGCACCACCTGCCATCAGGGCAATAACCCCCGCGACGAAGTGTCCGGCACGGCAGCAGACAGCCCTACCAATTTAACCATGCGCAAAATGGTTGACCCGAATACCTGCCTGATGTGCCACGGGCAATTCCCCTACCAGAGCATGGGGTTACCGGGGCCTTGGCATGAAAGCGGCGCTGCCTTCCAGAACAACTGTTTGCTCTGCCATGCAGCCATCCGCACCAACCGCCATAAAGTCAATTTCCTCAACGCCGCCGCGATTGAACAGGAAGCAACCACTAACGGTGGGGATACTTGCTACGGCTGCCACGGCGGACGCGCATGGTATCGCACCAGTTTCCCTTACCCACGTCATCCGTGGCCGGGAGCAAGCGCCCCCCCCGACTGGGCGAAAGACCGTCCTACCGAATCCGACCTACGTTTTTTGATTGAAGGGAGCAAACCATGAGCGGACAAGACTGGCAAGATAAGTTGAAATCTGCCCTGAAAATGGATCGGCGCAGCTTCCTCAAAACCACGGCTATGGGTTCTGCTGCCATCGCAGCGGGTGGCCTAACGCTGAAGCCCAAGGAAGCCCAAGCCTTTGCGTATGAGCCTTACCCCCGCGACAACGACCTCACCACCGTCGTCACCAGTTGCGCCCACAACTGCGGCTCACGCCACATGCTGGTAGCACACAAAAAAGGCGACGTGATCGTGCGCCTGTCCAGCGACGACGGGCGTTACCAGCGCGGCGGCGAATTCGGCAAGGATACCTTTGAAGAGCCGCAGGTTCGCGCCTGTTTACGCGGGCGTTCCTACCGTTCACGCCTGTATTCGCAAGAACGCCTGCTGTACCCGATGATCAGCACCGGCAAGCGCGGCGAAGGCAAGTTCAAACGCGCTTCATGGGATGCCGCACTCGATCATGTTGCGGGCAAGATGGAAGAGCTGAAAAGCAAATACGGCCCCACGGCACTGCTCGACCAGAGTTACGCGGGCGCATCCTACGGCGTGTTGCACAAGTCCGACCAGATCGAGGGTTTGCTGGGGCGCTTCCTCGGTATGTATGGCTGCCGTACCAGTTCGTGGTCAGTCCCCTCCTACGAAGGCACTAAGTTCAGCTCAAAAACCACCTTCGGCACGATTGAAGACGGCAACGAAGATGATACGTTTGCGCATTCCAAACTGATCATTATGTGGGGTTGGAATCCGGCGTATACCTTCCACGGTGGCAATACCTTCTACTACATGCGCATGGCGAAACAGAACGGCTGCAAGTTTGTGCTGGTTGACCCGCAATACACGGATTCTGCTGCCGCTTATGATGCGTGGTGGATTCCGATCCGTCCCAATACCGATGCGGCGATGATGGCGGGGATGGCGCACCACATTTTTACCAGCAACCTGCAAGACCAGAACTTCATCAACAAATTTGTGCAAGGCATGGATGCTGGCACAATGCCGGACTGGGCGAAGGACAAGGAAAACTTCAAGGATTACATCCTCGGCAAATACGATAACACCCCGAAAAGCCCGGAATGGGCAGCGGAGATTTGCGGTGTTTCCGCCGATGACATCAAAAAACTGGCACAACTGTACGCCACTACCAAGCCTGCCGCGCTCAAAGCCTCGTGGGCACCGGGGCGTAACGCTTATGGCGAGCAATACAACCGCATGGCAGCCGCCTTGCAATCCATGACTGGTAATATCGGCATACTCGGCGGTTGTGCGGAAGGCATCGGCAAGGCATGGCACGCAGAAGGTGTCGCCTACCCTTACGACGAATTCGCCAATGTGTTTTACGAATCCATCAAGTCTGACCGCTGGGCGCATTGCGTGCTGAATTACCCGAATGTGAAGCGCGAGGAAATCGGCTTATGGCCGGGTGGCAAGGCGGGCGATGGGGTTATCCCCAATATTCGCGGCATTTTCTGGCAAGGCTCGGACTGGTTTAACCAGCTCACCAATATCAACAAGGAAATCAAAGCGATCAACAAGCTGGACTTGGTGGTGTGCAATGATTCCACCATTACCCCATCCGGCCTGTACGCGGATGTATTGTTCCCGATAGCGACCCACTTTGAACGCCATGACGTGGCACTGCCGTGGTACAAGGGGCATTACTACATCCACCGCCCCAAAGTGATTGAGCCAATGGGCGAGAGCAAGACTGACTTGCAAATCTACACCGAATTGGCTTACCGGCTGGGTGGCGACCAATTCGGGCGGCGTTATAACCCCAAAGCCAACCGCGATTACTTCCTGTACAACGACGCGGTGGATAACGCTTACCTGCAAGAATGGTGGGAACACAAGGTGATGGCACACCAGCACGTCGATATGTCATGGGAGGAATTCCAGAAATACGGCATCTACAAATTCAAGCTGGATCGCCCGCACGTTGCGTTTCAGGATAACGTGGAAAAAGGCATACCGTGGCCTACCGCCTCCGGCAAGATCGAAATCTTTTCGGGGCAATTGGCACAATACGACGACTGGACCAAAACCGCTTACGGGTATGAAATCCCCGCCATCCCCAAATGGATTGAGCCGTGGGAATATTTGGGTGAAAAAGAAAAAACCGCCAAGCACCCCTTCCACTTGATTTCACCGCACCCGCGCCACCGTACCCATTCGATTTTCAACAATATCGGCTGGTTGCGTGAAACCTATGAACAGGAAGTCACCATCAATGCTTCCGACGCAAAAAAACTCGGCATCAAGACCGGCGATACCGTGGAAGTGTTCAACGACCGGGGCAAGGTGGTCGTACCTGCCTACGTGACCGAACGTTGTATGCCCGGTGTGCTGGTGATCTACGAAGGGGCGTGGCTGGATCTGGATGAAAACGGCATCGACCGTTCCGGCAACCCCGACATGCTGACGCTGGATGAACCCAGCCCCGCTGGTTCGTTTGCCTACAACACGGTGCTGGCAAGCATCCAGAAAACCGACCTTGCCCACAAACCCGGTTGGGACAGGCTGGCAACTGCCCGCAGCCATGTGTTCCGGCGTGACCTGTAATATTCCGAGGAGAATTCCCTATGGCAAACGAACCAGTACCCAAAAACCCGGTATTACAGGACAAGGCTACGCTCAAGGAGGCCATCACGCGCCACAAGAAAGAAGTCTATACCCCGGTAGTACCTGAGCAGCAGTTCGGTTTCATCCACAACAATGTCGATTGTATCGGCTGCCGCGCCTGTGAAATCGCCTGCAAGGACAAAAACGGCCTAGCACCGGGGCCGCGTTTCCGCCGCGTGATGTACGTGGAAGGCGGTACTTACCCGGCGGTGTATGCCTACAAAGTCAATATGTCGTGCAACCATTGCGCCGAACCCGCGTGCTTGCCGGTTTGCCCGACCGGGGCGATTTACAAGCGCAAGCAAGATGGCATCGTCGACATTGATTCCAGCCTGTGCATTGGCTGCCGCCGTTGTGAAGCGGCTTGCCCGTATGGTGCGCCGCAGTTTATCCCCGAACAGAACATCGTTTCCAAATGCAATATGTGCGTGGATGAGATTGATGCCGGGCGCAAGCCGTATTGCGTGATGGCGTGCATGATGCGGGTGCTGGACATCGGCCCGATCGACAAACTGCGCGACGCCACTTACCCCACCAAAGCCATGGCGCCGCACGAAAAAGATAAGCTGGTACGCCAAGTCAAAAGCATGGCAAACCCGGAACTGACCAACCCTTCCATCGTGTTTATCGCCCACAGCAACGGGCGCGTGGATGAACCCAAGGATGCAGCCCCCAAGGAGCCCAAGTAATGCTGGATATAGCCAATAACTTGCGATTGCTGGCGGATTTGCACGCCACCGAATTGACGCGGGAACAGGTTCTTTCCGACCAGCAATTCGATGAACTGGCCTGTGATTTCGCTGATATTTACCTCCACGGCAAATTTCACAGTTCACCGCAGGAATCGGTGTGGCTGGACGATGAGGAACTGGTGTGTCAACAACCGATGTTCGAGGTGCGCGAATGGTATGCGCGGCACGGCTTGGCAGTCCCCAACTGGCGCGTCATGGCGGATGACCATCTGGTGAACCAATTGCTGTTCGTGGCTTTCCTGCTGGAAAAATCCACTACGGAGCATAACCCGCAACGGTTGGCAGAAGCTGCCCGCTTTCTGGATGAACACCTGTTGCGCTGGCTGCTACCGTTTGCGCAACGGGTGGCGCAACGCTGTGCCACCGCCTTTTATGCCGAATTGGCGCAGGAAACGGCGGTGTATGTCGAGCACACCCGTGACGTGCTGGCGGAAACCCTCGGTGTGCCGCGCTTGAGCCATGAGGCAATCGAAGCACAGTTACGGGCGCAACAACTCGCGGTATCGCAGCCCCAGCCGGTGAAGTTTTACCCCGGCGTTGCGCCAAGCTGGTAAGCCATGAGTTTATCACTGGGTTGGTTGCAACAATTAAAGCGGGAATGGACGATCCCGGAGGTTATCGCCGAACGCTGCGTCCACAGCCATTGCGAAGTGGCAAGCTGTACTCGCTGCGTGGATGCTTGCCCGCATGAAGCATGGCTGTTGGATGACGCCAGCCTGAAGATAGATACGGCGCGTTGTGATGGCTGCGGCTTGTGTGTCGCAGCTTGTACCGAGTCGGCGTTAGTCGGGCATACCCCGGCGGTGAAAGTCACGCCTGTTATCAACCGCCGTCAGTTTTTACGCAAAGCCCTCACGTTTTCCGCCGAGCAAAGCATGGCAGCACCGGTGGCATTGCCGCCAATCCCCCTCATACCGACATTTAGCGTGGAAAACTGCAACGGCTGTGATGCCTGTGTGCAGCTTTGCCCACATCAGGCGCTGCAATTGGCGAAGCACGAAGACGGGCAGGCGCTGGCTTACCAAATTCAGGCGGAACGTTGCACCGGGTGTGGGATTTGTGTGGATGTTTGTGAGCGGGATGCAGTCACGGTCAGGCAGATGGAGCGGATGGACAGCGCGGAAATCCTCTTGGAAATTCCTTTGGAGCAGGCCCGTTGTAAGGCGTGTGGCAGCCATTTCCACTACCCGGCGGATGGCAATACCGTGCGGCAGTATTGCCAGATTTGCGCCCATACCAATCATCATCGGCAGTTGTTTCAGGTGTACTGAGGCAACCGGATCAGGTCCCACTGGATAAGACGCAAATGAAGCTATAAATTTAGCCAACTACGCTGTACAACAACCACCCCGTATAAGCAAAGTAAGCGCTCAGTAACACGCCCCCTTCCCAATGGGTCAAATGCCCCGGTTTCCTGAAGCCATACGCCATAATGAACAAGCCCAGAGTAACCGCCAACATCACACCCCAGTCACGCCCCAATACTTCGGGCGCGACCTGAATCGGTGAGATCAACCCCGCAATACCGACCACTGCCAAGGTATTGAATAAATTGGAACCGACCACATTCCCCAGCGCCAAATCAGCCTCGCCTTTACGTGCAGCAGCGATAGAAGCCGCCAACTCCGGCAGAGATGTGCCAAACGCCACAATCGTCAAGCCGATAATCAATTCACTGACACCAAAAGCCTGAGCAATACTCACTGCACCCCATACCAACATTTTTGAGCTGGCCATCAACAGCAACAAACCCACCACCAACCACAGCGTCGCCGCCTTCGGTGTTAAGGGGTGTTCGGCCATTTCCTCTTCGACCTCGCTGCTCAAAGCATCCTGCTTGCCACGCTTGGCGGCGTACACCATCCAGCCCATGATGCCAAACAGCAACAGCACCAAGACCAACGCATCGTTGCGGCTGATAACGCCATCCCACAACTGCCAGCCCGCCAGCAAGGTGACGCCCAACAGAATCGGCATTTCCTTGCGCACAATACTGGAATGCACCGCTATCGTGGCAAACACAGCGGACAAACCCAAAATCAGCGTAATATTAATAATGTTGGAACCGTAAGCATTCCCCAGTGCCAGAGCGGGCTTGCCATCCAAGGCCGCAAACGCAGACACCACCATTTCCGGGGCAGATGTCCCAAACCCCACCACCACTATCCCAATCAACAAGGTAGACACACCAAGATGTTTGGCGGCGGCGGCAGCACCTTCCACAAATTTATCAGCACTCCACATCAATAAAGCAAAGCCGATCAACACGGCGAGCAAGGGCATCCACATAAGTAAACTCTCCATTATCCAATCAAACAGATGTTAACGGTGAACGGGGTTTATGACATTTTTCAGGGTTGTCTGCTAGTATCCCCTACATCAAACCGGCAAGATTAGAAAACCAATATTTTATGCTTACACTGTTGAACAACTGGTATACCCGCCACTTTTCCAACCCTCAAGTCGCTATCCTCGCACTCTTGTTGCTGCTGGGTTTGGGGATGATTGTATTCGCCGGGCAAACCCTCGCGCCCTTGTTGGCAGCCATCATCATTGCCTACCTATTGGACGGGGCGGTGGACTGGTTACGCCGTTACAAACTGCCCCGCTTTGTGGCAGTGGTGCTGGTGTTCAGCCTGTTTGCGCTGGCGTTGCTCTTGGTGCTGGTGGTGCTTGCCCCGTTGATATTGAAGCAAACCACTCAGTTTGTGCTGGAAATCCCCGGCATGGTGGCAGCCGGACAGAACGCCTT